>JAAYEU010000083.1 GCA_012728595.1 Tissierellia bacterium
ACCTTATGTAACCCTTATGTAACCTATTTTTATGAGAATATGGTATACTAGGGGCAAAAGGGAAAGGAGTGTTTGTAAATGGATAGGATGAAAAGCTATCTTATTTTAACCTTGGTAGTCTCCCTAGTCTTAAGTCCCCTAGTAACTGAAGCTGACGGTAATCAGCCAATAGACTTCACCCCCATAGACAATCCAATAGATCTGGATTTTCCAGACTATATTATACCAGATTATATTAGATATGATGGAAAGGTTGCCGACATTAGTACGGATGAAAATCTATTTTCCATTTGGGTTACAGATGATGAAGAAGATCCCTATAGTGGAATGGTCCTATATATTACACAGGATACCATCCTACTAGAGGATGAAAGCAATGATTTCATCTCTAGGGATGAATTAGAGCTAGGCATGGAAATCACCACCTACTACCATAAGGATACAGTTATGTTGATGACTGCACCCCCCAGACTGGGAGCAGATATTATAGTAGTAAGGAAAGGTGAAAATCCAGATTTAATCTATGTATCTAAATTCGATGAGAGTCTTTTAAGCTCCGATAAATCTTTGAGATTAAACCCATCAGAGGATACCCTTATAATCGATAGGGAAGGGAATTCAATAGAAAAGGAAGACATAGTAAACAGGCATTTAATTGTCTTTTACACGCTAGTTGCCGAAAGTTTTCCAGCCCAAACTACTCCTAATAAGATAATCCTGTTAGATAAAGAGGAATTGGAAATAAGCGTTTGGGATAAAATCTCAATAGAGCAAGAGGAGCTTAAGCTTAACAGTCCAATCTATAAGAATAGTCAGGAGGTAATCATGGTACCTCTAAGGCAGCTAGCTGAAAAGTTAGGATACCAAGTTAAATGGATTACCGATACTAGGACTGTTGATTTAACAAAAGATGATTACTTAATAAGCCTTACAATAGGGGAAGAAAGCTATACCCTAAAGGGTAGACCTATAAACTTAGGCATAGCGCCAGAACTTACAAATTCCACAACCTATGTTCCCATTGAATTCTTACAGAGCATAATGGGAATAGATTTAGAGATATTAAAAACAGGCATACTAAATATACGCAAGTAGTAAATTAAACTGAAAAGGAGAAAAAGGGTCAAAAAACTCTTTTTCTCCTTTTTGTTCTAACTTTAGGAGATGGTTAATAAAATAATTGTAATATAAGCATTTTGGGAGGAAAGATGGTAAGAAAGCCAAGAGTGTATGTAATAAAGCTGAATAGGATGGCCATAATTTTGATAGGATTACTAGCTCTTATTTTACTAGCTTATGTGATACTTACAAATCAAAGGGTAATTGATGTCTTTAACCACAAGCCAAACGTAAAGACCATTGTAGTGGATCCGGGCCATGGTGGAATAGATGGAGGTACTGGCAAAAGGGGAGATATTTTGGAAAAGGATATCAATTTGGACATAGCTATTAAATTGAAAAAGGAATTAATAGTGGAGGGCTTCAACGTAATAATGACTAGGGAAAGGGATGAATCCCTAGAAGAACTAAGCCAGATAAAGGCCTCCAGATATAGAAGGGATTTAGATGCCAGAAGGGCTATAATAGATGCTAACAGGCCTGTGGTCTATGTAAGCATCCATGTCAATTCCAGCACAAGTCCTTCTGCTAGGGGAATAAAGATTTACCATTATCCTGGCTCGGAAGATGGTAGAGAACTGGCGGAGAAACTAGCCCAAGCAATAGATACCTACCTATACGGCCAATTCTTGAAGGATGAAAGCTTGAGGGCTGAAGTGCTATATGAGGACTTTTACATACTAAGAGAGCCTAAATATACAGGAATATTATTAGAGGCAGGCTTTATTACCAATCCAGAGGAAAATAGGCTATTAAAGGATGAGGGCTATAAGGGAAAACTAGCCTATGCTATAAAGAAAGGAATACTGGAGTATTTAAAAGAAGCCAAGCGGTAAAAAATACTGCCTGGCTTCTTTTCTACATATTTATCAATTATTTCCTATTAGCCTCCTAAGTGGATTTTTAGGAATAGCTTTGCTTACATATAGGGTGAGTAGGTAGCATAAAGTCCCCATGACCAGGCTTAATAGAAAAGCCCAGGAGTAATTGACTCCAATTCCAAACAATAGATTAGTTCCATGGTGGATAACAAAAATCATAATAAGGGTAGCTAATAGGGGTTTAATGACTATATCAAGCCAATCTACTTTCAATTTCATCATCTTCCTAATAGTTATTACATCCAATAAAACTACAGTAGCTCCCGATGTTAGGAATCCTAGGAAAAAACCATTAATTCCAAAACGGGGGTTGCCTACTAGATAGTATATGGCAAGGATTTGAATCAGCATGCCTAAAATCCTATGAAGGGTAACTGCTACATGCCTTTTCAGACCATTTAAGACCCCTGATAGGGTATGCTGCAAGGCCATAAATAAAGTTCCATAGGCCATAATACTTAAAAATTTTCCCACCTTCAAATCCCTATAGAGTAAAAACCCCAATGGTTCAGAAAAGAATACATATAAGCCCGTTAGGGGAATGGCCCCCATTAGGGTTATCTTGATGGAAAATAGAGTATTCCTCTTTACATCCCCATAGTTTTTCAAAGCCATCTGTTCCGATAGATTTGGAACCAGATTTATTACCATGGCTGATGTTATCATGAAAGGGAGGGTGATTAAGGGCATGGTCATACCAGTAATCCTTCCAAAGGTGGCCACGGCTTCTGTATGGGAATAGCCTATCTTCATAAGCCTTTGAGGCATTAATAAAGAATTTAAAAACCTAAGGATCACATTCAACAGATTAGACAAGCCTAGGGGTATGGCTATTGGTATGATTTGCCTCACTATGACCTTAAGAGGAATTATATTGGATTTAATGATTTTTTTCCTCTTCCAGGTCTTGAGCATAAAATTAAGCCAGATCAAATCGAATATCTCTCCAACGCTAATTCCAGCTAAGGCGATGAGGGCTCCATAAAAGGGTTTAACAGGATATATATAATAGAGTAACCCTAGTATAATTACAAATCTGGTAACATATTCGATTATCTGGGAGATGCTAGGGATCATCACCAATTTTAAGCCATAATAATACCCCCTAATAATAGAGCTTATGGATATGACTATTATGGCTGGTATTAAAAGGTATAGCCCAAGAACCATTTTTTCATCTTTAAATACCCTTATTGAAATATCCTCTCCATATATCACTATGATGCTGCTAAATATTAAGGATAGAATCAAGGTCATAACAAAGGCAACCTTAAATGTCTTATCTACTCCATAGCTATCCTTCCTAGAGTTATACTCTGCCACTAATCTAGATACAGCCGTTGGGATTCCAACGGTAGACACTATTAAGAAGACCATTAATATGGACATGGCCATTTGGAATAGACCCATGGCCTCAGCCCCGATGAATTTGGACAACATGACATCATAAATAAAATCGATTGTCTGTACCAGGAAGTTTATCACAAGCAAAATCATGGAACCCTGTACAAAATCCCTTTCCTTCAAAAGACCACCTCTAATTATTTCCCTATTATATAGTTATTTATATGCAGCTGATAAATAAAAAGAATCAAATCAAGGGCTTAACTATTCCCGTTGACATCATACCCCTCTGTAGTATAATAGGATAAAAGAGGAAGGGAAGGAATAAAGATGGAAATCCTTATCGATAGAAAAGCCAGGGAATATATAGAAAAGGCCAGTGAGGATAAGGCTATCACTATCGAACTCAGCCTGATTCCCAAGGGATGACTAACTTCCTTGCAACCATCGGTTCAGTTGGGAAAACCTGAAGATGAATCCTCCTACCATTTGTATCATTCAGATGGCATTAGGATATACCTTTCGCCGGAGCTGAGGGAGGAAATTGACGAAATCAGGGTTAAATTGATGAAATTTTTTAAGCTTCGACACCTATATATAGATTGAATGTAAATGGGGTCTAATATATTATAATATTCATAGCAATAAAATATTGGAGGTTTAATATGAAAAAGGGGATATGGATTTTCCTTCTACTGATATTATTACTCCCTTTAAAGGCGCAAGGGGAATATATGGAGCCAACTGAAATACATATGGAAAGGGCTGTAGTTTTAGAAGTAGAGGAAGGGGAGAAAATTGAAGAAGTAGAGGGCATAACAGCCCAAGTTCAATATGTAAGAGTTGAAATTCTTAGCGGGAAATTTAAAGGTCAAACGGTCCATGTGGAAAACCACCTATCCCATAATATGGCCTATGATATTCCAGTGAAAGCAGGGGATAAGGTAGTAGTGGGAATTGAAGAATATGAAGATGGTTTTGTAGAAGTCTACATATCTGACTATGCTAGGCAGAGCTATATATCCTATCTATTAGCTTTATTCATACTATTGATAATCTTCATAGGCAGACAAAAGGGGATTAAGGCGGTAATAACCTTAGCTATAACTGTTTTTATAATTTTAAAGCTAATGCTTCCCCTGATGTTAAGGGGAATAAACCCAATACCTATTTCTGTTTTAGCTTCCATATTAATTACCCTAATCACCATTCTAATCATTTCAGGCCTTAATGTTAAGAGCATATCTGCCATTGTAGGGACTACTAGCGGTGTGATTATTGCTGGAATAATAGCCTATTTTGTAGGCAGCCAGGTAAGGTTAACGGGCCTTAGCGGCGAAGAAGCTACCATGCTGATGTTTATCCCCCAAGGGGTGGATTTCGATTTTAGGGGTCTATTATTCTCCGGTATAATACTGGGAGCCTTAGGGGCCATAATGGATGTGGGAATGTCCATAGCTTCATCCATAGAGGAGATCCACAATGCCAATAAAAACTTTACAAGGAAGGAACTCTTCAATTCCGGGATGAATGTAGGAAAGGATATAATGGGTACCATGACCAATACTCTTATATTGGCCTATACTGGTAGCTCTATTCCCCTATTACTCCTATTCATGGCTTATGAAACCTCTCTGATAAAGGTAATCAACCTAGATATTATTGCAACGGAGATAGTTAGGTCCCTTTCTGGAAGCATAGGGTTGGTTTTAACCATTCCATTGACTGCTTTAGTATCCACCCTTTTAATAAAGAGGGAAAATCCCAAGGAGGAAGGTTTCTAACTAGGATATATAAAATCCAAGCTTAAAACTTAAGCTTGGATTTTTTTCTCCTTCAAAAGCCCTGCGTAAAATCCATTTTTCGATTTTCTTGCCATCTTCCTCATAGATTTTCCATTCTATAGGTAGACTATAGGCAAACTCGACTACCTCGTTATTCATAATAGGTATATCCACATCTAAGGAATGAGCCATGGTCATTCTATCGATCCTTTGAAAACCGCCGATTACAGCAACAATATTCTGGCCCCTTCCTACCTTTTCACCTGGAAAACAGTTTTGACCTAAAGCTATTCCATTTAAAGGAATTATGCTGGTGTTGTCAGGGCCTCTGTGTTTAATTTTTTCCAAAATATCTTTCACCAACTCATAACTATCTTCCCTATGGCAAACCCCAGCTATACCACTCATAATATTAAAATCACCTCAATTATAAATTATCAACAAAAAAGGATTTATGGAAAATAATTCCATTAAATCCCTTTTATAAATACTACCATATCATTATATATATGTAAAAGACTAAGAAAATTATTTATATTGTAAAGTTCTATAATAGAAAATATAGACAGAATAGAAATTAAGTCTGGTATTATTGACACCAGCTTAAAATAAGGTTACAATATTATTGGCATATGCCAATAAGTTACGGAAGGAGATAAAAATGGCCGATTGCAATAATTGCCCAGTAAAGGATAATTGTACATCTCAAGATACTTGTACCATAAAGAATAATCCCTATAATTTTGTAAAGAATATCATAGGTGTAATGAGCGGTAAGGGTGGAGTAGGCAAATCCACTATCTCTGCCTTAATTGCCAAGGACTTAAGCCATAAAGGATATAAGGTAGGAGTTATGGATGCTGACATTACAGGTCCAAGTATTCCAAGGCTGTTCCAGATAGAGGGAAGAAGGGCTACAGCTAACGAACACGGAATAATTCCCATAACCACCCAAGATGGTATTAAGGTAATGTCTTTAAACCTACTGATGGATGAAGAGGATAAGCCAGTTATCTGGAGAGGACCTATTCTATCCAGCATAGTCCAGCAGTTCTGGACTGATGTATTATGGGGAGAATTAGATTATCTAATCATAGATATGCCGCCAGGAACGGGAGATGTGGCCTTAACGGTTATGCAATCCATCCCCATATCTGGCATAATAATGGTTTCTGTACCCCAAGATTTGGTTTCCATGATTGTAGCAAAGGCTGTTAATATGGCTAAGAGGCTAAACATACCAGTCTTAGGCGTAGTTGAAAACATGAGCTATGTATTATGTCCCGATTGCAAGAAGAAAATCCAGATATTTGAAGGGGAAAATACGGAAAACTTCCTTCAAGAATACCAGCTAGACCTATTGGGTGAGCTGCCTATGGGTAAGGATATTGCCAATATATCCGTCAACGGCAATTCAGAACTGTCAGAAGAGGTAAAGGATATCTTTAATAGTATAAGCACTAAGATAATTAATACCTTCAACTGAACATAAGGGAGGTTAATATGGCAAGACCAGTTAAGTGTAGAAAAATAGAATTTCTTCCCCATATAAACTTATTTTTGCCCCAAGGCCAGGAAGGTGGAGAAAAAGAAGGAATAATATTAAGGTTAGAGGAGTTGGAAGCCCTTCGGTTAAAGGATTTAAAGGGCCTATCCCAGCAGGAGTGTGCCCATGTAATGGAAGTGTCAAGACAAACCTTCCAAAATATTTTGGAAGGGGCCAGGAAGAAGGTGGCAGAAGCCTTAGTAAAGGGTTTACCCCTCCAAATAAAAGGAGGAGATTTTGCCTTCCAATCCTGCCAATTCCAGTGTAGCCTTTGTAAGGCTACCTATAAAATCAACTTTATAAGGGACAAGTCCAACTGTCCCCTGTGTAAGTCAGACCAAATAGTATGCCTTAACAGAAAGGCTGAGTGCAGTAGACATTGTAAAGGATAGTATAAACCCCTATGTTTTTGGCAAAGATAAGATAATAAAAACATGGGGGGATATTCATGGATAGACCAAAAGATCATTATAGAAAAAAGGCCCAAAGGATTTTAGAATATGTAAATCTCTTATCTAGTAAATTCAAGGCAGAAGAAAAGACGGAAGATGAAAAGATGATAGAGAGCTTAAAAAAGGCCCACGAGGAATGGAAGAATAAGGAGGTTTATTTCCAATCGGTATCAGACCCAGATCTAGTAGACCATGCCATCTATGAACTAGAGGCCTCTAAGATTAAATACATCTACCTACTTAAAAAGGTAAAGGAAAGAAATATTAGGTAATATTTACTCGACTTGTCCCCTATTATATAATATAGAGTTAATGAGGGGGGATATAATGGAGATTGGTTCCTTATTGGCCTTCGTATTTGGCTTATTCTTACTATATATTGTGGGCATAGCCTTGGTAATTCCCATTAAGCTGATAGTAAAGTTAATAGTGAATGGGGTTTTGGGAGGAATTCTATTACTGATGGTAAACCTAATAGGTAGCTTTATAGGTATAAGCATAGTGATAAATCCTTTGACTGCTGTAATTGCAGGAGTCTTTGGTATACCGGGTATTTTATTACTATTGATAATCCAACATATTTTATGATTTTAGCCTTAAATTTGCAAATATTCTCTATATCTGGTATAAATATAATATACAAATAAATAGCGAGGGGGTAGCAACATGGCAGCAATTAAAATACAAGCTGAAAGAAGGACAGGGGTAGGAAAGAATAAAGTTGATAAGCTTCGTCAAGAAGGCTTAATTCCAGGTGTTGTATACGGTAAAAATGAAGATACGGAACATATCCAAGTTTCTGGAAAGGATTTTACTAGAGTTTATAATATTGCAGGCACAACCACTATGATAGATTTAGAATTAGATGGAGATGTATCACCTGTATTAATTAAGGAGGTACAAACTCATCCATTTAAGAATCAATTCTTACATGTGGATTTCCAAAAACTTAAGATGGATGAAAAGATTAAATTAACCGTTCCTATTACATTAATAGGTAGGGAAAATATCCAACAGACAGATGGAGTATTGGTTCAACAGTTAGACGAAATCGAAATCGAATGTTTCCCGAAGGATATTCCTGAATCTGTAGAAGTAGACGTATCCAATATTGACTTTAACAAACCTGTCCTTATATCAGATCTAGAAATTTTCACCAATGAAGATATAACCATATTCAGAGAAGCAGACGACGTAATAGCTAGTCTAGTAGAAGCTGCAGCTCCAGCTGTAGATGAGGAAGAAGATGCAGAAGCAGATGTAGATGCAGCTGATGTACCAGTAGTTGGCGATGAAGAAGCAGGAGACGAAGAATAATATAGTTTAATTGGAATGGAACAGATAGGCATATATGCTTATCTGTTTTTTTGTTTGCTATAATCTATAAGTTCCATTAAAATAGGGTTAAGGGGGGAATGTCGATGGAGCAATTGATAGAGAGGGAAAAAAGGCCCTTCCTTAAACTATTGGTTATAATACTGACTTTTGTAATATTGGTAGATTTCACAATATTCCTAATAAACCGATATATAGAAGGTCTTTCCCCTTATGTATCCACTATACTAACCATAATACTGGTGGTTGTAAGTTGTAGCTATATATTGATTAAGTATTTCTCAAATTACCTATACTTAATAGAGGGCAATGAGCTTTTATTCTTTCGAGTAATAGGAAGGAGGAAGTTTTTAATCCTTAGAATAGATGGAGCGGATCTAACTTCAATTAAATCCTATAATAAGAGGGAAGAATATGACTACAACTTTACCTTCGACAAAAAAGGGGAAGGGGTTTATATAGGAAGTTGTCTATCCAATGACAAGGAGATTAGCTTTTTATTTTCTCCCAATCAAGATATGCTAAGGAAGTTAAGGAAAATGGCAAAAAAAAGGGGTGAAAAAAATGGGTAAAATATTATCAGCCTATTTGTTTCCACACCCTCCCATTATAATCGAAGAAGTAGGTGGGAAGGAAAGGAAAAAGGCAATAAAGACCTTGGAAGGCTGCCAAGCATTAGCTCGGGATATAGGAGAGAAAAAGCCTAGCACCATAATCCTTGTTACACCTCATGGTCCCTTATTTAGAGATGCCATATCCATATCCACAAGTCCCACATTGGAAGGGGATTTTGGAGACTTTGGAGCAGCCCATGTAAGGTTAAAGTTTGAAAACCATCTAGGATTGGTTAAGGATATTTTGCTGGAAAGCGGTAAGAAAGATATCCCCGTTGCCAATGTTAATAAAGATCTGGCTGAAAGCTTTAATATTAGCCTAAAATTGGATCACGGTGCATTAGTACCCCTATATTTTGTGGATAAGCTATATAAGGACTTCAAACTTATCCACATAACCTACGGCCTATTATCTCCTAAAAAATTATATGGCTTTGGCCAACTACTGCAGGAAGTAGTTCTAAAATCAGAGGAAAGTGCCATACTCATTGCTAGTGGAGATCTATCCCACAAATTATCCCATAGTGGTCCCTATTCCTATTCACCCTATGGCGAAAAATTCGATAAACAAATTGTTAATCTTTTGGAAAAAGGCGATTTTAAATCCATTGTAACCTTCGATCTAAGCTTAAGTGAAAAGGCCGGGGAGTGTGGCCTTAGGACTTTAATGATCCTTTCAGGCTTTATAGATGGGTTTAAGACTATACCACAAGTAGTGTCCTATGAAGGCCCCTTTGGAGTAGGCTACTGTAATGCTAAGTTTACGGTATTAGATGATAAGGAAGAGAAAATAATAGATGAAATAACCCGGATAGAGGAGGAAAGGATCCTTAAAGCTCGACAAGGGGAAGATGAATATGTAAAACTGGCTAGACTAAGCTTAGAACATTATGTTAAACATAAAGAGAGGATTGAAATTCCTGAAGGATTGAGCCAGGAGCTTTTAACAAATAGGGCTGGAGTTTTCGTCACCCTCAAGAAGGACGGCATGTTAAGAGGGTGTATAGGGACTATAGAGCCAACCCAAGGGAATATAGCCTTGGAGATAATAGAAAATGCCATCAGCGCTGGAATGAAGGATCCACGCTTTGAGCCCGTTGAGGAGGAGGAACTACCCTACCTGATCTATTCAGTAGATGTCTTAATGGAGCCAGAACCCATTAGCTCAATGGAGGAATTAGATGTGGAAAAATACGGAGTAATAGTATCTAAAGGCTTTAGAAGGGGGCTTTTACTTCCTAATATAGAAGGAGTAGACACTCCACAAGAGCAGGTTAAAATTGCTCTACAAAAAGCCAATATATCGGAGTATGAGGATTATAAGCTAGAGCGTTTTGAGGTAATAAGGCATTTTTAAGGGGGTTTAAATTATGGAATGCATGTATTATGAAAAAATGGAAGACAATCTAGTAAGATGTCTTTTATGTCCTCATAGATGCATAATCAAGGATGGCAATACGGGCATATGTAGGGTCAGAAAAAATGTAGAGGGGACCTTGATTTCCTTAAACTATGGGAAGATTACATCCTATGCTTACGATCCCATAGAAAAAAAACCCCTATACCACTTCTATCCCGGCTCTAACATACTATCCATTGGAAGCTTTGGCTGTAATCTAGCCTGTGATTTTTGTCAAAACTGGGAAATAGCCCATGAAGAATCTCTAACTATGGAAATAGAGGATGAGGATGTAATAATATTGGGCAGGGCTAGGGGGTCCATTGGAATTGCCTATACCTACAATGAACCTACCATATCCTATGAATATGTCTACCATATGGCCAAGCTGGCAAGGAGGGAAGGGTTAAAAAATGTTTTAGTAACCAATGGCTATATCAATGAGGAACCATTAGAAAGGCTACTACCCCATATAGATGCCATGAACATAGACTTAAAGGCCATAAGAGACGATTATTATAAAACCATATGTAAGGGTAGTTTAGAACCGGTTTTAAAGACTATCCAGCAGGCAGTAGGCAAAACCCATGTAGAAATTACCACCCTGATAGTAGAGGGAAAAAATAGCAGCCATGAGGAAATAGAGGAGTTAGCCAAATGGATAAGCAGTATCGACAAATCCATACCCCTCCATTTGTCTAAATACTTCCCAGCCTATAAGATGAAGTTGCCAGAAACTACCTATGATACCCTGGTAAAGGCAAAGAAGATTGCCAGGGAGTATCTGGATTATGTGTATATAGGCAATGTATGGGGAGTTGATAATAACAGCTATTGTCCTAATTGCATGAATCAGATTGTAAACAGATACGACAAGGGTGAAATAAAAGGTATAGAAGGCGGACAATGTACTAAATGTGGCCAGAAAATAAATATAGTATATTAAATTCTTCTAGCCAAGCACAAAGGGGATTATTGTGAATAATATATAATAATAGGGCAATAATCCTAGTAAACAAGTTGTCGAGGGGCTGATTTTATGTATTGTAAACTCTGTAATGAAAAGGGAGAGAGTAGCATAAACCTTCTTGGAACCAACCTCTGCATGGACTGTTTTAGGGCTATTGCTAATACTCCTATTTCCCATAAGAAATACGATTATTATAAGGAATTAGTAAAGGAGATTTTAAAAGAATATATATATCAGAGGACAAACTTAGACCCCGTTAAGTAAAGGCGGGGTTAAATTTTTGATTTTATTTGATAGGAAGGTGGACTCTATGAAAACACCCATTTTAGATGAGCTTAAGAAACTGACAAGGGAAAAACCCATCTCCTTCCATACCCCTGGCCATAAGGGGAAGAACACTTTAGCCAATTGGAAGGAATTGATACCTCAAATAGATTTAACTGAACTGCCTGGCTTGGACAACCTTCATGACCCTAGTGGGGTTATAGCTGAAAGCTTGAAGCTAGCGGCTAAAAGCTTTGGGGCCAAGGAAACCCTCTATTCCGTAAACGGCACTACAGGAGGCCTCTACATAGCCTTAGCTGCCATAACTAAGCCAGGAGATAAGATACTAATCCAAAGAAACTCCCACAGGTCCATCTACAACGGGGCCATATTAAATAGGTTGGATATAGAATATATCTATCCCAACTACAATAAAAGATATGGACTCTTCACAGGAGTAAACCCAAAGGCCATAGAAAAGAAGCTTAAAGAGGATTCCAATATAAGGGCGGTAGTCATAACCTATCCCAACTACTACGGCATCTGTTCCCATATAAAGGCAATAGCAGATATAGTCCACAAATATGATAGAATATTATTAGTAGATGAGGCACACGGAAGCCATTTTGTCTTTTCCGAACGACTGCCTATGTCTGCTTTAGAAGGGGGAGCAGACCTATCCGTCCAAAGCATACATAAAACTTTACCAAGTTTTACTCAAACCTCCATGATTCATGTGGGCTCTAAGCGGGTAGATATAGAAAAATTAAAATCCATGTCTTCCCTTTACCAAACCACCAGTCCTTCCTATCTATTTATGGCATCCTTAGAAATAGCAAGGGCCTATATGGAAGGGGAAGGAAGGGAGAGGTTAGAAAGGAATATCCTATTTATAGAAGAGCTAACAGAGCAACTGAATGAAAAGGATAGAATCCATGTCTTTACAGGGGATGAAGAGGATAAAAGCATATTTGACAAGGATATAACTAAAATACTATTTGCCATAGACGGAATACCAGCACCTAAAGTAAGCCAAATCTTAAGAAGGGATTACAATATCTATCTGGAGATGGAGGATGATAGATACTGCTTAGCTTTGGCAAGCCTTATGAACGAAAAGAGGGATTTTCAGCTATTGAAGGAAGCCCTGATGGATATAGCTGATAGGGAATATTGTCACCAGGAATATAGCCAAGCAGTTGACATATTTAAACCAGAAATAATGCTCCCTATATATGAGGCCTTTTATAAGTCCAAGAGGGTGATAGATTTAAAGCAAAGCATAGGAAAGACTTCGGCAGCCTTTATAATTCCTTACCCACCAGGTATCCCCCTTCTATGCCCAGGAGAAAGGATTACAGAAGGTCTAGTGGACTATTTAGAATTCTTAATGGATAAAGGAATAGAAATAATCGGATTAATAGGCTATAATAAAGAAAAAATAGAAGTAATAGACTAAGAAGGGAATGACTAGATGTTGAAGGGAATATTTATTACTTTAGAAGGACCAGATGGGTCAGGCAAAAGTACCATCATGAAAATGGTAGCCGACCATCTGAGGAAGAAAAATTTAGATATTTTATGGACCAGAGAACCAGGAGGAACTCCGATAGGTGAAAGGATTAGGGATATAATATTGGATGATAATAATCAAGATATGGCCTTTGAAACGGAAGCCCTTTTATATGCTGCATCTAGAGGACAGCACGTCCACGAAAAGATTTTGCCAGCCTTAGAAAAGGGGCAAATCGTACTATGTGAAAGGTTTATACTATCCAGCTTAGCCTATCAGGGTGTAGGGAGGGGACTGGGAATAGAAAGGGTAAAGGCTATAAACGACTTTGCCATTAAAGGCCTTAGGCCAGATTTAACCCTCTTCTTCCATGTAGACCCAGCCACTACTCTACAGAGGAAGACTTCAAAAAAAGGGGGAGATAGACTGGAAAAGGAAGGGGTAGACTTTCACAAAAAGGTATATGATGGGTATATGGAACTATTAGACAAATATCCAGAGGATATTCAAATAATAGATGCCACTAAACCCATAGAGGAAGTATTTAAGCAGAGCATTAGCCATATAGAGAAAATTCTTAAAAGGAGGGGTGTGGAATGAAACTTATAATTGCCATCGTTCAAGACCAAGATGCTCCAGGCCTAATAGATGATTTGACTGAAAATGAATATAGGGTAACCAAATTAGCCTCTACTGGAGGATTCTTAAAATCTGGCAATACCACCCTTTTAATGGGTGTTGAGGATGAAAAGGTGAAGGATGTAATAAGGATAATAGAGGATAACTGTAAAACAAGGGAAATGACCACATCTTTATTGACGGTCAATATGCCAGGGGAAACCTATATGCCATATCCATTGGAAGTTAAAATTGGAGGGGCTACCCTATTCATATTAGATGTGGTAGAACACCTAAGAATTTAGAAATATCAAAGAATGTCTTTGGAGGGATTTAGATGAGGTTGATAATAGCTATAGTACAGAATGAATTTTCACCAAAGCTAATAAAAAGCCTTACAGCAAAAAATTATAGAACTACAAAGCTATCATCTACAGGAGGTTTTTTGAAATCAGGAAACACCACCCTCTTAATAGGGGTCGAAACTGAAAAAGTTGATGAGGTAATAGAGATTATAAAAGAGGAATGTAAAGGCAAAAAGGTGAAAAATGGTGAAAAGGAAGTAACGGTAGGGGCTGCCAATATATTCATACTTGATATGGAAGACTTTATGAAGATATAACGGTGGAGGATTTTATGGACTTCAACGACATTGTTGGACACCAAAGAATTATAAAAAATTTACAAAAGGCTATAGAAAGGGGGCATCTATCCCATTGCTATCTATTTGAAGGAGAAGGTTCCTTAGGAAAAAAGAAGGTAGCCTTAGCCTTTGCAAAAACCCTACTCTGCAAGGAAGAAGACCTTACTCCTTGCAATAGATGTAAATCTTGTTTGAAATTCGATAGTGGGAATCATCCAGATTTAATATTAATAGAGCCTGAAAAGGGCTTGATTAAGAAAAAGCTAATAGACGATTTGATAAAGGATATGAATAAGGCTCCTTATGAGAGTAAAAGGAGGATCATAATCATAGACGATAGCCATGACATAGGGATAGAAGGACAAAATGCCTTGTTAAAGACTTTAGAGGAGCCCCCATCCTATATCAATATCATCCTCATAAGCCATAATAGCAACAACCTTATACCTACCATTTTGTCTAGATGTGAGATAGTTAAGTTTACTCCCATTGAAAGTGAAAAGATAGTAAATCTCCTGACCAATAAATATGGAAAGACTGAGGAAGAAGCCCATTTCATTGCCAATTTTACCAAGGGGAGCATAGGAAAGGCCATAGCTCTTTGTCAATCCGATTCCTTCTTTGAAAAAAGGGATGAGATCATCCAGATTGTTGGGAGTATATTACAGGGAGATAAGACTAAAATATTTAACTCCATGGAATTCTTTTCAGAACACAAAGATGACTATCATGAATTATTGGACATTATCCTTTATTGGATTAGGGATTTGATAATATACCAAGAGACCAGGGATTCTAATTTAGTCCTAAATAAGGACAAAATTCCATTAATATTAAATATCCCCAATTTAAAATTGGACAGGATTAATGGTATAATAGATACTATAATAGAAACTAAACAGAATATCGATAGAAATGTAAATTATCAACTTGCTATAGAAACTATGCTTTTAAAATTTCAGGAGGTTTAGTATATGATAACAGTTGTAGGTGTAAGGTTTAAAAAGGCAGGAAAGATCTATTATTTCGATCCAGATTCCTTAGATATAAATAAAGACGATTATGTAGTAGTTGAGACGGCTAGGGGGATTGAATTTGGTAACGTTACAGTAGGGCCTAAGCAGGTTTCAGAAGATGAAATAGTCCAACCCTTAAAGAAGGTTATAAGGGTTGCCCAGGAGGAAGACTTTATAATCCATCAGAATAATAAGGAAAAGGCTAAAGAGGCCTTCAAGATTTGTGAAAGAAAAATAGCAGAACACGGCCTAGAGATGAAGTTGATAGATGTAGAGTATACCTTTGATAATAATAAGGTAATCTTCTATTTTACAGCCGATGGCAGGGTAGATTTTAGGGAGCTGGTAAGGGACTTAGCCGCCATCTTTAAGACCAGAATAGAGTTGAGGCAAATCGGTGTAAGGGATGAAGCTAAGATGATTGGGGGGCTAGGCCCTTGTGGTAAGCCCATATGCTGCGCTACCTTTTTAGGGGAATTTGAGCCAGTTTCCATCAAGATGGCCAAGGAGCAAAGCCTATCCCTAAACCCTAGTAAAATCTCCGGCTTGTGTGGCAGGCTTATGTGCTGCCTAAAATATGAACAGGAGGTATATGAAGAGTTACTTAAAAACATACCAGCGGTAGGCAGTATAGTTTTAACCCCTGAAGGTAAGGGAACGGTAATAGAAACTTTTACCCTATTGCAGATGGTTAAAGTAAGGGTAAAGCTTGAAGACGATACGGAGGAATTGGTTAATTATAAAGTAGACGAGATAATATTAACCGATGAAAAGGACCCCGATTATGAAGTAGAAGAAGAGGAAGATATAGATGACATAGAGAATATAGAAAATTTAGAAGATGTGGAGGATATTGAGGAAATAGAGGAGATAGACTAAGGAGAACAAAAATAATCTTTAATTACAAGAATTACCCTTTAATTATTAGCAGTAAAATGATAAAATTAAATCGTGGCATGAGACAAGGGTTTAGGGGGTGAAAAGTTTGGCATATGTAATTCATGATTCATGCATTGCTTGTGGAGCTTGCGAGGCTGAATGCCCTACTGAAGCTATAAGCGCAGGAGATATCTATGTTATCGATCCAGATAAATGTATCGATTGTGGCGCTTGTGCTAACGTATGTCCAGTAGACGCACCTCAACCAGAATAATAAACAAAATAAAAAGGCCCTGGAAAGGGCCTTTTTTAGTAATAGAGGAGAATGGATATGGAAAAAGGAATTCTT
This sequence comes from Tissierellia bacterium, assembly GCA_012728595.1. Taxonomy (GTDB): domain Bacteria; phylum Bacillota; class Clostridia; order Tissierellales; family Tepidimicrobiaceae; genus Tepidimicrobium. The sequence goes on from JAAYEU010000083.1 coordinate 16,727, forward strand.
TATATATGCCCTACCCCAATAGGCAATTTAGAGGATATAACCCTAAGGACCCTAAGAGTATTAAGGGAAGTAGATTTAATAGCAGCAGAAGACACTAGGCGTACTATTAAACTATTAAATCACTATGAGATAAAAAAGCCCTTAACCTCCTACCATGAACACAATAAGAAAGCCAAGGGAGAGTTTCTAATTGAAAAATTAAAGGAAGGAAAGTCCATTGGTCTTGTAACCGATGCTGGTATGCCCGGCATATCCGATCCAGGAGAGGATTTAATCAAACTAGCCATAGAAAACGCCATAGAGCTAGTAGTCCTGCCAGGACCAACGGCATCCATTACCGCCTTGGTAAACTCCGGCCTTCCTACGGGGAAATTTGCCTTTGAAGGATTTTTGCCCTCTAAAAGGAAGGAGCGGATTAAGGAATTGGAGAGCTTAAAGGATGAAACAAGGACTATAATAGTCTACGAAGCCCCCCATAGGTTGTTATCCCTTCTAAAGGATATAAAGGAAACTCTAGGGGATAGGAGGATATCCATATCTCGAGAACTAACCAAAATCCATGAGGAAACCTTTAGAGGCTGCGTATCAGAAGGGATAAAGAAATTTGAAGCTGAAAAGCCTAAAGGGGAGTTCGTACTCATTATAGAGGGAGCCCAATTAAAAGAGGGGGACCAATTTGAGGATATAAGTCTTGAGGAGCATATAAAATTATATATGGAAGAAGGCCTTACTAAGAAGGATGCTATTAAAAAGGTAGCCAAAATAAGGGGCATACCTAAGAACACAGTCTATAAGGAGAGCCTAAAAATAAAATAATACCCGTCCAAATTGGCGGGTACTAGTTTTATTTTCTTAGCTCCTCTCTACAAGCTGGGCAGATATTCTTTCCTTTAAAGGAAGTTACATCCTTAGCTTGTCCACAGAAGATGCAGGCAGGAGCGTATTTCTTTAATATTATTTGCTCTCCTTCCACAAAGATCTCCAAAGCATCCTTTACATCGATGTCTAGATGCCTTCTTAACTCGATAGGTATAACAACCCTACCAAGTTCATCTACCTTTCTTACTATCCCCGTTGACTTCATAATCATTCCTCCTAATATAAAAATTTAATAAAATCGACTAAATTCTACATAAAAACAATACCATAAATTCCAAAATAAGTCAACATAAAATGTTATTTTGTCATTAAAAATTTTATTTTATCATCTTTTAAGAGGTGAGAAGATGTATAATGTTAATGAAGAGCTGAAAGAGAAGATAATCAATTTAAATAAATTGTTGTTGGACAAATATAGGGAAATTTTTTCCCTAGACGGAACGACTCTTAGAAATTTCATCCAAAGGGAAATAGGAGAGGTTAAGAAAATTAATAGACTTTCCCAAGAGGAATTAAGCCATATTACAAAAAAGGGAGGCCTATTGGGGGTCGATGGTTCCAATAACAGGGTAGGAGGAGCCTATCCTCACTTTGTAGAAATCTACCAGGCTTTAGCCAAGTCTACAATCCATGCAAATGAGCCCATCTATAAAACCGACTTTTACAGCCCCCTCTGTCCAGAAAATGAGAATAGGGACAACTTAGAAAATCCCCTGGAAGAGGACCAATCCATTAGGAGTAAAAAGCTTTCCGCCATAGAGGTAGAGGTTGCCCTAGAGGGAGTAAGAAGGTTTAAACCCTATGCAGTAATAATGGATGGTTCCCTTATCCGTTACGATATAGAATGCTACGATAGATGGCAGGAATTGAGAGAGGAGTGCGAAGAAAAAAATATTATATTAATCGGAGTAATCAAGGATATCAAAACCTATATAATAGGGGATTTATTGGTTAAGAATGGCTTATTATCTAAAAGGGAACTCTTCTACGATCGGGAATTGCTATATGGCCTATTGGAATATGGGGAGATAATAGAAATTTCCGCTGGAGTGACCAAAAAAGCCCAAGAAGGTTTTGCTTCCTTGTTTATGAGGAGTTCAAAAGCCCCAAGCGTAATAGGGATGGACATCTTAGACAGCCAAAGGGAGTACTTAGAGGAGATGGCAAGGCTTGTATTGACCCTTACTCCACAGGATGGCCGGGGAGTACCCTTATGGATAGATATAGTGGATAGGGAAGTAAGGATAACCGACCAATTGATAAGGGGGTTACTGGAAAGCTATTTGGATAGGGAGATATTAGAAAAACTATTCATATCCGAAAGGGATAAAAGGACTTTATAGGAGGGATTAAGATGAAGGTAGTAGGTATTACTACTCAGCAGGAAGTATATGTTGGCTCTAAGGAGAGAAATTTTAGGATAAATGAATTTTTAATAATAGAGGATCCCTACCAAGGGGATTTAATCGGTGAGGTGGTAGAGGCTCAAAGCTATAATAAATATATGCCCTTATCCATGCATGGAGAACTGGCCGATAGTTCAGTAATAAATTCACTTAAGGCCATAGGCTACAATATAGAGGAAGATACCATCTATATAGCTAAAATAAGGCTTTTAAATGAAGCCCTGTACCCCATAGAATCTGGTTCCGATGTAAGAATTCCCTCCTTTGAAGAGGTAAAGGATTTGATGATTAGGTCAGCAGCAGATGAAGGTCTGGTACTTGGGATTATTAAAAATACTGATCAGATGGCAGAAAATATGGATGAAGAGTATAAGGACCTACTATATACCTTTGAAGAAGGGAAGCTCAAAAAACAAAGGGACATACCCTATATATTCGACATAAAATCCATGCACCAATATCCCCATATAGGGGTTTTTGGTGGTTCTGGCTCTGGGAAGTCCTTTGGCCTTAGGGTTATATTAGAGGAACTAATGGAACTAAATATACCCACCTTAGTCTTGGACCCCCATTTTGAAATGGATTTTAGTCAAATAAGCCCTTATCTTCCTAAGGAAAAGGCTAAGGATTATAAGGACAGGTTTAAGTGTCTACAGGTAGGCCACCATGTGGGAGTCCGTTTTGAGGACTTATCCCGCTCAGATATAAAGAACCTATTAGGAGCCTCCAGTCCTCTAACAGACGCCATGAGCAATGTGGTGGACATACTATTTAGAGGAAGGGAATCCTATAATAGCTTTTATAATAGACTAAAAATGCTGGCCGAAGCCCAGGAAGAAGGTTCTCTAGATAGAATACAGAGAAGGATTGATGAAAGCGCTAACGATTTAGATAGGGAAGGATGGCAAAAGAGGAAGGAGCTCTTCCTAAACTACGATAAGACCTGCCCCTATAGTTCTGTTAGGGGGATTATATGGAGGTTAACTAGATTGGAGAATGAGGGCATATTTAGTAAGGACATTAGGCCTATAGAAGAAGGCTTACATATGGGGAAATTGATAGTGGTCCAAGGAAGCACCAGAATACTACAAGTCTTTAGCACCTATCTATTGAACAACCTATACCATAAGAGAAGGGATTATAAGGATGCCCAATATAAAAACACCACTGCCGAATATTTCCCTCCCTTTATAGTGGTTACCGATGAAGCTCATAACTTTGCCCCTAAAGGATATGAGCCTCCATCTAAATCCATATTAAAGGAGATATCCCAGGAGGGTAGAAAATACGGTGCCTTTTTAATATTGGCCACCCAAAGGCCTACCCTATTAGACGAAACCATTACGGCTCAGTTAAATACTAAGTTTATATTTAGAACGGTAAGGGCCTCGGATATTGAAACCATAAAGGAGGAGACGGATATAACCGTAGAGGAAGCTAGGAGGCTTCCCTATTTAAGGACGGGAGATGTATTCATATCGGAAGCTTCCTTGGGTAGAACCATATTTGCTAGAATCAGAGCTGCCAACACCACCAGTCCCCACAGGGAGAATCCTTTCGAGGAATTGAGAAACAAATTGATGGAAGACGATAACAAATTTTTACAAGTAATACAGGATAAATTGCCGATTAATGGAGATGATTTTATAAATGTAATAAAGGAGATAGAAAAGGAAACAGGGGAAACCTACCCCATAACCCTATTTGAGGAGAAATTAGAGGACCTAGTAGAAAAGGGATTGTTAAAGAAAAAGAAGACTCCATTTTTCAACATCTATACTAAATAAGTTCATATTTGGGTGCCAGGCACCTAATAATGAACTTGTGGAATATTTTAGAAAATGCCTAGTAAAAATTACAAATAAACTACAAGCCCCTTTCATATATTTTATGGAAAGGGGTTTTTCTATGCTCAATACCATCTGGTTTATAATGATATTCGTTGGGATCCTATACGGGGCATTGACTGGCAACTTGGGGGAGATAAACAATATTATTTTAAAAGAAGCCCAAGAAGGGGTTAGCTTTGCCATCAGCCTTATTGGCATAATGGGCTTTTGGTTAGGGCTAATGAATATTGCTGAAAAATCAGGCCTCATCAAAAATATTGCCAAAGGATTTAGACCTATAATGAAGATTATCTTCCCCGATATACCAAGAAACCACCCAGCTGAAAGCTGGATACTGATGAACTTTATAGCCAATATGTTTGGGGTGGGAAATGGGGCTACTGCCTTTGGCCTTAAGGCCATGAAGGAATTGAATACCTTAAATACCAACAAAAAAAGGGCTACCAATGCCATGGCTATGTTCTTAATAATCAATATGTCCTCCCTCCAATTGGTACCCTTAACCGTAGTCAAGCTAAGGCATGATTATGGCTCCATAAACCCAACTGGAACAATAGGAATAACCTTGCTAGCTACCTCACTGTCTACCATTATAGCTATAATAATAGGGAAATTGTTGGAGGGAAAAGATTGATGTTAGAGATAATATCCTTAAGCATAGTACCTTTTATGGTATTGATAATTTTAGTCCATGGATATATAAAGGGGATAGATTTATACAATACCTTCATCGAAGGGGCCATGGAAGGCTTTAAGACGGCAATAAAAATAATGCCCTACTTAATAGCCATATTCATAGCCATAGGCATCTTTAGGGCTTCAACCGCCTTAGATATCTTCACAAGCCTTCTAGAACCTATTATTGGCCTAGTTGGAATACCAAAAGAAGTCCTCCCCCTAGTAATAATAAGACCCCTATCAGGTTCAGGTGCCCTAGGAGTAGTAAGAGACATAATAGCCAACTACGGCCCCGACTCCTATCCAGGAGTTATAGCTTCAATAATGATGGGTTCCTCAGAAACCATCTTCTACACCTTAAGCATCTATTTTGGCTCCATAGGAGTAAAAGACTACAAACATACCTTAAAAGCGGCCTTATTGGCTTATGTAATTTCTATTTTTACAACAATACTTATTTGTAATTATTTTTATTTATAAAACAGTTAGCTTGTGTAAAAAAATCATGAATTGTAAATTGTTAATTGTCCAGCTTGTATTAAAATTTGGTGGTAGTCACCAGCATATTTATAAAGAACGGCATCTCCGGCGAAAGATTTGGCCAATATCACGACACGGGGAAAAATAGGTTTGCAAACTCGCTTCGCTCAAACAGTGCAAACCTAAACAATTTTTCCCCTTAGTCGGATATTGGCACAAATCTTCCGCAAGTCGAGCCTTTTCTTTATAAATATGCCTCCTTCTGCCATGAATACTTACATATAGGTGTTAGTTAAGAATTATCACAAGTTTTTAATTTGCAAGCTTAAGCAAGACATATTTGGGAAGATAAGCCCCGACTTATGAGAGATTCGTTTGAAGTATCCGACTAAGGGGAGAAAACCGTTTGGCCGCTTCTGAAAGCGACAGCGGTTAAGCGGCCGTTTTCTCCCCGTGTCGTGATACTTCTCGAATCTCGAATCGGAGGTGGCGTTCTTCCCAAATATGTCGTGATAGCCACCTATATTCAATGTACAATTCACAATTCACAATTCAAAATATTAGGCGACTGAAGGTTGCCTAATCCTATTCTAAAATGTACACTTTTACTTTCCTTCTGCCAAATTGTCTTACTTCTTTGGCGGTGTTGAAGAATAGATCAATTCTATTCCCTTTGATTGCCCCGCCTGTGTCCTCTGCTACACAAAAACCATAATCTGGTGTTCCATCAAGGCTTTCCACATATAATTTAGTTCCTAGGGGTATTACCCTTGGATCCACTGCAACTACTCCCGGTCTGGCCTTAGTACCTGAAGCTGTAATGCCATAGTATTTGTCCCCAGGCCTTTTGCCAGTACTTTCGTAGGACAAGTCATATGCAGTTGCTACCATGGTAATGGCCTTTTTATACCTTATATTTCCCCTAGAAGAAGCTAAGATGCTTTTAGTTCCCTTTTCTACAATATGAGGAACGGCTTCTTTGACAATCTCTTCTTCTATAATCTCCTTAGCTGTCAATTGGCCATTTTCAAATACTTTTTTCACCTTTATCCTCTTAAGGCCATCCTGTCCTTCTTGTATTGTGTTTTCAGTGCCTATATCCAGCCTATCGTTCTTCCTTACTATGTTCTCATGAGGAATTGCCTCCTCATGTTCTTCCACTACCTCATTGACCCTTACCACCAGTATTTCTGAACCTGGAGTAGTTACCTCATCAAGGGCTGGATAAGTATAATCCTTCTCTCCTAGTTCCACCTTTAAATCCTCTAATATATCTCGGACTTTAGTGTGAACCGACTCTACCTCATGCTTTTTATCTCCAAATGCTAATATATATGGTTTAGGCGTCTTTATGATAATATTCATATTGTTTTCCACTTTAGCATCTAATGGTAGGTTGATATATGCACCCTCTTTTAGTTCAATATTTGCTTCTTTAAGGACATCCCCTACAGTATCTCCATGGGTGACAATATTCCTCTCCTCCCCATCTATGGAGATGGTAATGTCCTTAGCAGTGTGCATATATACCCCTAAAGATAGAGTTGCAGTTATAGCGAGGACAGTCAACATCTTAATATGTTTTGCTTTTGTGACTGTAAAGTTTTCCATAATTTTACCTCCTATATTTTGACTAGATAGTATTCTATTCAAAATGAATTTTGATGTCAAATAAAAACCCATAAAATGGAAGGAAAAAAGGGAAAAGTTAATAAAAATTAAATCTTCCTTTATTATTTCCCATACTTTTCAATATATTCTGAAAACCTGACAATATGGAAAAATTGGGTATTAAAGGCCTATTTATATGGTAAAAAATAGCAGAGAATTAGCTTTTAAATTTCAAGCCTAAAAAATTGTTAAGTTTTTGTAATAAATAAGAAATGCCCCATTAGGGCATTTCCTATTCCATTTCCTCCATGTAATAATTAATGGTTTGTTCTATATGGCCAGTTTCATGATCCATTGGAAGATAATAATGAGAATACCTACCACATTGCATCATGCAAACCCTTATACAATCTCTAAGCATAGGATCCATCATAGGACAAGGCATGTAGGGCATGGGATCGTAAGGCATCACCGGTTCATATGGCATAGGGTCATAAGGCATTGGATGGTAGTAATCCCGTCTACAAGGGTCCATTGGATACAATGGTGGTACTGCAGGATGGGTTTGTTCATAAGCTTGTGGATACATCAAATCACTCCTTAAAAATATAACTAATATTATTATATGAAAAAGATAAATACTGGTCACAAGAATAAAACGCCTTGACAAATTAAGACTTTTACTGTATATTTTTGAAGTAAATAAAGAAAGATAAAATAAAAGGTAATGAAGGGAAGAGTAGGTTTAATCTGAGACCTTAGAGAGCTGGGGGAGGTGAAAGCCAGCGTCGAGGATTATTCCGAACATGGCCCCTAAACTTTACAGCTGAAGGCTAGTAGGCCGTAACGGTAGCACCCGTTATCATGTGCCGGGTTATGTATGTAACCTACTGAGGTTTAAACTGCGAAGTTTAAACGAATTAGAGTGGTAACACGAAATGTAAGCTTTCGTCTCTATATAGATGATGAAAGCTTTTTTTGGTTTAGAGCTATAATAAGGTGAAGGAGGAGTTAAGATGAAAAAATACTACATTACAACGCCTATATACTATCCTAGCGACAACTTGCATATAGGGCATACTTATACCACAGTAGCAGCAGATACTCTAAAAAAGTTTAAAATCGCTCAAGGCTATGATGCCTATCTTGTAACTGGTTCCGATGAGCACGGTCAAAAGATTCAACAAAAGGCTAAGGAACATAATATGGAACCAAAGGAATATGTAGATAAGATAGTAGCGGATATTAAAAAGCTTTGGGATATGTTAGAAATCTCCTACGATGAATTCATCAGGACTACCGATAAGGAACATGAAAAGGCAGTACAAAAGATATTCAAAACCCTCTACGACAAGGGAGATATCTATAAATCCCATTATGAGGGTATGTATTGTACTCCTTGTGAAGCCTTTTGGTCGGAAAGCCAGTTGGTGGATGGAAAATGCCCTGACTGTGGCAGAGAAGTTCACTTAGCTAAGGAGGAAGCCTATTTTTTTAGACTATCCAAGTATAGGGATAGACTTATTAAACTCTTTGAAGAAAATCCAGACTTCTTACAGCCGGAATCTAGAAGGAACGAAATGCTAAATAACTTCCTAAATGAAGGCTTAGAGGACCTCTGTGTATCCAGAACTAGTTTCGACTGGGGTATAAAGGTGCCCTTTGATCCTAAACATGTAGTCTATGTTTGGATAGATGCTCTAACCTGCTATATTTCCGCCTTAGGCTACGGAAGCAAAGATGATGAAAACTTTAAAAAGTATTGGCCAGCAGATGTCCATCTAGTAGGAAAGGAAATAGTAAGATTCCATACCATCATATGGCCAGCCCTCTTGATGGCCTTAGATATAGAATTGCCTAAGAAGGTATTTGGCCATGGCTGGATATTATTCGAAGACGATAAGATGTCTAAATCCAAGGGTAATGTCATCTATCCCGAGCCTATAATAGAGCTTTATGGAATAGATGCCTTTAGATATTTCCTACTGAGGGAATTTTCCTTTGGGCAAGATGGCTCCTTCTCCAGGGAGAAATTCTTGCAAAGATTAAATTCAGATTTAGCCAACGATTTAGGAAACCTAATAAGTAGGACTGTAACCATGGTAGAAAAATATAATGGAGGACTTCTACCCAGCCCAGTAAAAGAAGAAGAAGTAGATAAGTCATTAATAGAGATGGCAACTAAGGCATCCGATAAAGTGGAAAAATATATGGATGAATTGAACTTTAGCCAGGCCTTAGAGGAAATTTGGAAGGTAATTAGAAGGACCAATAAATATATAGATGAAACCACTCCATGGATATTGGCAAAGGAAGGAGAAAAGGAAAGGTTAGATACGGTATTATACAACCTAACTGAAAGCATAAGGATAATAGCCCACTTGATAAACCCATTTATGGGAAGAACCTCAGAAGAGATATTAAATCAAATTGGATTCAAGGAGAAATTAGATTGGCAGGATACTAAAAAGTGGGGTAAAATGGAAGCAGGAACTAAATTGACCAGAGGAAAGGTACTCTTCCCAAGGCTGGATATTCAAAAGGAGCTTAAAAAGCTTAACGAAGCCAATGAAAAATTGATAGAAGAAAGGAGCAAAAAAGTGGAAGAATATATATCCATAGATGATTTTGCAAAGATTGAATTAAGAGTAGCAGAAATAATAGAAGCTAAGGACCATCCAAAGGCCGACAAACTTTTAATATTAAAGCTTAAGGTAGGAGAAGAGGAAAGACAGGTGGTATCGGGAATAAAGGAACACTATAAAGCAGAAGACCTAGTAGGCAAGAAGGTAGTAATCGTAGCAAACTTGAAACCCATTAAGCTTAGGGGAGAAGAATCAAAGGGAATGGTATTAGCTGCAGAAAAGGATGGTAAGTTGACCTTGGTATCCACCCTTGAGGATATAGATTCCGGTGCTAGCATATCATAAGGAGTGAAAAGATGTTAATAGATAGTCATGCACACTTAGACGATAGAAGGTTTGATAGGGATAGGGATAGGCTAATTAAATCCCTAAAGGAATTTGGAGTAGAATTGGTGATAAACCCTGGGGCGGATTTAAGCTCCAGTATAAAGGCAGTATCCTTAGCGGAAGAATACGATAATATCTATGCAGCAGTGGGGGTACATCCCGACTCGGCTAAGGAGATGGATGAATCCACCATAGGGCTACTTAAGTCCTTTACTAATAGGGAGAAAGTGATAGCCATAGGGGAAATTGGTCTAGACTATTATTACGATAATTCTCCAAGGGATGTCCAAAGAAAGAGATTTATTGAACAACTTAACTTAGCCAAGGAAGTTAACCTTCCCGTCATAATCCACTCCAGGGAGGCCAATAAGGATACCTTCGATATACTAAAGGAAGCCCAAGATGGCAGTCTAAGAGGGGTTATGCACTGTTTTTCAGGTAGCGTAGAAATGGCCATGGAATATATAAAGCTAGGTTTCTATATATCCCTAGCAGGGCCGGTAACCTTTAAAAACGCGAGGGTCCCCAAGGAGGTAGCAAAAGCCGTTCCCTTAGATAAATTAATGATAGAAACTGATGCTCCCTATCTAACCCCAGAACCCTACAGAGGCAAAAGAAACGAGCCTATATATGTAAGATATGTAGCTGGAACCATAGCAGAACTAAAAGGACTAACCTTCGAAGAAGTAGCCAAACAAACAGCGGAAAATACTAAGAGGTTGTTTAACATAGTTTAATCAATTGACAATTGACAATGGACAATGGACAATTTTAAACAATTGACAGTGTACAATTGACAATGGACAATTAATTGTCAATTGTCAACTGTCCATTGTCCATTGGGAAAAGGGGTTGTGTTCACATGATCAAAGAAATAATAGTGGTAGAGGGAAGAGATGATATTGCTGCGGTAAAAAATGCGGTGGAGGCGGAGGTAATTGCTACTGGTGGGTTTGGGTTTGACAGGAAGTTTATAGAAAATCTCAAAAAGATTGCAGAAAAAAGGGGGATAATCGTTCTAACTGACCCAGACCATGCCGGGGAAAGGATTAGAAGGATTATAAGTGAGAATATTAAAAATTGCAAACATGCCTTCCTTCCTCAAGGGAAAGCTTTAAAAAAAGGGGACATAGGCGTAGAAAATGCCAGCAAGCAGGATATAATAGAGGCTATAAATAAGGCTAGGCCCATGATGGTAGATAGGAGAGAAGAGTTCACAAAAGAGGACCTATTAGAATTAGGCCTAATAGGAGGGAAGGATAGTAGGAAAAAAAGAGAAGTTCTAGGAAATATTTTAGGAATAGGCTATGGAAATTCCAAGCAATTTCTAAATAGGCTCAACCATTTTGGCATCACTAAGGAAGAATTTATAAAAGCTTTGGAGTTGATGGAAGAAGATGAAGGATAAAAGATTATACTCCCCTAAGTATGTGAGGGAGATTTTGGATAAGTACGGCTTTAAATTTTCTAAAAGCCTTGGACAGAACTTTCTTATAGACGGAAATATCTTAAGAAAGATATCCCAAGGGGCAGGTATTACAAAAGAAGACTATGTATTAGAAATAGGGCCTGGCATTGGTACCCTTACGGAAGAGTTGGCCTTGAGTGCAAAAAAGGTGGTAGCTGTGGAATTAGACGACACCCTCTTACCCATACTAGATGAAACCTTAAAGGATTATCCCAATGTGGAAATAGTCCATGGGGATATTTTGAAGGTGGACATAAAGAAATTAATAGATGAAAGATTAGGAGGAGGGCCTATTAAGGTAGTGGCCAATCTGCCCTATTATGTAACCACCCCTATTATAGCCCGACTAATAGAGGAAGAATACAATATAGAGTCTATAACCGTAATGGTACAAAAGGAAGTAGCGCAGAGGATGGTAGCACCACCGGGAAATAAGCAGTATGGTTCCATCACAGTATTTGTGAATTTTTATACAAATCCTGAGATACTTATGACCGTACCTAAAACGGTTTTCATGCCCAGACCTAAGATAGATTCAGCTGTAATCCGATTAAAGATAAAGAAGGACCTTCCTTTAATCGACAGAAAAGCTTTCTTTCAAGTGGTAAAATTGGCCTTCAACCAGAGGAGGAAGACCATTTTAAACTCCTTATCCAATAATCCTTGGGGCTTGGATAAGGAAGAGATAAAAAGCCTACTTAAAAAGGCTCAAATTCCCTCAGATAAGAGGGCAGAAGATTTAAAAATTGAAGATTTTATCCAGATTAGTGAAACATTACCCTCCTTAGACATATATTAATATAAAGATTAAAAAGGAGGGTTATTCATGCCAAGGGAATATACATACTTCAGGAAATACATCATCCTAAAGAAGGATTATACGAATATAGAGAATATTAATCCAAGGGGGCATGCAAAGTTAGAAGTCAGGGGGAATAGGGCAGTTTTAAACCTCAATCTGGATAATTGCGAACAAGAAAATTACTATAGGGTATACTTATTAAGGGAGATAAATGGTAGAATAGAAGAAGAGGACCTGGGTAGAATCTTTACAGATGATAGGGGAAGGGTTAGGGCTGATATCCCTCTAAACTTAAGGGAATTGAAGTCAAAGGGCTTTCCCATAGATAAAACTAATGCTATCCTTATAAGAAGGGGTATATCTTTATTATTAGCTGGCTATATTGATAAGGATAATAAAATCATAGATAGCTTTATAGAAAATCTTATGGAGGAAAGGCTAGGATCCTTGCCAGAAGAAGGAATTGAGATTGAGGATGTAGAAGAAGTAATAGAAGAGGCAGTTGAAAAAATAGAAGAGGATGTAAAAGAAGAAATTGTAGATGGTGTAGAAGAGGAAGCAGTGGATGAAGAAATAATTAAGGAAGAAGTTGTGGAAGCAAAGGTGGAAGAAGAAATAATAGAAGAAGAGGAAGAAGAACATAAGGAAGAGGAAATTGACGATTCTAATGAGCAAGACCAAGAAGAAATGGTAGTCCAAGAATCAACTGAACCCATTATGGATTTTGATTCCAGTCATGTGGACAAAGGGGATATAAAAGAAGAAATAGTGGAAAAGATAGAGGAAGAAAGAATAGAAGAAGCTTCTTATATGAGCAATTATGAGGAATTAGAATACATGAGGCGGTTACACCATAAAAAGCAGATGACCAATTATATTTTGAGCGTATTGAGGTTTTTCCCCCAGGTACAACCTTTAAAAATATACCTAAGGAATTATACTTGGTGGAGAATTGAAGACGATGGAACCCAGCCCTATAGGGGCTTTCTACCCTACTACAACTATTTGATGAGCACCGATTATAAGTATCCCTTTCTAGAAAATGCAACTACCTGTATGGAACAAATTAGCAAATACGGCCATTATCTATTTGGCTTATATAAGGAAGATGGCGATGTAAAGCTATACGTCTATGGAGTGCCAGGAAGATTTACATCGGAGGAACATCCCTTTAGAGGTATTACGGGTTTCAATACTTGGTATGATTGTGTAAACGGAATAGGATATTGGGTTTTATATATCGATCCAATAAAGGGGAAGGTGATATACCCTATAAATCCAATGGTACCATCCTATTAAGGGCTACCAAGAAGGGAGGTAAAAAACAATAGATCATAAGAATACATGCAGCGGATCTGGTGTAGACAGTAAGGTGTTAAAAGAAATCAAGGAAGGCCTGTATGAAGAGGAGACCTTCCATCTGCTAGCTCAGACCTTTAAGGCCTTAGCAGATCCTACTAGGCTTAAGATAATATACCTTTTAGCCAAATCGCCCTTGTGCGTCCATGACATTGCAGATTTATTGGACATGACTCAATCGGCTATATCTCATCACTTAAGACTTCTTAGGAATTTAAGATTGGTAAAGTTTAAGAAGGAAGGAAAATCTGTCATATATTCCTTAGATGACGACCATGTTCTACAATTGTTCCATCAAGGATTAGACCATGTAAAGCACGATTAAATTTTACTTAGAATCATATAGCTTAAAGTTCATATGTAACTATTTCAGTTTTACCCCATAAAAAAGATGAGGGCTATATACTTTCCCTCATCTTTTTTTCGCATCTGCATCTTTCACATACCAGTTCACTTGCTTGAGTAAGAGCAGCAAGTACTGATATTCTCCTCTGTCTATCCAATAAAAAGGCCTTCTTTTCAGCATCGGTGGCATTAGACAAAAAATACACTGGCGGAAGATTATTCAGTGCAGTGGATTTTACATCCCTCTCATAATTAGGATTAGTACAATTTGAACAAATATGTCTTATATCCTGAAAAATATCATCTACTAAAATCTCCATATAATTTTGAACCATATAACCATTCCCCTAATAATAATCATCTTGTTAAGATAAAGAACTTGGTCCTAATAATTATAGTACTTTATTACCATAAAGTCAATGACAAATGGATAAAAAATTTGATTAATATACCTATTTTAAGGGTAGCATATAATCATGAAGCTTATATCTTGACAAAGCATACCCTGTGGGGGTACAATAGGAGTAGAACATAATCATTTTGAAGGAGGAATGTAAATGTCAAACGTTGTTGTCTATACAAGTTCTACTTGTCCATACTGTGTTTCAGTTAAAGAGTACTTAGAAGAAAAAGGAGTATCCTATACTGAAAAGAATATTTCTACAGATGTAGATGCAAGAAAAGAACTAATGAGAATGGGACATATGGGAGTTCCGGTAACGATAGTTGATGGTGAAGAAGTAGTAGGATTTGACAAAGGAAGATTAGATCAATTGCTAGATAAATAATTAGGTAAGTCAAAATCTCCCCTAGTATTAGGGGAGATTTTACTTTTCATTATTCATTTAAGGCTCTTAATAATTCATCCACATCTATACCATGAACCATTGCGGCTTCTTCAACGCTTTCCATTTGGCTAGCAGGACAGCCTATGCATCCTAACCCAAAGCTTAATAGAGTCTCTACCGCTTCTGGTTTATTGCGAATAATTTCTCCAATAAGCATGTCTTTTGTGATTTCCATCTTTTACCCTCCTTAATTTAGACTCATATATATATTACCACAAAAAATATAGTATTAACAGCATAAATTAACTGGAAAAGAAACAAAATAATCTAAATATTAACTGAAGAATGTATAAAAATCTTGTAGAATGGTTAATCTTATAGCAGGAGGTGAAGGATATGGATAATGAAGATAGAAACAGGGATAGAACCCCGGAAAGGACGCACAATAGGACAGATGATATGACCAATAATTGGAGTATTGGGGAAATTCTAATAAGGATTTTGGTAACTGCGATAGTAGTGGGAATAGCAGCCTTTTTAACTCCGGGTTTTTCTGTAGACAATTTATGGAGCTTGATATTAGCCGCAGTAGTCATAGCAGTGTTAGATTACCTAATACAGAGGTTTACTGGAGTAAATGCAACGCCCTTTGGTAGAGGTATTACAGGCTTTATTGTAGCTGCACTCATACTATACGCTACCAAATTCATAGTGCCAGGATTTAACATATCCGTATGGGGAGCCATAATAGGAGCTTTGGTAATTGGCATAATAGATGTGATAATACCAGGAGATGTCATGTAAAAAAACCCTCTAACTTTAAGTTGGAGGGTTGAAATTTTTTAAGAAATGATGTAAAATGATTAAAGATACCCGTAAGGGGTATAAAGGAGACAAGAAATCATAGAGGGAGGAATGGATTATGAAGGTAGAAATAACTGATGTGGCCAAAGAGGAGCTTAAAAAGGTACTGGCATCCAGAAAGGATAATAAACCTCTAAGGATTTATATTGCAGGCTATGGTTGAGGCGGCCCATCTTTTGGATTGGCTCTGGATGAGCTAAAAGAAGGGGATGAAAAGGTGGAAGTAGGTGAATACACCTTTTTAATAGAGGACTATCTAGCAGAAAACTTTAGCTCCTTTACCATAGACTACAGCAATAACTGGTTAAGGAAGGGATTTACAGTAATACCCGATGGCAGGGTTTCATCCTGTTAAATCCACCTCTTAGAATAGGCAACTAAGGGCCTATTCTTTTTTTATTTAACATAAGTAAAAATCTATGTTACAATGATATATAGTTGTTAAATAAATTTTCTCTTGAACTTTTAGTAGAAATTTTGTAATCTATTAGTGTGATTGAAACCTTAGGAGGACTTAAGGAGGT
This sequence comes from Tissierellia bacterium, assembly GCA_012728595.1. Classification (GTDB taxonomy): domain Bacteria; phylum Bacillota; class Clostridia; order Tissierellales; family Tepidimicrobiaceae; genus Tepidimicrobium. The sequence continues at coordinate 32,753 of JAAYEU010000083.1, forward strand.
GATGATTAGTGGATTCTGGGCCTTTACCCGGGCATAAGTTTAAGCTTTATGAACAAAATAATAAGAAGAACCCTAGTCATTACCTCAGGCTAGAGTTCTTCTGAGGGGGGTTAATATGAATGAAAGAAGACTAAAGGAATTAATCCAACAAAAAAGGTACGTTACACTAAAAAAAGAGTTGGAAGAGTTAAACCAAGTAGACATAGCTGAACTATTGGAGGAATTGGATGTTCACACTGCTTTATTGATATTTAGAATGCTTTCTAAAGATCTAGCAGTAGAGGTATTTGCCCATTTTTCCGTAGAACACCAGAGAAACATCATAGCTAAGGTAACGGATAAGGAATTGAAGGATATAGTAGAGGAATTGTTCTTTGATGATATGATCGATATCATTGAGGAGATGCCTGCCAATATAGTCAAGAAGATTTTAAAGCACGCTAAGGAGGAAGAAAGAAGCCTTATCAACCAATTCTTGAAATACCCACCTGAATCGGCGGGCAGCATAATGACCATAGAGTATGTAGACTTAAAAAAGCATATGACGGTGGGGGACGCCTTAAGGCATATCAAAAGGACAGGGCTTGATAAGGAAACGGTCTATACCTGCTATGTAACGGATAAAAATAGGAAGCTGGAAGGGATTGTATCCTTAAGGAAATTGGTAATAAGCGATGAGGATAAAAGCATTGAAGAGATAATGAATAAGGATGTAATCTATGTTACTACTCATGACGACCAGGAAACGGTAGCCAATGTATTTAAGAGATATGGATTCTTGGCTTTACCGGTTGTAGATAAAGAGGAGAGATTGACTGGAATAATCACCGTTGACGATATAATGGATGTTATAGACCAGGAAGCTACGGAGGACTTCCAAAAGATGGCGGCTATGGCTCCATCTGAAGAAAGATATTTGGATACTAGCATACTCAACTTGGCTAAGCATAGGATTGTCTGGTTGTTAGTACTGATGATTTCTGCCACCTTTACAGGAAGAATAATAAGGAAGTATGAGGATGTACTCCAATCAATCGTAGTATTAACGGCTTTTATTCCCATGCTGATGGACACCGGAGGAAACTCTGGAAGTCAATCTTCAACCTTGATAATCCGTGGCTTGGCCTTAGGGGAAATAGAACTAAAGGATGCCGGCAGGGTATTATGGAAGGAGTTTAGAATTAGTACAATAGTTGGTCTCATCCTTGCCATAGTAAATTTTTTTAGAATCTATTTATTTGATACCGTAGGTCCAATGGTGGCCCTTACTGTTTCATTTACCCTATTCTTAACGGTAATTATAGCCAAGGTAGTAGGCTCACTACTACCTATAGCAGCTAAAAGATTAGACATCGACCCAGCCATAATGGCAGGGCCCCTAATCACAACAGTGGTGGATGCTTTAAGTTTGATTTTATATTTCAAAATAGCATCCTGGATACTTGGAATATAATTGAAAGCTGGTTTCTATTGGATTTAGAAACCAGCTTTTATTATTAACAGGATAAATCATTTGCCACTATTAGACTAATTATATCATATTTATCACTTATTAAAGTAATTTTCATAATATGTATTAACAAGGATTAGGGGGTAATAAGATGGAAAGCTATTTCAAAATAAGATATATAAATAGAAGAAATCATGAAGAATTGGAAATGCCCCTGGAGAAAATGGTTGGCATATTATTGAGCTTGGAAATGGATACTAATTTTCATATAGAGGCTTTAAAGGCTCAGGCCATAGCAATTAGGACAAACTTAGTAAAAAACCCTATTGTAGAAGGAGAAGGCATGATAGAAGGCTGGGAAAAGGATGATGAAAATAAGGGTAAAATAAAGAAAGCTGTAGACGATACCCAAGGCTTGGTAATTCTTTTTAATGACAAGCCTATAGATGCAAAGTACCACTTATCTTGCGGAGGGAGTACTGAAAACTCGGAAAATGTAGTAAACCATAGGATAGCCTATCTTCGGCGGGTTTTATGCGAGCATTGTAAGAACAATATCTACTGGAGAAGGGAAAAGGATTTTACCCTGGAGGATATGGAAAGGCTCTTGAAGGTTAAGTTCCCTAAAATGGATATAGGCACAGAATCTGAAATAATAGGCTTTATAGAGGATATTGAAAAGGACGAGCATGGAAGAGTAAAATCCCTCAGGGTAGCAGGAGAAAAAATTTCTGGCAAGGAATTGGCTAAACTATTGAATTTAAACTCTACCAGATATTCCATTTTTCCAACAGGAGTAAAGTTCATCACAAGGGGAAAAGGGCATGGAATGGGACTTTGCCAATATGGAGCAAATGTAATGGCCGAAATGGGCTATACCTATTTGGATATACTGAAATATTATTTTACGGGCACTGAAGTAAGAAAACATATATTACCCAGTATAAAAAAACCTCTTTATGGGAAAACAATAATAATAGACCCGGGCCATGGGGGGGAAGATGAGGGATATAAGGGAGATACTACTGGACTTTTAGAAAAGGATTTAGCTCTTAAATTATCCTTAAGATTAAAAGCTGAGTTAACAGACTTGGGGATGCAAGTCCATTTGACTAGGGAAGAGGATATTACCCTATCCATTACCGAAAGGATTGAAGAAGCCAATAGGATAAGATCCGATTTCTTTATAAGCATCCATGCGGATTACTTTAACAGTTCCAGCTTAAAGGGTTGCGAAATATTCCACTTTAGAAAGGATTATAATAGCCAAAAATTAGGCTTCCATATACTGAGGAACTTAAAGGATAAGGATATTGTAACCAGAGGAGTAAAGGAGGGAAATTTTTATATTTTTAGGGGTGTCAGTACCAGTTCCCTCTTGATAGAAATTGGGTATTTATCCAATCCAGACGAAGAGCAGAAATTTTTAGATGAAAGCTATTTGGAATCCATCGTTCAAGGAATAGTTGAAGGAATTATAGAATATTATAAATAAAAGATTGACAAACCATTCCTTTCATAGTATAATATTAATTTATTTGACAACATGTACAAATTATGATATAATTTGTACATGAGTGTCCCTTACACTCCTTCTAGCCCCTGTTATAGGGAATAAGCAATGGAAGGTGGTTACTTTGTTAGAGAAGAATAGTTTAGCTAAAATTAGAAAGAACGTAGAGGATTGTGTCGGAAAAAGGGTAATACTGAAAGCCAATAAGGGAAGAAAGAAAACCACTATTAGAGAAGGTATTTTGGAAGAAGCGTATCCGAGTTTGTTTGTAGTAAAAATTTCTAATCAATTTGATGCAGTAAGAAGAGTATCCTATACCTATTCAGACATACTGACAGAAACGGTGGAAGTCACAATTTGCGAAGATGATGATAGACAGATAAAAATAAGTTAAAAAAACAAGACCGCGGTCTTGTTTTTTTAATGCCCATTTCTGTCTTATACTTCGAAGAAATATCTGACATTGGATTTGGGAATTTTATTGGCGATTAACTTTCCAATATCTATTGCCATTTTAAAGGATTCATCATCCTGATAGGTTATGAAGAAATACCATTTTTCAAGGGTTACAATCCTGTAACGGTATATACAGGAATCTAAAAAGGTATGTAAAACGTCCTTGTAGGAGTTTGTGTCTAAGAATTGACAATCCAACTTAATATTAATCTGAAAATCAGACGTTTCGCTGAAATTCACCAATAAATCGATATTTTGCCAGTTGAAGTAGCATTTGCCATTCTTGGTCTTAAAGTTGTTTGCATTTAGCACATTGACCACAGCACCCCTTGGGGGAGGTTGTGGAGTTATCTTGTCGAACTTATATAGGTATTTCATCTTAACGAAGTTATCAAATAAGGAGGTAGTCTTCCAAAGGTCATCTTGGGCGTAATCGGGTAGCATGACTTCCTTAATATAGTCCTCAATTATATGGGATATGCTGGATAGTTCCAGTTCCTTAGAATCGAATTCCGACTCCATATAGGCCAAGCATCTTTTCTTATGCTCCAAGGGATTTACCCCATACCACCGTCGAAAATGTTTGTAATAATATTTTACGTCTGAAAAGCCACACTTCTCCGCTATGGCCGATAAGCTCATGTTGGTAGTTAGAAGTAGAAATTCAGATTTTAGGGTCCTTTCATAATTTAGCCTTTCATTGAAACTAAAATGGCTTAAATTCTTCCAAAGGTGGGAGAAGTAATTTTTGGTTATGAATTCCTGTTTTGCTATATCGTCTAGTGTAATTCTTTCATGATAATGCTCATCTATGTACTTGACTATCCTATGGTACCTGTCCAACTGCAGGGGACTGATAAAATCATTGCTTTTTTTTAAGAATTGCAGCCAATTAAACTCTTGTACCATTGATGCTACCAGCTGATACACCGAATCCAGGGTCAATTCTTTAGGATATTGGTCTTCATTCATCAGATCGGTAAGCACACTTACCAATAGGGTTCTAAATCTGGTCTTATATCCTTTTCTTATAGGGTCATCAAAATTATCGCTTTCAATCTTAATATTGCCTTCAGAATACATATTGTTTCTAAAGAACATATACTTAATGTATTCAAAGTACTGTTCAAAATAGTTAAGATCGATGTGGATAATGGCTATTATGGATTCTGCTTCGCTCCTTATGGAATGGATGGTTTTATTGTTTATAAACCAGAAATCCCCTTCTTTGACCAAAATGTGTTCAAAGTTGGCAGTTACCTCAACGGAGCCTTTGATGGGCATCAAGATTTCTGTTACGTCTTCATGCCAGTGGATGGGATACTTCTTAAGGGATTGAATAGTAACGGTAAAGGGCATATGGTCTTTGAACTGGATAATTTCTTTTTTCATCTCTTCACCTTCCCTATCCCCTCCATTATAACATATTAAAGGAATTCTGGCTAAAATGAAAAAAATCCGACATAAGTCGGATTTTAATAGGGAAATGAGCAAGCTTTTTTGCTCATACGGGGAAGAAAGATCTTTTGGAAGTCTTCATCTATAATTATATGTCGAAATTTACCCAAATGTAAATAGGACTATAGAAGGATAATAATCCAAGAATATCCAATATGTGACTAGATAAGTAAAGATCTTAAGGGGAAAGTCTAATTATAGTACTTTATGTCTAATTTTCATTCCCCTATAGCTACTTAATTTTATTCATCTTTTTGGACATTAACTCATATACTTTTTCATAGGATGTATAAAGGAGTTTAATAGGGGAGGTTAGAATATGGAAATAATCAAGGATACCCTAAAAGTAGAAGAACAGAAGGGGTTTGAAGAGATAGAATCATTAATTGAAACGGAAATCTACCTAGACCAAACCAAGGCAGAAGTAGGCGAGATTCTTTGGACCGATGGAAAGGTGGAAATACTAAGTACCAAGATAATAGCGGATAAGATATTGGTTAACGGCTTGTTAAAGATCAAGGTAATATATAGATCTAAAGAAGAAGAGTTAAACATATATAGCTTGGAGACCAATAGGGATTTTAGAGAGGAAATAGAAATAGAGGGAATAAAGGAAACCATGATAGGAGAGGTAAAAGCCAATTTAGAATACATAGAATACCAGTTGGAGGATGAAAGGAAGATTTCACTAGTAGCTCTGGTAAAGTTGTCAGGCAAAGTTGAAGAGACTAATATGGTGGAGATAATTGAAGGGCTATCAGGGGCCGACAATCTCCAACTACTAAAGGAAAAAATCAAGTATAACGATGTATTAATGAGGGATGAATCCTACGCCTTAATAAAGGAGGCCTTTGAAATCGGAGAAGCTCAACCGGAAATAGAGGAAATTCTAAAATTAGACCTACACCCCTATGAAAAGGAGTACAGCATTTCAGCAGATAGGATAATAGTGTCTGGAATAGTGGAATGTTCAATCATCTATTTTGGAGACAACAAGCTAAATTCAATAAAGCGAGAAATTCCCTTCACCCATTTCATAGAGCTAGCTGATATTCAATACGATTCAAAATGCCAGTTGAACATGGAAGTGGTAAGCGGTGAATATGAAATAAGGGAAAATCTAGAGGGCAGTTTAAAGATTATAGACCTAGAGCTTAAGGTAAAGATAAATTCTAAGGTATATAATCAAAAGGAAAAAGAGGTTATAATCGATGCCTACTCTACCAATAGGAAGGTAAATCTACAGGCAGAAGAGATAAGGATAATGGAAAATATAAAAGATATTGTCAATAGGGAAAATATTTCTAAGGAGATAGCTGGAGACTTTTTCAAGGAGATATACTTAATAGAGTCCAATTCCACCATAATTGACAGCCAATATGTAGAGGATAAGGTGCTGGTAGAAGGGATATTAAGCCTCAATATCTACTATTTGGATAACATTGAGGAGGATATTAAGACGGTTAAGGAGGAAATACCCTTCAAATCCTATATTACTGCTGAAGGGCTGGATAGCCATGTAATTATAAATACCGAAACTAGCCTAGAGGAGTTAAATTATAGCTTAAGGGACAATATACTCCATATAGATGGAACCATTAAGAACCATGTATTTATAAATAGGGAAAGAAGGATTAATATAATAACTGAAATTGAGGAGACAGATGAGATAATAGATAAGAAAAATAGGCCTAGCATAATAATATATATGGTGCAAAAAGATGATATCCTGTGGGATATAGCCAAGCGCTATAATACCACCGTAGAGGAGATAATAGAATCCAACAACATACTCTCTCCAACAAGCCTAATGCCAGGGGAAAAGATAATCATAGAAAAGAAAGTTGAAATGGAATTCTAGTAGTAAATTGGCTTTTATGGTATAATTTATCCGTTAGTTTACTTAACTTAAAGGAGAATAAAAATGGATGAAATAGTACTAGATTCATATGCTAAAATCAATTTAGCCTTAGATATCCTATATAAAAGAGACGACGGATACCATGAACTCAATACCATAATGCAGCAGATAGATTTAAAGGATAGGATAATAATAAGAAATAGGAATAAGGGAATCCATATCCAGTGTGATAATAAAGATGTGCCCTTGGATGAGAATAACTTAGTCTATAAGGCCTGGGAAAAGATTAAGGAAAAGACGGGGATTAATAGGGGGATACAAATAACAATAGAGAAGAAAATCCCTGTGGCTGCTGGTTTAGCTGGGGGTAGTAGCAATGGAGGGGCAGTCCTTAAAGGCTTAAATCTACTATGGGATTTAAAGCTTTCAGATGAGGAATTGATGGCCATAGGAAAGGAAATTGGGGCCGATGTCCCCTTCACCATAATGGGTGGCACCGCCTGGGCTAAGGGCATAGGGGAAAGGCTTACAAGGCTCAATAGCTTCTCAGGAAAGATGGTGCTTTTAGCCAATATGGGCATACCCGTTTCTACTGAATGGGTATATAAGAATATGGATTTAAAGTCCATTAATAAAAGGGTTGATATTGAAAGCTTAATAAGATATATGGAAGAAGATGACTTGCTTAGCCTTGCAAAAAACATGGAAAATGTGATGGAAGCAGTGGTCATAGAAAAATATCCTCAGATAGAAAGGATTAAGGAGGATATGATTAAATTTGGGGCCTTAGGAAGCTTAATGAGCGGTAGCGGACCTACCGTCTTTGGGCTCTTTGACGATGAGGAAAAACTTCATAGGTGTAAAAGGGAGTTGGAGAAAAAAATTCCCAATGTTCTGGTAGCCAAAACCATTTAATGGCGTATAATAAACCCACTTTCTGTTAATTATATTAACAGGGGGTGGGTTTTTTGAATAGGACTATACCCGTTTTTAAAAATTCATTTGGAAATTACACCATAATACTCTTTATTTTAGTTGCCCTATTTTCCCTTATAGTAGATGGTCCAAAGTATAATAAAAAGGGATTCGTTAAGGAATATAGGATAGTTAGAATCATATCCTACCTATATATAAGCCTTGGAATAATAATATTCGTATTTTTACGCTTGGTGTAGGAGGAGAATATGGAAGAGCTTTCTAAAGACTTAAATACCAACTTACAAATGTTAGAGGAGATTTTTAAGGATGTAGACGACTTGGTATTCCGCCTGGTAGAGTTAGGGGAATCTAAAACCAAGGCGTGTTTTGTATTTATAGATGAACTGATAGATGGGGCCAGATTAAGTGAATATGCAATTCAGGCGGTTCTTATTGACGATAAGAAAGACTTCAATTTAAAACTATTTACATCCAACTTAATAAAGAATTTAGCCAATAGGGAAATTACCATATCGGAGGTAAAAGAGGAAGAGGATTTAGGGAATATAATAGATGCCATCTTATCAGGGCAGACGGTACTTTTTGTTGAAAAAGAAAAAAAGGCCCTTCTATTGGAGACGAGAGGGTTTCCTACTAGGGGTATAAGTGAGCCTGAGTCGGAAACGGTAGTTAGAGGCCCTAGGGATGGCTTTGGAGAAAACCTAAAGATGAATATGGCCCTGGTTCGCCGGCGTATTAGGGACCCTAAATTAAAGGTGAAGATGAAGAAGGTAGGAAGAAGGTCTAAGACGGATATTGCCATAATGTACATTGAGGATATTATAAATGAAAACATATTAGAGGAAGTCAATAAAAGGATTGAACAGATAGATATAGATGCAATCCTTGATAGCTCCACACTGGAGTTTCTAATAGAGGATAATTATCTTTCCCCCTTCCCTCAGATAGAAGTTACGGAAAGGCCAGACACTGTAGCAGCTTCCATTTATGAAGGAAGGGTGGGTATCTTAGTCGATAATACCCCCTTTGCCCTAATAGCTCCAGTTACTATTGGTGCCATAATGCAGGCAGCAGAAGACCATTATAGCAGATGGACTATCACATCCTTTATAAGGCTTTTAAGGATTTTTGCCGTCTTTTTAGCAGCCTTGGCCCCTGCCTTTTACATAGCCATGACATCCTTCCATCCAGGATTAATACCTACAAGGCTAACCTATTATCTAGGAGCTAGTAGGATTAATGTGCCCTTTCCTGCAGTGGTAGAGGCCTTTTTAATGGAGATAACTATAGAGGTATTAAGGGAGTCGGGTACTAGATTAGCAGGACCAATAGGTTCTACCATAGGGATAGTAGGCGGATTGATAATAGGTCAGGCATCAGTAGAAGCCGGTATAGTAAGCCCTCTTATGATAATCATAGTAGCTATAACCACCATATCGGTTTTTGCCCTACCTAACTATGAATGGGCTTCAGGTTTTAGATTCATAAGGTTTGCATATATGATTTTAGCGGCCATATTTGGTTTATATGGAATAATGTTAGGAATTGTGGTCCTATTCGTCCATTTAGCTAAGATGGAAAGCTTTGGGATACCCTATACAGCCCCCTATTCTGGTTTAGGCCTTAGAGAAGGGGATTTAAAGGATACCTTAATAAGGGCACCCCTACAGAAATTAAAATACAGACCTAGGTTTACACTTCCTAAAGATAAGAAAAGGATGGGAGATATAAAGAATGGAAAAGAAGAATAGAATATCTAATCAACAGTTAAAGGCCTTATTGGTTACTACCGTAATTGGGATAGGAATATTATCCTTACCTAGTGAAGTGGCTGTAGCCTTAAACAACGATGGCTGGATTGCCATTCTCATAGGTGGCTTAATCCCTGTACCCTTCATAATGATTATGGATAGGCTGTTTAAAATGTATCCTAAGAAATCCTATTTTCAAATAACTAAAGAGGTAATGAGTCCTTTTGTAGCCTATATTTTTTTTATAGTGTTTTTTATCTATACCATAGTTGTAATAGGCTATATCCATAGGGTATTTGCAGAGGTGATAAAGGCCTATTTATTGGAAAATACCCCTATAAAGGTAATACTCATAACCATGCTAGTGGCCGTCTCCTATGCAGCCCGATCCAGGCTTGAGGTTCTAGCTAGGGTGGCAGTAATGATATACCCCATAATATTGGGTTTCCCTATTTTTCTATTGGTAGTCAATCTGCCAAACTTAGACTATACCAACATACTTCCTATTTTTCAATTAGATATAAAACAGATACCCAACGGGATATTCACAGCCTATTTCGCCTACCTTGGATTTGAGATCACAACATTGGCCTTCAATATCACAGAAGACAATACTAAATCTGTAAAATACACCTTAAGAGGCTTGTTTACTGTAATAGGAGTATATTTAATCGTATTCTTTGTAACCCTATCTCAATATGGGGTATTTCAGCTTAAAAGAGGGATATGGCCTTCCATAGACGTCATTAAAGAAGTGGATCTACCAGGATACTTTGTAGAAAATCTAGATGGAATAGTATTGGCCATCTGGGTATTGGTGGTTTACAGTAGCTTGGGCCCCTTTTTTCATACTTCTGGAATCATATTAAAGGAGATATTTAATACCAAAACCCATGAAGTATTTATCCCCTTTTTAATACCCATTACATTTGTAATTTCAATAATACCAGATAACTTAGTCGTAGTTACTAAAGTTATGGCTAGGATTTTAGAGTATCTAGCTTTTATTGTAAGCATTATACTACCTGTTGTTATATTTATAGTAGCCTATATTAAAAAGAGGAGGGTAAAGACATGAAAAAAAAGATAATCATTGTTGGGTTACTCTCCCTTATATTTTTATCTGGATGTTGGGATAAGGTTGAAATAGATCAGAGGATATTCGTATCCACTATAGGGGTAGATCTCCATGAGGAAAGTGGTATGAAAAAATACATGGTAACCTATGAATATCCCAATATTAATGCCATTGGTAAAAATGCTACCGAGGACCAAAAGGTCTATGTTCATTCTACTCCTGCCAGCAGCATATTCCAAGCGGGAAGGGAATTAAGTACCCAGGTCCCTTTTCCCTTTTACTATAAACACCTGAAGGTCTTAATCCTAGGAGAGAAATTATTAAATGAGGAAAAAATGGTTCGTCAAGTAATAGATGAGTTAAATAGGGATACTAAGGTAAATAAAAATATTCAGATTTTAGCAGCAGAAGGAAAGGTTAGCGATATTATAAATGCAAATGTTATACGGGCACAGACTACAGATGGAGTCCTGTATTCTACCGTTAAGAACAATAGAACTTCTGGGAAATACACAGCCCAAACTTTAACAGGCCTTATCTCAGCACTGGATTTTGCCGGAGCAACTGTAATCCCTAGGGTTACAGTGGAAGGCGATAGGTATTCAGTTTCTGGAGGATGTTTATTAAAAAATTATAAACATGTAGCCTGGCTGGATGAAAAGGAAAATAGGGGCCTTAGCTTTGTAAGAGGACAAGTGGAA
>JAAYEU010000084.1 GCA_012728595.1 Tissierellia bacterium
AAATTGAAAAGAATAAATCTCAGCAAGTATCAAGAAATTATATTGAATCTATTGAAAATCTTAACTTTTTTGATGGAGAATATTCATTATCAAAATTTTCCTTAATTCAAAACAATCCAGGATATATAGATGTTTTTTTCATATATGATGATGTTGCAGAAAAAACTTATGAAGAATATAAACTGCTCTCATCTATTGAGAATTATGAAGAAAAAAGGGAAAAATATTTGTCTATACAGAAATACATAAAGGATTATACCATATCTATACCTGCAAAATATTTTAGAACATTTATTACAGAAAGGAGTATGATTTTTTTACCCAGAGAAGGTATTGAGCAGTTTTATAGTCTTGAAACAGGATTTGTAAGGGAGGAAGATGATGAAAGCCTAATTTTTTAGGGGTGATCATTTGAAGGATTTAAACGTAACTGGAACTCTTGTCTGGTATTATTTTATTTGTAAAAGGGAAGTATGGCTTATGGCTCATAATATAATTCCAGATCAAGATGATCCCAATATTGATTTAGGAAGGTTTTTACATGAAAATTCCTATATAAGAAGAAAGAAGGAATTATCTTTAGGAAATGTAAAATTAGATGTTATCAATAAAAGGGATGGAAGATTATTAGTTGGAGAAATTAAGAAAAGCTCAAAGTTTATCGAAAGTGCAAAGATGCAATTAGCTTATTATCTATTAGAACTTAAACGGCATGGCTTAGAAGGAACTGGAGTATTAATGTTCCCTAAAGAAAAAAAGCGAATAGAAATAAAATTAGATGACGAATTAATAAAAAAACTTGAAAGAATAGAAAAGGATATATTAAGGATATGTTATGAGCCATATCCTCAGGAACCCAAAAAGATAGCCTTCTGTAACAAGTGTGGATATAGGGAGTTTTGTTGGGCATAAAGGGGGGATACTATCAAGAAAAATGTATATATTTTTAATGATGGCGAGCTAAGAAGAAAAGACAATACTTTCTATTTTGAAACAGCTGAAGGAAAAAAATATCTACCTATAGAGGATTTGAAAGAAATATATGTTTTTGGGGAAGTTACTGTAAGCAAAAAATTTTTGGAGTATGTATCACAGAAGGAAATACTAATTCATTTTTTCAACTATTATGGATATTATATAGGGACTTATTATCCTAGAGAACATTTAAACTCCGGCTATATGATACTTAAACAAGCCGAACATTACTTATGTGAAGAGAAGAGGCTAATTTTAGCAAAGAAGTTTGTAGAAGGAAGTGTTAGAAATATTATAAATGTGGTTAGATATTATAAAAATAGAGGAAAAGATTTAGAAGTAGTAGAAGAGCAAATGTTGAATTTAAGTAGCGCCGTTGAAAGGTGTGGTAGTACAGCAGAATTAATGGCTATAGAAGGGAATATCCGCGATATTTATTACCATAGTTTTGATGAAATAATAAATAATAAGGATTTTGTATTTGAAAAAAGAACTAGAAGACCGCCTAAGAATCATTTAAACGCTCTAATAAGTTTTGGTAATTCCATGCTTTATGTTCTTATATTATCGGAAATATACAAGACCCATTTGGATCCTAGAATTGGTTTCCTTCATGCGACTAATTTTAGAAGATTTACTTTAAACTTAGATATAGCTGAAGTGTTTAAACCAATCTTGGTAGATCGTATTATTTTTACTCTGATAGGTAGAAATATGATTACTACTAAGGATTTTGAAGAAGATCTAGGAGGAGTTTTACTTAAAGAAAAGGGCAGAAAAATTTTTGTGCAGGAGTTTGACAAAAGGTTAAAAAGCACCATTAAGCACAGAGAATTGGGAAGAAATGTGTCCTACAACAGGCTAATAAGGATGGAATTATATAAATTACAGAAACACCTTATGGGTGAAAAAGACTATTCTCCATTTGTATCCCGTTGGTAGGTGAAGCTATGTTTGTCATATTGGTATATGATGTAGAGCAGAAGCGTGTAGCTAAAGTTTTAAAAACTTGTAGAAAGTACCTATATTGGGTACAGAATTCGGTATTTGAAGGTGAAATTACAGAAGCTAACTTGATAAAATTGAAGTCAGAGTTAATGGGAATAATCGATCAAGAAAAGGATTCAATAATAATTTATAGATTTAGAACAACAAAATATTCAGCAGTAGAAATTATTGGAATTCAAAAAGGTGGACAAGATATGTTCCTATAATTTTACATGACTAGATATATAAATTAAATGTGTCAATAGTTGGGGTGGGATTTTCTTAAATCCCGCTCCATTACTATTTTTACCCTTATTTTTGTGTTATGATTGAGATGGATAGAATTACATGTATTTTGGGCACACTTAAATAAACCTAGCTAAAATGTAGGCTTCTTACAGGTATTCACT
>JAAYEU010000008.1 GCA_012728595.1 Tissierellia bacterium
AATTATTCATCTTAAACCTCCTCTATACTAGATTTAATTCCCTATATCTAGTATAGATTTAAATGCCATTAATTTCTTCAATCTAAGGTCATCATTTTGGTCATGTTTTTATATATGACTTTAGTAATATATATTTAAAAATTATGATTAAGCCTTGTGTCAGATTCAAAAGCTTGACCATGTAAGAGCATGTCCCCCTTATATACGGATTTAATGCTATCTACCAGTTCTTTGGAGCTAACGTCTTTCAGAATGTAACCATCTGCTCCATAATTGAGCCCTTGGAAAATATACTCATCTTCATTAAAGGTGGTGAGTATTATTATCTTTATGTGGGGAAAGTTTTCCTTTATTATCCTAGTGGCCTCCACCCCATCCATAACGGGCATCCTTATATCCATGAGTATTACATCTATTTCCCTTTCTTCCACCAGCCTAACTGCTTCCTGCCCATTAAGAGCTTCCCCTACTATCTCTATCCCATCATAAAGGCTTAACATCATATTTAACCCTTCCCGAATAAGGGCCTGATCATCCACTATTAAGACCTTAATCATAATATATCCTCCTAATTTTTTAGGCGACCAGTGGTCGCCTAATCTTCTTCCTGATCAGTCAAAATCAATGGACCATCCTTAGTTATTGCAATGGTATGCTCATACTGAGCTGAAAGCTTTCCATCGATTGTCCTAGCCGTCCATTGATTATCGTCTATTGTACAAGCATAATGGCCTACATTGACCATGGGCTCTATGGTTATAACCATCCCCTCCATAAGTCTTAAGCCTCTACCGGCCTTTCCAAAGTGAGGAACCTGTGGATCTTCATGCATACTCTTCCCAATTCCATGGCCTACAAAATCCCTAACAACGGAAAAACCTTCCGATTCAACATAGGATTGAATTGCATGGGAAATATCCCCTATCCTATTACCAATTACCGCCTTTTCAATACCTATATACAAGGACTTCTTGGTTACATCCAGTAGTTTCCTAGCCTCATCGGAAATATTCCCTACCGGATAGCTCCAAGCAGAGTCTGCCAACCATCCATCTAAATTTACCACCATATCGATGGTCACTATATCTCCATCCTTTAATGGAGTCTTTCTGGGAAAACCATGGCATATTTCATCATTGATAGAAGCACATGTTGCATAGGGATAGCCATGATAGCCTTTTTGCTCGGGGGTAGCTCCATTCTTTCTCATATACTCTTCTACGAATTGATCTATCTCATAGGTGCTTATGCCTGGTCTTATCATTTTAGCAATTTCCCTATGTATTTTTGCCAAAAGCTTACCAGATCTTTTCATCATTTCTATTTCTTGTTCCGTTTTAATAATAACCATATATCCTTCCCTTTCTATCCATAATTCTATATTAATATATACCAGAAATACCCTCTATAATCAATTATCTTTCCGCCACTCCTTAACTAAGGCAATAAACCTTTCATCCTTCCGTAAATTATCCAAATCCCTGTCTATCATAATGGTATCTATTAGTTTAGGATATAGTACTATGGCCTTTCTTAAATCCTTAAGAGCCTTGTCTGTTTCCTTTAGTATTGCATAGCAACAGGCCCTGTTATAATACAGGTATTTAGCGTAAGGGTTATTTTTAATCCCTTCCGTTAGTATTTGGATGGCTTCTTCGTACTTCCCCTCTTCTATATAGATAGCCGACTTATTTAGATAGGCATCGGAATAGTTATTGTTGCTTTCTATGGCCTTATCATAATATTCAATTGCCTTCCCAGGCTTATTCAATTTTTTGTATATTACCCCCATATTAAAGAGGGCTTTATAATAATTGGGGTTAATCTCTAAACTCTTCTTTATCATATTATAGGCCATTTTATAATCCTTTAACTCCTCATAGATAGAACCTAAATTATTGTAGGCTATATAATCATTGGGCTTTAGTTTTATAACCCTTTTATAATAATAGATAGCCTTTTCCTTATCATCTAAATCATCGTATAGATTTGCTAGATAAAAATAGGCCCTATCGTAATTGGGGTCTATCTCTATAGCCTTGTAATACATTTGTAAGGCCTTTTTCCTATCTCTTAACCTTTCGTACATGGTGGCCATACCATAAAAAGCACCTGCTTGGTTTTTGTCCATAAGGCTAATCCTTTGATAAGCTTTTAAGGCCATTTCTGGTAAATCCAACTCATCGTATATAAAGGCCATATTATATAAAATCTGTATATTGTCCTTTTTGCTCCCTCTAAACTTCAAGGCCTTATTATAGAATCTAATAGCATTTTTCCTATCTTCAGCTAAATAGGCATTTTCAGCTAATATTTTGTAGTTTCTCCTTCTGTCTAAAACTTTAAGCCTATTCTCCATTTTGTAATCCTCTCCTAGATATAGTATTATGACTATTTATAGTTTATCACAATTTACTCCTACTTTATTACTATTATGATCAAAAAATTAAAAAAGGCAGATTATCAATCTGCCTCTCATTCTACCTTCAAGGCCCTCATGGAGTTTAATATGGCTATAATGGATACCCCGACATCAGCAAAGACTGCCTCCCACATACTTGCAAGTCCAAAAGCGCCTAGGGCTAGTACTGCTAACTTAACCCCTAAGGCAAATACTATGTTTTGGATTACTATCTTCTTGGTATTTTTAGCTATTCTAATTCCCGTGGCCAACTTTCCTATCTCATCTGTCATTATTACAATATCAGAAGCTTCAATTGCTGCATCAGAACCTAGTCCTCCCATGGCAACCCCTATATCAGCTCTAGCTAAAACAGGTGCATCATTTACTCCATCTCCAATAAAGGCCACTTTTCCCTTGCTTTTACTCAATATGTCTTCAAATATCCTTACCTTATCTTGGGGTAGTAAATCGCCATACACCCTGTCTATATTGACCATTCTACCTACCTTTTTAGCCGTTTCTTCCTTATCTCCAGACAACATTACCGTCTTTATACCAGCCGATTTTATCTCCTTAATATGGTCTACTACATTATCCTTCAGTTCATCTGAAACTTCAATGGTCCCTATGTGGACTCCGTCTTTTCCTACATATGCTATAGTCCCTATAGATTCCACTTCTACAATCTCTATATTATTATCTTTAAATAGTTTTTCATTTCCTATCAGAATCTTTGACCCATCTATTTCTGCTTCTATACCCTTTCCTGCTATTTCCCTATAGCTAGTAACTTTAGCCTTATCAATTTCACCACCATAGGCTGCTACTATTGATCTTCCTATAGGATGGTTGGAAAAGGACTCGCTTAAAGCCGCAAGTTCTAATACTTCTTCCTGGCTATGTCCGTTGAAGCCTTCTATTTTTGTAACCTTAAATATTCCCTTGGTAATGGTTCCAGTCTTATCGAATACCATGGTATCTACATCAGTTAAAGCTTCCAAATAATTGCCGCCTTTAACCAAAATCCCCACCTTAGAAGCTCCCCCTATCCCTCCAAAGAAGCCTAAGGGGATGGATATGACCAAAGCACAGGGACAAGATATTACTAAGAATACAAAGGCTCTATAGGCCCAATCCGATATATTATAACCTAAGAATAAGGGTGGAATTATTCCAATGGCTAAGGCTATGAATACTACAATCGGGGTATAGTATCGAGCAAATTTAGTTATAAACCTTTCTGTAGGTGCTTTTTTACTTGCTGCATTTTCCACCAAATCCAATATCTTGGATACGGTAGAATCTTTAAATTCCTTCTTGACCTGCATCCTTAATAAACCTTCATTGTTTACAAATCCGCTTAACAAGGTGTCCCCTGCCTGGATATTCCTTGGCACCGACTCTCCCGTTATATTGGATGTATCCACGGAAGATTTTCCCTCTATTACTAGCCCATCTAGGGGAACTTTTTCTCCGGGTTTAATGACTATAATATCATCTATGTGAACATCCTTGGGGTTTACAACTGAAATTTTACCATCCTTCTCCAGATTGGCATAGTCTGGCCTAATATCCACTAAGGATGATATGGATTTTCTAGAATGGTTGACTGCCAGCCCTTGGAAGAACTCCCCCACTTGATAGAAGAGCATTACTGCTACCCCTTCTGGATATTCTCCAATGGCAAAGGCTCCTAGGGTTGCCACTGTCATTAAAAAATATTCGTCAAAAGGATGGCCTGCTACTAGATTCCTTACAGCCTTTATTATTATCTCTAAACCTATAATGATATAGGCTAGTAGATATACAGCAAACCTAGGTACACCATCTAGTTTGAGTAGCCCTGGAATTATAAAAAGGATTCCACTTAATATTATCCTAATTATATCTTTTCTATCTAAATGGTCATGTTCATGGCTATGGTCATGTTGACTAGCCTCCATCTCCTCTATTATATTTACATCTGGCTCCAATCTATTTACGATCTTTTTTATTTCGGCTATTATTCCCTTAGTTTTCCTTTCTTCATGTACTTTTACCCTTAATTTCTTGGTTACGAAATCTAGAGTAGCCTTGTCTACTCCATCTATTTCATTGGTTAACTGTTCAATTTTGGATGCACAACTTGCACAGTTTAATCCTTCTAACCCTAGAGTGAACTCCTTCATCTATATATCCCCCTTGTCAACTATTAAACACATGAGCAAGTGTTCATATGTTTAATTATATTATATGCACTTTCTAGGAAACTGTCAACATAAAAAACGCCTTTTCTAGGCGTTTTTACTGATGGTTTATAAGCTAATTTCCCCTATTAATCTATATTTAGAACCTCCATATTCTATGTCCTCTCCATCTAGGAGTTTCCATCCTCCCTTCAATCCTATAACCCTTCCTAAAGCCTTAAAATAGTACATTATTATTCCCGCATCCATAAGGTCGGTCTTGCCCTCATCTGAATACTTCAATAAAAGTTGGACTTTGTCATCCTTTAAAATGAATCTCCAGGGCTGCAGGTTATAATTGGAGGGTGCAAACCTAATATAATAGAATAAATCATCCAAGCCTCTTTTCTCTAGTTCTTGTGAACTAATTGGATTGCCTATCTTATCTTTAAAAACTATATCGGTTACTCCTAGTCTAGAGCTGGTAGGTTCTTGAACAAAGGGATTTTTAGCCTTTGGATAGCCTAAAGCCACTAAGTACCCAATATTTTTGTTTTCCTCTCCTAGTATCTCAGCCTTAATGCCCCTATCCACAGCCTTAACATTAACCCAGCAGCTGCCAAGATTTTCATTGGTCAATAGAGTCATCAACTTTTCAGTGTAGTAGGAAGCAGTAATGATGGATTCATCATTAACTTCCCTCAGTCTTACCCCAATATAGTAGGGACTTTCAATCATGACACCAGAATAGCCTGCTAAACCGTCTAATGTTTTGTAGATTTTTTCTCCCTCTTCAAATAAGATGAAGTTAAAGTATTTATTATCCGCTTCCTCTTCTAAATCTTTAAATATCTCCAAAACTTCAGTTTTAGTCCTCATATCCAGCTTCTTCTTTTTAAAATCCCTTACTGATTTCCTGTTCTTCAGGAAATTGCTCATTAGCAATTTTACCACCCCTTTCACTGGTATTTATTTATATATACCACCATTATCTGGGTTTAATCCCCCTAAAGCTGAAAGATCCTTATTAAATTTAATATATAATTCATCAGATAATTATGAACTATAATGGCCGAGCCTACCCCTAAAACTAAACCTGCTACCACATCTGTTGGATAATGAACTCCTAAGTATATCCTAGAAATCCCAATTAGTAGCGCTACAAAAAAGACCAATATGGATAGTTTAGGCATATTTAAGGCTATGGTGGTAGCTATGGAAAAGCTGGCTGAGGTATGGCCTGAAGGAAAGGAGTAATCCTTCAATATGATATTAAAGGTATTAAGATTTTTAAGTATGTTATATGGCCTTTCCCTGCTCAATAGGGTTTTTAAGCTATAGGTAATAGTCTGGCTGATTATAAGGGTTGCAGCCCCTTGTATGCCGATTATCCTAGTCTGGCCCTTACCAAATAACAATAATAGCAGAATTATCAGGGTGGTAGAAATAACCCCTCCTAAATTGGTAAATCGGGGCATGAATTTATCAAAAAAATGGGTTTTCATATTCCTGTTTATAAGCTCTATAAATTTGTCATCAAACCATTTTAAGCCCTTCCTCATCATTAACACCCCTGTGTAATTTAAATCCAATTATTAGATATTACTAAAATACCCTTATTGGGATATTATAACCCAATTTAATGCCAATCTCTATTAAAAGGGGTTAGGAATTTTTTACTTTTGCAAAGCCAGCATTCATGTTAATATAGATAGGGACAAACACCTTTATAATTTATGATTAAGGTGGTGTTTTTATGAACTTAAGCGAAGAACAGAAAAAAGCCATATCCCATATAAAGGGTCCTGCCCTAGTGTTGGCTGTACCAGGGGCGGGAAAGACCACCGTATTAATCCATAGGACGGCCAATTTAATCCTTAATGAAGGAATTAGCCCAGAAAAAATACTATCTATCACCTTTAGTAGAGCTTCTGCAAGGGATATGAAGGAAAGGTTTAATAATCTATATGGTGATATCACCAATATACCAGTCCACTTTTCAACCATACATAGCTTCGCCTACAAGTTGATTAGAGATTATGCTTACAGAAAGAGGCAAAGATATATATTAATAGAGGATATGAAAAAGAAATTAAATAAGGTCCAGCTTCTAAAAAATATATACTTTTCCATCAATAATGACTATATTACAGAGGAAAAGCTGGAATCCATAATAAACTCCATAGGCTATATTAAAAATATGCTTATAACACCAGATGAGTATGTATCACAATTTAAGGTGGATACCAATAACTTTTTAGAAATTTTTAATGCCTATGAAAGCTATAAGAAAAACAACAGCCTAATAGATTTTGACGATATGTTAACCCTAGCTTTAGATATATTACAAGAGGATAAATACCTACTAGAGAAATATAGAAGTCGGTATGAATACATACAGGTAGATGAAGGGCAGGATACCTCCAAGGTACAACTGGAAATTATAAGGACACTAGCCCATCCAAAGAACAACCTATTCATAGTAGCAGATGACGACCAATCCATCTACGGTTTTAGGGGTGCCTATCCTGAGGGGCTTTTCCAATTTAATAAGGTCTATAAAGATGGAAAAATCTACTATATGGAAGAAAATTATCGCTCCACCAAAAACATTGTAAACATATGTAATAGGTTCATTAAGAAAAACACCCTAAGATTTAATAAGGATATCTTTACAAAAAACCCCTATATAGAACCCATAAAATTAGTTAAAGTTAAGAACTTGGAAGAACAATACACCTATCTTATGGACCAATTGGAAGGTATAGTTGATTATAGGAATACGGCTATATTATATAGGAATAACCTATCTGTCATTGGGATTATGGAAGCCTTGGAAAGAAAGGGGATCCCTTTTTATATAAAGGACTTTAAGATTAAATTCTTTGACCACTGGTTAGTCCAGGATATTATAGATTTTTTCTTATTAGCCCAGGACAATTCCAATATATTAGCCTTTGAAAGGATATATTATAAAATGAATGGTTTTATATCTAAGGTTCAATTAAACTCAATTAAAGCTCTCCACTATGAGGATTCGGTATTCGATAGGCTCCTTAGTTTACCAGGGCTAAATGACTTTTATAAGAAAAACTTTTTATCCTTAAAGTTGAATTTTAAAAAGCTATCCAAGCTTAAGCCTTATGAAGGAATAGATTTAATTGAAAAGAACTTAGGCTATGGAGACTACCTGAAGGAAAGCCATATGAGATTTGGATATTCCATGGATTCGCTGGAGATTATTTTAAACTATTTAAAGATAATCGCCTCTAATACTATGGACTTAAATGGGTTTTTAGCTAGATTAAAGTACTTAGAATACCTCTGTAGCCATTCTAAGGATAATAGAGAAGGCCTTACCCTATCTACCGTCCATTCTGCCAAGGGACTAGAATTCGATAGGGTATATATGATAGATTTAATCGACGGGGAATTTCCAAATGGGAGCAGCATAGACTCCTTCAACAAGGGTGATATCGCCCCCTTGGAAGAGGAAAGAAGGCTCTTTTATGTAGGCATGACTAGGGCTAAAAGCTACCTAACCTTGATCACCTATATAAACAAAAATAATAAAGAAGTAAAACCCTCTAGATTTTTATTAGAACTAGAAAAATCTAATAACTTGAAGTAATACATTAAGATTAAAAGCTTGAAATTAAGCCACTTTCATCTAAAGTTAAACTTTAAGATCAAAAAGCAAAAAAAATAAAATTTTATTCATATTTTTTTAAAAAATAGGAATACTAAGGAGGAAAAGCTAGATTGAAAATATATGTTTAAGGAGGATAAAAGTGGCTAAAAATAAGAAAGATTCTTTAAAGAATCAAAAAGCTAGTAAGAATAAAGGCAAAAATAAAGGCGATAATAAAGACAGTAACGACAACGATAATTCATAAGCTATAAAAACCCTTTTACTAAATTTAAACACTTAATATTTAAACAAAGAAGGGATGTACTATAAATACATAGTGCATCCCTTCTTTTATTTAATTCACAATTATTCTATACATTTGCCTGACTTATATTATTTCCACATCTGGCCTTAGTTTATATATTACATCCTTCCTTTCCACAATTATAATAGTTTTTCCCCTAAGGATATTATCTTCCCTTAATTTAAGTAAAAATTCCCTATTGGGATTTATAGCAACGGGATTTCCAACCATTTTAAGCATGGATAAATCCCCAACTGTATCTCCATAAGCATAGCTATTTTTTAAATCTACATTATATTTTTTTACAAACTCATCTAGGGTCCTCTGCTTATTCTCAGAATCCCACATCCTTATTATTTCACCAGTAAAGTTGTTACTCTCATCTACTAAGTAGGCTGTACCTCTGCATTCGGTAGCCCCATATTTTTCAGCCATCTTAGATACTAAAAAATCGGGACTACCCGATATAAAAAATACCTTGTGCCCTTTCTTTTTATGCCATTCAATTTGATCCCTAGAATACCTATATACCATATCGCCGCTTACATTGATTACTTGGGATGCAATAAATTCGATATAGGGTTTATTAACTCCCTTTAATTCCTCAATATATACTTCAGCTAAAGTCTCCAGATAGTGTTCAAAGTCTCCAAAACGCTTTTCCCATTCCTCATAAATCGGTTTAACCTTGTTATACCAGATAGAGGGATCTATTATCTCGTATCTAATCAGTTTCTTAAAATGCTGTATCATTAAAGAGTTCCTAAAGAGGGTTCCATCGATATCGAAAAAAGCTCCTATATTTTTCATATAATCACCCTATTTCCATTAATTTATTATATAGTATATACCCAAGTAAAAATTGTAGCACCCTTTTAAATTAAGGTGGACAAGGAAAAATTACCATAAGCTTTAGATTATAAAAAAAGATACATTGACTCTAACAGTCAATGTATCTTATCTGGTGCTCCTTCAGGGACTCGAACCCTGGACGCCCTGATTAAGAGTCAGGTGCTCTACCAGCTGAGCTAAAGGAGCTAATCTCTTGAACATAATATATTATACTACTATTCATTAGATTTGTCCATATTTTTTTTGAATAATTTATTATAATCTTCTCTCAACAATCCCATTAAGATTTCATCATAGTACTGGCCATACCTGAAAATCCTCTGTCTAAGTCTACCTTCTTCCTTGAAACCACATTTTAAATAGGATTTGATGGCCCTTTCATTAAAGCTATAGGTGGCAAGTTGAATCCTGTTAATATTAGTCTGTTGGAATAAAAAATCGATGAGTATTTTCATGGCATCAGTACCATATCCTTTACCCCGGTATCTTGGATCCCCTATAAAAATCCCTACCTCTGCAGTCCCATTTTTCCAATCATACCAGTTGATTCCACAACCTCCAATATAGAGGCCTTCCTTTAAGCTTTCTATTGCAAAATTATAATTATCTTCACTCTTAGCTTGGCTGTTAAACCATTCCTGCTCCTTTTCTAAGGTCATGGGATAAGGAATCCCATTGCCTAAATTCAGCATAACCTCTGGGTCGTTCATATATTTATAGGCCAATTCTACATCCGATTGCCTATATTCCCTTAATCTGACTAATTTCCCTTTTAACATCTTTATCCCCCTTATTACTTTTCATTTTTATCATTATACAACTTTAGGCGACAAGTCAATAAAAAATCCAGACTGCTCATCTGGATTTTTTGGCTTTATCCCTCAAAGTTCTTATTTAAGAAAAAGACCGATAGTGTACCAGGTCCTGAATGAGCTCCTATGGCACATCCTACAATGTTTATTATAAATTGACTGCAGCCAAATTCTTCTTGGATCATCTCTTTTAATTTGGTGGCTCCTTCTATATCATCCCCATGGTTAATTCCAATAATCTGATTTTTTAAATCTGCCTTAGCTGCCCTTTCCTTCATTAGCTCAATCATCTTAGCTAAAACCTTTTTTCTGCCCCTTACCTTTTCTATTGGCCTTAAGGTGCCATCTCTGGGTATGTCTAAAATAGGCTTTATATTCAATAATCCTCCTACGAAGGCCTGGGTTCTTGTTACCCTTCCACCCCTATACAAATACTCAATATTGTCCACCGTAAATATATGCTCTATATGTTGGACGTAGAAATCCAGCATTTTTAATATTTCCTCTTTACTCTTCCCCTCTTTAGCCATTTCAGCTGCTTTGTGAACTAATAGGCCAAAGCCTACGGAAGCAGATTTGGAATCCACTATATCTATATTTAGATCGGGATACTTTTCCTTTAATGAATCCCTAACCAAAACTGAGGTCTGGTAAGTGCTAGAAAGTCCAGATGAAAAAGCTATGTAAATTACATTTTCCCCTTTTTTTGCATACTCTTCAAACTTTTCCTCAAACATTTTAGGAGGTATCTGGGCCGTCTTATAAACCTGGCCAGCTCTCATATTATCATATAATTCCTTAGGCTCTATGGTAACCCCATCTAAATATTCCTCGTCGTCTTTAATTACTATAATTGGAAGTACATCTATATCATATTCATATATTATATCTTTGGGTAAATCGCAACCGCTATCGGTTAGTATCTTTACTGACATAAAATTCCCTCCTTTGATAGTTCTATACCTATAATATACCATTAGATTCCAGCATTTGAAACTGTAAATTATAAATCTTGCATATATTAGAGATTTTTTAAATAGATTATAATACCAGGATTAATAAGGGGTGGTTGGATTGAAATTCTTCTTCATACGTAAAAAAAATCTTTATTGGATTATAGGCATAATATTGGTAATAATCCTATTAGCTATTCTATACTCCATATTTTAGTCCCAACTGTAGAAGCCTTCCTCTTTAAGAAAATGAGCAGGTAAATATTTAGCTACTGCTCATTTTTTGCATTGCTGTATTTATAGTATTTATGTATCAATTCATCTAATTCGATGCTGAACTTTAAAACTTCCTCCTTGCTTACCTCCCCTATAACTAAACTATTCAATTTTTCCCTTTTAATCTCAATTTCGGTTTTCAATTCTTCTAATAATTGTTCATTACACATCTTCCCCATTCCCTTCAATATAATTATAATCTCAAATCAATCGTTTTCTAAATCACTTTTTAAAGCACACACTATCATTAATTCTACCACCATATTCAGTTTTTTCCAATTGCTATTTTTTATGCCTGTTATTTGATTTTTTAATACTTAAAATTTCAGCTGTATTATCCGTTATTTTTACTTTTATATATTCTATACCACATTTTTTGCAACTTTAACCATTTTTATAACATATATTTACAATTATAATGTAAAACTCCATTAAATCGGTTGATTGTATATAGTTAGGTTTCTATTTATACCCAAAATTTTAGCTTAAATTTATTAAAGTTTTTTATGAAATTTTAAATGGATTTTTATATCATTAATATATCTCCTTAATATTTTTAATTATTTTATTAATAATTTTAATTTTTGTATTGACTTTTTAAATTTTTTATTTATCATTAGATTAAATCCAGGCTGTATAATAAATGGTTCTAAGGAGGTATTTATTGTGACCAGTTATGCAATCGAAGTAAAGAATTTGAGAAAAGAGTTTGAAATAAAGAAGAGAAATGGTTTTTTTAAGCGCAATAAGAAAAAGGAAGTTTTCATTGCTGTAGATGATATAAGCTTCCAAGTTAAGAAGGGAGAAATCTTTGGATTCCTAGGCCCAAATGGAGCTGGTAAAACCACCACCATTAAGATGATTTCCACTTTGCTTAGGCCAACTTCTGGTACTGCCATCATCAATGGTATAAACTGCGTAGAAAGGCCTATGGAGGTATTGAAAATTTTAGGAACCGTTTTAACGGGCGAAAGAAGCATATACTGGAAATTAACGGGTAGGGAGAATCTAGAATACTTTGCTGCCATGAATGGCATAACAGGCAGAAAGGCGCAAGTTAAGATAGATTATCTGTTGACGAGGTTTAATTTGGATAAGCGGGCAGACGAAACGGTAGAAAAATACTCTACAGGGATGAAACAAAGGGTGGCTTTGGCAAAAGCCTTGATTGCAGACCCAGAAATTTTAATCTTAGATGAACCGACTTCTGGCTTAGACCCCCAATCTACCCTAAACTTAAGGGAACTGATTTTAGAAATAAAGGAAGAGGGTAGAACCATATTATTAACCACCCACTATATGGAGGAAGCAGACCAGCTTAGCGATAGGATTGCCATAATTGACCATGGAAAAATCATTGCCATGGATACCCCTTGTAATCTTAAGAAGGGTTTAAATAAAACCAATATAATAGTGCTGGAATTAAAGGATTGGAATTCAAGTACCGAGGAAAGGATTAAAGGAATTCCCATGGTAGAAAATATTACATCTAGATTCGATGACATAGCGCAAAGGTGGGAGGTTAAAATCCATATGGTCAATGGCAATGATTCCATCAACGATTTGATAACCAATATAATTTCTACGAATAATAAGATAATCAACTTTAGGGTGGAGGAGCCCACTTTGGAAGATGTATTCATCAGTTTAACTGGAAAATCCCTGAGGGAATAGGAGGTATACTATGAGTATTTTAATCCCTATATTTTCAGTAGTAAAAAAGGAATGGAGGATAATGTTAAGGTATCCTTCCTGGTTTATTTCCTTTATAATATGGCCCATTATATTCCCTTTTGGATATATTTTTACCGCCAAAGCCTTATCTGGTATGGAAAGTAGTTCTTTAGCTCAATTCCAATCCATAGCCGGGACTAC
This sequence comes from Tissierellia bacterium, assembly GCA_012728595.1. Lineage (GTDB taxonomy): Bacteria > Bacillota > Clostridia > Tissierellales > Tepidimicrobiaceae > Tepidimicrobium. The sequence goes on from JAAYEU010000008.1 coordinate 13,273, forward strand.
CGACTATGTTACCTATATGTTGATAGGAACTACCATATGGATGTGGAACAATACAATGCTTTGGTCCTTTGGCTCCAGCTTAAGGATGGAACAGATGAGGGGAACTTTGGAGTCCAACTGGCTGTGTCCAATCCCTAAAATCAGCATATTGTTTGGATATTCTATATCCCAGCTATTGATGAGCTTAATCTATATAAGCCTTTCAGTTTTGGAATTTATGATATTCTATGATTTCAAATTCGTCGGAAGCCCACTCTTAGCACTACTAATCCTGCTAGTATCTGTCCCCTCTGTCTACGGACTAGGCTTCATATTTGCCTCCTTGGTATTATGGGTTAAGGAAGCCAATTCAATGGTTTTTTTGGTCAGGGGAATTATATCCATATTCTGCGGAATAAGCTATCCATTAGCCGTACTGCCCAGCTGGATGAAGCCTATCTCTAAATTCATCCCCATGACCCACAGTGTTAATGCCTTAAGGGCAGTTATTTCCACTGGTGCAACTATGGATGATATTAGTGGGGAAATGTTATTCTTAATCATGTCAGGCATTATACTGATGCTTTTAGGGCTTTTAGCCTTTTTCTACACCCAAAGAAAAGCAAAGACTTTAGGCTCTTTAGGCCATTATTAGTGGATGGGAGGGAAGGAAATGGAGTTAAGAAACTATTTAATAGCAATAAAGGCCATAATAAAGAAGGATGCCAAGATATTCTTTAGATATCCTGCCAATGCAGTTTTTAGAATAGTTGAGCCTATATTGTGGATTACCCCTGTATACTTTCTTTCAAAGGCCTTCCAGATAAATGGAGAAAATATTGGATTTAGCCAGTACTCTGGTACTACAGACTATATGGCCTTTTTAGTCATAGGGAGTATTGTTAGTAGCTTTGTTAGTGCAGTAATGTGGGGTATGGGCTTTTCATTAAAAAATGAGATGGATGTAGGAGTAATAGAATCCAATTGGTTAACCCCCATCCCCCTTTGGGTTCAACTTATTGGTAGGTCAATCTTTTCACTGATTATGACTACTGTTAATGCCTTGACCGTTGCCTTCTTAGTCTGGCTAATGTTTGGATTCAATATAGCTGGTGGGATACTGATGGCAATTGTCACTCTCTTACCCATGTTAATAGCCCTATATGGTTTAGGCTTTGGAATAGCCTCTTTAGTACTAATTACTAATAATGCCAATAATATAATAGATATAACCAACTTCTGTTTAAGTATGATGTCGGGAGAATCCTTTCCCATTACCGTACTACCAAGAGTTTTAATCCCCATATCCTTGGCCTTACCCATAACCTATGGTTATGATGCCATAAGGGGAATACTATTAAATACTAAAACCCTACTACCCATTCCTGTAGAACAAGGGATTTTAGTCCTATTTATGATAATTGGAATTTTTGTAGGATATAGAATATTAAAATGGGTAGAAAAATACTGTAGAACTAAAGGTAATATAGCTTTTCATTAAATACTCCCATGTAAAAAGGTGGTAATGAATAACTACCACCTTTTTATATGGAAAGCACCTCCTTAAGTCCAACTAAAACCTCCCCAGCCTTGCCTATTATCTCCAAATCGAAATTATATCCCCTAGCCCTTTCCATATTGATGTAAATGGTCCTTCCCCTAGCTATATAGGGCATCTGATTTACTGGAGAAACTTGTAGGCTGGTTCCAATTACTATGAAAAGGTCTGAGTTTTCCACATCCCTTATGGCCCTGTCCCAAGTATCAGTTGGAAGTAACTCCCCAAATAATACTATATCTGGCCTTAAGGCGTGGCTTCCACACTTGTTACAGCTTTTCTTATCCAAAAAATCCTCAAGGCTATGCCTTGTACCACAATCGTTGCACTTTATCTTCCTTATATTCCCATGTAGCTCATATACATTTTTATTTCCCGCCATGGCATGTAATCCAGAAATATTCTGGGTAGCTATGCTTTTTAAATAACCCTTCTCCTCTAGTTCTGCCAGTGCATAATGGCCTTCATGAGGTTTGACATTTTCCATGTTTTTAATCCTGGCAGTGTAAAAGTCATGGAATAAGGGATAATTTCCTTCCAAGGCTTCCACAGTAGCCACCTTAGTTGGGTCTACTTGGTACCAAAGTCCACCCTGGGACCTAAAATCGGGAATATTACTTTCCGTATCCATCCCAGCCCCAGTCATTACTACCGTTTTTTTTGATTCCTCAATAAATTGGGCTAACTTTTCTATTTTACTTCTCATCCTACCAACTCCATTTTTATTCCTTCTTTATTATCTTGCACCCTAGGGTTGTTTCCATCTCCTTTAGGGCAAACTTGTGGGCATCTTCATCAAAGGAAGCTACTCCTTCTTCATGGATATTTACTCTATAACCAAGGTTTCTGGCGTCTGCAGCAGTATATAGAACACATATATTGGTACATACCCCTACTAGGTGGATTTCAGCTACTCCCTTTTCCCTTAGGTAGAGGTCCAAATCGGTGCCAAAGAAGGCACTATAACGCCTTTTCTTAATAACCTTGTCTCCATCTTTAACTTCCAAGTCTTCGATTATCTGGCTGCCTTCTGTACCAGCAATACAGTGAGGAGGAAACATATCAAATTCCTTGTCATCCTTTTCATGGTTATCACAGATATAAATGACTGGATATCCCTTCTGTTTAAATTCATCAGCCTTATTCCTAATGAATGGTACTATATCCCTTCCTGCTGGCCCCGTAGTAAGTACCCCATCCTCATCTATAAAATCCTTTAACATATCGATAACTAGCAAGGCTTCCATCTACAACACCCCCGTTTTTTCCTTTTATTGTTCTTGAATATAGTATACCATAAAAATTATTTGGCATCCTATGGAATGCAATATACCACTCCCTTAATTTCCCTTATTAAATTTTTTTAAAAAAGTCTTGACATTATTCCTTTAAAGTATTATTATCTTATCTAAATACAAAAAAGCTGTGAAGGAGAAAAAGATATCTTACCTTAATTACAGAGAGTTGGGTTAGGTGAAAGCCAACATTAAGGGGATATGTAATATTCACTCCTGAGCTGATTCGTTGAAAGTTTAATGGAGTAGACGAATCCGAAAGCCCATCGTTATAAGGGATAGGACTGTTAGGTCTGAATGAGTGATGACTTTTTGTCATAATTAGGGTGGTACCGCGGAATAATCTTTCGTCCCTATAAGCATAGCTATAAGCTATGTTTATAGGAACGAAAGATTTTTTTATACCCTAAATTAAAATTCTATTAAATTACAAAAGATTATGGAGGTTGATCTAGATGAAAAGACGAAACATTTTGATGCTTTTAACTTCAGTATTGGTTTTAATGGCCTTATTATCTGCATGTAATTCAGAAGATAATAAATCCGTAAATGCAGCTGAGGAGGCGGATTTTGAAATTGGAATCATCCAATTGGCAGAACACCCAGCCTTAGATGACGCTAGAAAGGGCTTTGAAGATGGATTAAAGGAGTTAGGAATTAATGCAAAGATACACTATCAAAATGCCCAAGGGGATATTCCCACTACCACTAGCATTGCACAGAAATTCGTTAAGGATAAAATGGATTTAATATATGCCATTGCAACGCCTGCTGCCCAAGCCGCAAAACAAGCTACTTCCCACATACCCATACTATTTAGCGCTGTAACAGATCCGGTTAAGGCTGAGATAGTTGAAAGCTGGGAAAGGGTTGGAGGGAATGTAACGGGGACCTCCGATAAGGCACCAACTGAATCTCAACTAAAGATGTTTAAGGAAATAGACCCCACTATTAATACCATAGGGATAATATATAATACCAGCGAAGCCAACTCTCAAGTTCAAGTGGAAGAGGTAAAGGAAATTGCACCTACTTTAGGCTTAGAGGTGGTTACAGTCGGAATCAACAATGTAAATGAACTGCCCCAAGCCTTGGATTCCATAATTCAGAAGGTTGATGCCCTTTATGCCATTACCGACAATATGGTAGCTGCTTCCGTAGAGCTGGTAAGGGAAAAGACCCTAGAAAATAAGATTATAACCGTATCTGCTGAAGAAACCCAAGTAAGAGGAGGTTTATTGATTACCAACGGCCTTAGCTATTATGAATTAGGAAAACAAACAGCCCAAATGGCCAAGGAAATATTGCTTGATAAAAAGGACATATCTTCCATGCCCGTTGGATTAGCAGAAAAGACCATTACCACTGTCAATACAGAAAGCTTGAAGGCTTTAGGCCTAGATGAAAATCTACCCTTGCTTAAGGAAAGCAATAAGGTTGGCAACTAATAAAGTCTTCTTTAAAGAATGGAGGTTTTGATATGAATTCCTTGATTATAACTTCAATAGAACAAGGGCTAATATTTGGAATACTGGCAATGGGGGTGCTACTAACCTATAAGATATTGGATATTGCCGATTTAACCGTTGAAGGCAGCTTCCCCTTTGGGGCCTTCATATTTGCAAAGCTTGTAACCAGTGGGTTAAATCCAATAGCAAGTACCCTTCTATCCTTCTTGTTTGGTACTTTAGCAGGATTACTAACTGCAATCCTCTTTACCAAGTTGAAGATTAAACCCCTATTATCTGGAATATTGACTATGACAATCCTTTATTCTGTAAATCTAAAAACCAACGGAAAAGCCAATATTCCCCTATTTAGCCATGCTTCCATCTACGATTTAGGCCCTATTATGATAACACTGATAATAATAGCCCTAATAATAAAAGTTACTTTGGACAGCTTCTTAAAAACTGAGATAGGCTATCTATTAATAGCCACCGGGGATAATGAATCCTTAGTGAAATCTTTAGGAAAAAACAGCAATAATTATAAAATACTTGGCCTTATGTTAGCCAACGGACTAGTAGCATTAAGTGGTGCCCTAATGGCTCAATATCAAGGTTTTGTAGATATAACCATGGGTAGCTCCATAATAGTGGTGGCCCTTGCATCCATCATAATTGGAGATACCATAGGCAAAAAATCCAACAGGATTAAAAATACAAGCAAGGCTATTATGGGCGCCATAATCTATAAGATAATAGGGGGCATTGCTATTGATTTAGGATTGGAACCGTCTGATCTAAAAGCTGTATCTGCCATAATAGTAATAGCCTTTTTATCCTATAACAATTTATTTAGCCAGCTACTAGATATTAAGAGGATAAGAGGAGGGGAAAAATATGCTGATAATAAAAGGCCTGTCAATGAGCTTCAATAAGGGGACAGATAATGAATTAAGGCTATTCGATGGACTAAATCTTGAAATAGAAAAAAATAGATGTACTGCCCTTATTGGCCCTAATGGCTGTGGTAAGAGTACCCTTTTAAACCTAATAGCAGGTAGTATAAAATTAGACCAAGGCCAGATAATACTAGATGGTGAAGAAATCACTAAATTAAAAGAAGAGGAAAGGGCTAATCTATTAGGCCGGGTCTACCAAGATCCTTATATGGGTGTATCCCCTTCCTTAACCATATTGGAAAACATGGCCTTGGCAGACAAAAAGGGGGAAAGATTTACCCTGAAAAGGCTTATAAGGAAAAAGAATATAGACAGGTATAGGGAAATTTTAAGGGAGTTGAATCTGGGGTTGGAAAACAAGCTCCATACCAAGGTAAAATATCTATCTGGTGGACAAAGGCAATCTCTATCCCTCATTATGGCTACTATGAAGCATCCTAGCCTATTGCTTCTGGATGAACATACTGCTGCCTTAGACCCAAAGACCTCCGATCTGGTCATGAAAAAAACCAAGGAACTAATAGAAAAGCATGCCATTACCACCATAATGATATCCCATAACTTGAAGGATGCCTTAGAGTACTCCGATAGGATAATAATGCTTAATAGAGGAAATATTATATTGGATAGAAGGAGCAAGGATATAACAGAAGACCAGTTGATGGAGATATATAGGAAGAAACTAGAGATGGTGGCTTAATTAAAACCCTATATATTGGGTATAGTTATAGTATAGTACCCTCACAAAAGGTGGTGAAAAGATGGCAGATTTGGCTAGCAAAAAATGTATACCCTGTAGTGTTGGCGCTCCAACCTTAGAGCCGGAGGAAATCAAAGAATACCATAGTTCTTTAAAGGATGGTTGGGAAATAATAGATAATCTAAAATTAAGAAGGAGCTTTAAGTTTAAAGATTTTAAAGAAGCCCTGGATTTTACCAATAAGGTGGGAAATATGGCTGAAGAGGAAGGCCATCATCCTGATATCTATCTTTCTTGGGGAAAGGTAGTCATAGAGCTTTGGACCCATAAAATTGGAGGACTCCACGAAAATGATTTTATATTAGCAGCAAAGATCGATGAAATAGATATATAAAAGGGGGTGATAGTTTAAACTATCACCCCCTTTTATATATCAGCAATTACCACTTGATTTTTCTCTAAAGAGCTTTTCACATCTATTATCCTCTGGTTAGATGAGCCTCTAAACCTTAATGATAGGCTCTTCTTTTCCACATCAAATCTGCCATCTATTAATATATCGGTAGCATATAAAAGTTCCTTCCAACCCCTATTTATATCTATCTCGTTTAGTAATTCTTCAAAGGTATATCCAGTATAGGTTATTATATTTAAACCCATCTTCTTAATCTTCTTGGCCAATAGTCCACAAGCCCTTCCCTGATGGAAGGGCTCTCCTCCGCTTAGGGTAATCCCATCTAACAGAGGATCTTTCTTGACCATCTCCACTATCTCATCAACATGGATATAATAGCCATTGCTAAAAGGATGGGTTTCAGGATTTTGACAACCTATACAATTATGAACACAGCCTTGAGTAAAAACAACTAACCTTATTCCCGGGCCATCCACTATGGACTCTTCAACAATTCCCGCTATCTTAATCCTTTCTTCCATATGAACACCTCTTATTTATAAGAACAAGATAAATGTTTGACCCTATCCCTTACCTCGGCCCTTTTTGCATCGTTAAATCTATCTAGGGTACCAACTAAGTAGCCGGTTATCCGCCTAATCCTTTCAAATTTTATATTTCCTTCTTCTCTGCCGCATTTAGGACATACATCGTTTATTATGCCTGTATATCCACAAACCGGATCTCTATCAACGGGATGATTTATTGAACCGTATCCGATTCCCGCTTCCTTCATGAATTTAACAATCTTTTCAAAGGCCTGTAAGTTCTGGCTTGGGTCTCCATCCAATTCTATATAGGTAATATGGCCTGCATTGGTCAATTCGTGATAAGGTGCTTCTATTTTTATCTTTTTATAGGCAGTTATGGGATAGTATACTGGTACATGGAAGCTGTTGGTATAGTATTCCCTATCTGTAACTCCTTCAATATTTCCAAACAAATCCCTATCTATTTTTACAAATCTTCCTGCAGTACCTTCAGCCGGAGTAGCTAGTAGGGTGAAGTTCATCTTATATTGGCTGCTGACATCGTCTAGCTTCCTCCTCATAAATTGGATTATATCCAATCCAATTTTTTGAGCCTCTTCGCTTTCTCCATGATGGAAGCCAGTTAAGGCTTTCAAACACTCTGCCAGACCTATGAATCCTATGGATAAGGTACCGTGTTTTAAAACTTCCCTTATTTGGTCGTCGGAATTGAGCTTGTCTGAATCAATCCAGACCCCTTGTCCCATCAGAAATGGAAAATTATGGACTTTCTTACTGGCCTGTATTTCAAATCTTTCTATCAACTGTTCTATAACTAGATTCATTACCCTATCCAGTTCCTTATAGAAATTATCCATATCGCCTTTATTCCTTATTCCCAATCTGGGCAGGTTTATGGTAGTAAAACTTAAATTTCCCCTACCACTTACAATCTGTCTGCTAGGATCGTATACGTTTCCTATAACCCTTGTCCTACATCCCATATAGGCAATTTCCGTTTCAGGTTTGCCCTCCTCATAATATTGAAGGTTAAAGGGAGCGTCTATAAAGGAGAAATTGGGAAATAGCCTTTTAGCACTTACCTTACAGGCTAGCTTAAACAAGTCGTAATTAGGGTCTTCTTCATTATAGTTTATTCCATCCTTTACCTTGAATATCTGTATTGGGAATATGGGAGTCTCACCATTCCCTAAACCGGCTTCTGTAGCTAAGAGTAGGTTCTTAATTGCCAGCCTACCCTCTGGTGAGGTATCGGTGCCATAGTTAATGGAACTAAAGGGGATTTGGGCTCCTGCCCTAGAATGCATAGTATTTAAATTATGGATCAAGGCCTCCATAGCTTGATAGGTTCTAGCATTGGTATCTTCATATGCGTTCTTCTTAGCAAAGTTTTGAATCCTTTTAACCAAGCCTTCATCCTCTAACAGTTCCTTTAGATATTCTGCTTCCTTTTCTTCATATTCCTCACTATCAGCTAGAGTAGGAAATAATCCATATTCTTTCTCTAAAACATGAAAGATATTTTCTATATTCTCCCTTAAATCCACCTTGTCTATTAATAAATCCACGCTCTTTAATAAGTTCTTCCTATAGAGTTTAATATAGGTTTTCCTCACCCCTATAGCCATGCCATAATCGAAATTAGGAATACTCTGTCCCCCGTGTTGGTCATTTTGATTGGATTGGATGGCTATACAGGCAAGGGCAGAATAACTCATTATATCCTGCGGTTCCCTAAGGTAACCATGTCCAGTTGAAAATCCACCTTCGAATAGCTTTATAATATCTATCTGACAACAGGTAGTTGTCAAGGTTAAGAAATCTAAATCATGGATATGTATATCTCCATCTTTATGAGCCTTAGAGTGGGCAGGGTTTAATACGAATAAGTCATAAAATTGCTTAGCCCCCTCAGAACCATATTTAAGCATGGTCCCCATGGCGGTATTCCCATCGATATTTGCATTTTCTCTCTTTAGATCGACATCTTCCGCATCCTTAAAAGTTAAATCTTCATAGACCTTCATAAGCCTGGTATTCATTTCCCTAATCCTGGTGCGCTCCGCCCTGTATAATATGTACTCCTTAGCCGTCCTTGCATGGCCTCTCTCAATAAGGACCTTTTCCACTATATCCTGGATATCCTCCACTCCCGGGATGCTGTCCTTATACTTTTCGTCTAATATTAGGGTTACCTCTTCCGCCAGCTCAAGGGCCATATCATAATTTTGTCCTCCAACTGCCTGAGCAGCCTTAAAAATTGCATTTGCAATCTTTTCCATGTTGAAAGGTACTTCTCTACCATCCCTTTTTCTAATCTTAGTTATCAAATCCTTTACCTCCTATATACTTGAACTTCCCAATATATTGTCCTTCTATATTATCAAACCTCAATATATAGTGTCAATAGTTTGAGAGATTATAGAAAATTTCCTACTTTCGTACTACATCAATTGACAATTTTCGCATGGCCATATTTGAATAACATAAGTTATTATATTAAAAAGGCATGTATAAATCAAACATAAAAAAAGAAGCTTATGCTTCTCTTTTTATATTAATGTATTCTTTATAAATCTTTTCTACTATATTTGAAGAAGAATCCAATCCAGTAATTTTGGCTATTGCCTCTAAAGTATTATTATCCTTTAAAATCCTTCCCATTTCCACAGCTTCCTCATCCTCAGGATAATCATAGGATAGAGCCGCAGCTATTCCTCTTATTAAATTTTCATTTTCCAATCCATACTCAACCGTTCCTTTCAAGGGCTTTATTAACCTTTCGCCATTGGATAGTTTTCTTAAAGGCTGCCTTGCTACCCTGGTTACCAGGTCTTTTAAGTGAGGATTTAAAAATCTGGATAATATCCTTTGTATATATTCCTCATGGGCTAAGCTATCAAGCCCATATCTCTCTATCAATACCTGTCCACTTTCCCTCATAGCAGCTAATACTATGGCCTTGATATCAGGGTCCATGATGCTTTCCCTAATAGTTGTATAGCCTTTTAGATATCCTAGATAGGCTGCAATAGCATGGCCGGTATTTAGAGTAAATATCTTTCTTTCTATATAAGGGATTAAATTGTCCTTTAACTCCATCCCCTTGATTTTAGGCCTATCCCCCTTAAAGGCCTTTAAATCCACTATCCATTCACTAAACTCCTCTACCATAACCTGAGTAATATCTTCCATCTTGCCATAAGAGGGGGGAACTATTCTATCCACTACACAGTTGACAAAGCCTACGTATTTGGCCATAAAGCTTTTCAGGTCTTCATCTAAATAATTTTCTACCTGTTCCTTCAAATAATCTGCAGCTCCAACCATATTCTCGCAAGGGATTATGTTTAGATATGAGGTGTTTTTTTCTTCTTTCTTCTTCTGTATCCCCTTAGCCATTGTAGGTGCTATGGCCTTTAAAGCCTTTGGGCCAACTGCCGTAGTTATTAAATCTGCCCTAGCTATTTCATCTATCAACCTTTCATCCAAAGAGGATAGGGCTGAAATATTTTTTACATCTACTTCTACAATTCTTTCACCTGCTATTTGAACCCTATACCCTCCTTTATCATTCAAGGCCTTAACTAGTTCCTCATCTATATCGGCAAATATTACATGGTATCCTGAAATGGATAATAGGTATCCAATAAAACCCCTTCCTATATTCCCTGCACCAAATTGTATTGCTCTTTTCATATCCTTTCCTCCTACCCTAATATAGCATTATTCAGCTATTCTTGTCATTATATCATATACCCTATCCCTATCGGTTTCCTTTACTATCTTTTCAGCCAATTCCTTATCCTCTAATATCAAGGCTATATTGGATAATATATTTAGGTGTTCATTGTCTTTCCCAGCAATTCCAATTACAATATAAGCTATATCTCCATTTCCAAAATCTATCCCCTTTGGATACTGAAGTAATACTATTCCAGATTTAATTATGCTTTCCTTGGCCCTTCCACTGCCATGGGGTATGGCAACTCCATTACCTATATAGGTGGACAATTTTTCCTCTCTCTCATACATAAAATCTATATAGTCTGGTTTTACATAACCTCCATCCACCAATAGCTTACCAGCCAAGGCTATTGCTTCCTTCTTATCAGTGCTTTCTAAGCCCAATAGAATATTTTCCTTCCTTAGTATATCCTTGGTTTCAAAACTAGGCCTGTTTCCATCTACATGGTTAGTTGGTTGCTTTTTTTTTACCAACTCTTCCACTATCTCATCATAAACGGGAGCAGATAGAAAATCATCTATTGAGATATGCCTCTTATTGGGAGCTTTCTTTTTAGCCCTTTCCGTCAGATTCTTATGGGTAATAATTATGTCTGCATCCTCTGGAATATCTTCTATGGCAGAATTTAAAACTTCTATATCCAATCCAGCTTTCTTTATCTTATCCTTCAATAAGCTGGCACCCATAGCGCTGGAACCCATGCCGGCATCACAAGCAAATATTATTTTGTTTACCCTTCCATGGATTTCTACCCTATCCTCTTTCCTATTTTTAAGTTCTCCTACCCTTTCAGTAGCTTTTTGCAATTCCTCTTCATCTAGATCCTTGCTAGATGCCTTGATAAAGATGGAAGCTACCAGAAAGGTTACCACAATAGATACCAGGACTCCTGCTAATACACCTAGGAAGGATCCCTTTGGAGTCATAGCCAGCAAGGCAAATATGCTTCCTGGTGAAGGAGTTGCAACTAGTCCAGCATTGAAGATATTAAATGTAAGAACTCCACTGGCCCCTCCTGCAATAACTGCCAATATCAAGGCGGGATTCATCAGTACATATGGAAAGTAGATCTCATGGATGCCGCCTAGGAAGTGGATTATAATTGCACTAGGGGTAGATTGTTTTACCGATTTGCTTCCAAATACTAAATAGGCTAAGAGTATACCCAGTCCTGGACCAGGATTGGTTTCAATTAGGAAGAATATAGATTTCCCTACTTCCTGAGCCTCTTGTAGCCCAATGGGGCCTAAGACTCCATGGTTTATGGCGTTATTTAAAAACAGTATCTTTGCAGGCTCTACAAATATGGATGCCAATGGCAATAGTCCTGCATTTACTATGGCCTTTACCGCATTACCCAATAGGGTATTTAATGATGAGACTATAGGCCCTATACCTAAATAAGCTATTATTGCCAGAATCATTCCTATAATTCCTGCTGAAAAGTTATTTACTAACATTTCAAAACCCGTTCTTATCTTACCTTCTATCATGCCATCAAATTTCTTGATTATATACCCTGCCAAGGGCCCCATGACCATTGCTCCTAAGAACATGGGTATATCTGCTCCAATAATAACCCCCATGGTAGCTACTGCACCAACTACACCACCTCTAATATCCCCTATCATCCTACCTCCAGTATAGCCTATTAAAAGGGGCAGTAAATAGCTAATCATAGGCCCTACAAGTGAACCCAATCTTTCATTGGGAATCCAGCCTGTTGGAATGAATAGGGCTGTAATAAGTCCCCAGGCTATAAAAGCCCCTATGTTAGGCATAACCATACCACTCAAGAATCTCCCAAAGTTTTGTACCTTTACCCTAAAGCTTTTATCTTTTTGGACATGATATTCTGTCATCTTATCTCCTCCTTATTTTATATTTTTATAAAAATTTTCTAATATTCTATTCAAATTCCTTTCCATTTCATCCTTATCTGATGAAGTGGTCAATTCCCCTTTGAAAATGCTTTGGGTTAAATAGCTCATGATTTCAAGGTATTCAGCTTCAATCTTTTTAGGTGCCAACAGGATTACGGCAGTTTTTATCTCTATATCCTTAAGGACTAGGGGATTTAATAGTTTAAATATTCCAAGCTGTAGTTTTTCTACCTCACTAGTTCTGCAGTGGAGTATTATGGTGCCCGACTCCTCCAATATAATTTGCCCCAGCTTTTCCCTGTCCACTATATCCTTTTTTAATCTAGTAAATCCCAATTTACCCCTTGAATAGCTTTTAACCACCAAGTCGATTAAATCTTCATATCCTTCTGCAGCCAGCTCATGGTAGCTATAATTATCTAATATTTGAATGATGGCTTTAGAATAGTTTATGTTTTTTTCTAGCCTCTTCCTTAAACTTTCCTCTTTAATCTCTATATCCTTTATTTCCATATCCTCTAAGGGTAACCTAGCCATGGTAGCCTTTATATTCTCTATATCCTCTTCTAATAATAGAGGGTTAACTAAAACCCATGGAATGTCATTTGCATTTATTGGCACTGTAGTTATTATAAAGTCGCATGAGCTTAGATCAAACTTTTCAAGGTCGAAGGCTGATACCCTATCTACAACTTCGATATTTAAAAACTCATTGCTTATCTTGGTAGATAGCAATCTAGAAACTCCTATGCCACTTGGACATATGACTATTACCTTGTAAATGGGGTTGTTGACCCTTTCTAAGGCCCCGCCAATATGGAGGGCTATATATCCTACTTCTGCATCTGGTACCTTTACATTAAACTCCTCTTCTATTATGAAGGAAGCCTTCTTTGTCAAATTAAAAAGTTGTGGGTAATTTCTGATGATTTCATCTAAAAGTGGATTTCTAATATCCATTCCCATCAGCATTCTTTTTATGGCAGGTTCTAGATGAATGGCTAAGTTGATTAGTATTTTATCATCCTGTAAAAGGTTTATATTGGATTTGGATTCTACATATTGGATTAGAGCTTTGGCAGTTTTTATTATCCTGTAATTATCTATGAAAAAATCATTTAAATCCTTGCTTTCATAGTCGAAATATTTTCTTGACCCTAGAAGATGTATCGTTATATATCCTACCTCATCTTCAGGTAGTTCAATTCCAAGACTTTTTTCAACTTGGGATGCTAATTCCTTTGCTATATTAAACTCCTCTTTCTTCTTAGTTTCCTTTAAATAGCTTTTATCCATGCAGATGTTATCGCCATTTTTTATCCTTTCTACCACCAAAGCCAAATGGATGACTAAACCAACATACTGGCTATCGTTTAATTCTAATCTTTTTTCATTTTCAAATTCCGCTACAATCCTTTCTATTTCCTTTATGGTGTCCTTATCTATCATGTTTAACAGCTTATCTTGAGCACTAAGCCTAATGGATTTAGTGTTCCTGTCCTTATTTTGGATGGCCTCTCCTAATATTTCTAGTACCTGCTTTTGAAAATCGTTTTCATATATCATATCGATTATAAGTTTTCTTATTTCCGATTCGTCCCCTTCGATATAGACTCCCAACCCAGGTTTTCTAATCAAGTCTATTTTATATTTGGAAATTGAAGCTTCAATCTTATCTAAATCAAGGCTGATTGTTCCTTCCGTAACATTTAGATCCGATTTAAACTTATACATCTTTATTGGTTCCTTACTCTTTAGTAGTTCTATTAAAATGAATAGCTGTCTTTCTTCTGGCGTATATCTCTTTTCAACTTCCTCTTCCTTGATTAGCTGTTTGAGCCTGTTCTTTTCACTTAAATCTCCTTGTATTTCCATTCCATATCCCGGTTTTACAAGGAATTTAAATCCGTGCTTTTTTAGATAGTCTTCAACTTCCACCATCTGCCTTTTGACAGTCCGCGAACTTACATTCAGCTTGTTACCGATATAACTGGTGGTCAGAGGCCCTCTGCTTTCAGCTAGCAAAGTTAAAATTTCCTTACTACGCCTATCTAATAGAATGGATTTCACCTCCTTTATGCTTTTTAAGACGGCTACCTTTAACTTGATAATACCCTATAAAGCTGAATATTACAAAGCTTAGTTAAGGCTAATTTGTCTTAAGCCAATGGTGACATGCTTAAACAATACCCAACCTTTATTATTGTCTTTGACATAATCCAATATTTATTATATATTCATTTAGAGAATATTTATATAAAGGAGAGATATTTTTGAAGGCTATAATCTTTGATATGGATGGAGTGATTATCGATAGTGAGCCCTTACATTTTAAAATAGAGAAGGAATTGATTAGGGAATTAGGAGTTGAAATAACCGACGAGGAGCATAATTCCTTCGTTGGGACAACAGAATACCATATGTTTAGTATCATTAAAGAAAAATACCAGATAGAATTCCCTATAGAAGAAATGATAGAAAAGAAGAAGGAAATGTTCATAGAAAATCTAGACCAAGTTCCTTTAGTGGAAAACTTTAAGGCTTTCCTATTAACAATGCACAAAGCGGGCTATCCAATGGCCTTAGCTTCATCCAATAACAAAAGAGTAATAGGGGCTGTTGCAGAAAATTTTGATTTGAAGGATTATATCAAGGTCTTTGTAAGTGCCGATGATGTAAAAAGGGGGAAACCAGATCCAGAAATATTTTTAACTGCTGCTGAAAAACTAGGCATCCCTCCAGCTTCCTGTTTAGTAATAGAAGATGCCCGTAATGGAGTAAAGGCTGCAAAGGCTGCAGGAATGAGATGTATTGGCCTACAAAATTTAAATTCTGGCAACCAAGACCTATCGGAAGCCGATTTAGTAATAGGTAATTTCAATGAATTGAATTTGGATATTATAAAAGGGCTATTTAAATAACAAATTCCCTTTTGGCAAACCTGCCAAAGGGAATTTGTTTAGCTATTAAGCATTTAAATCTATATGGCAATAGCCGTTAGGATTCTTCTTAAGGTATTTTTGATGGTATTCTTCAGCCTCATAAAAGACCTTTAAAGGTTCTACTTCAGTCGCTATTGGCTTATCATACTTTTTCTTCTGTTCTTCAAAGGTCTTCATTATGGTAGGTAGGTCCTCTTCCTCCATGTAATATATTCCCGTCCTATACTGACTACCTATATCTGGCCCCTGTCGGTTTAGTAGTGTAGGGTCGATTATCTTCCAAAACCTATTGAGTAGTTCCTCTAAAGTAAGCACACTTTCATCGTATTTTACATAGCAAGCTTCTGCATGGCCAGTGGTATTAGTACAAACTTCCTCATAGGTAGGATTTTCAGTATGTCCATTGGCATAACCTACCTTGGTCTCAACCACTCCATCAATCCTTGACATATATTCTTCCACTCCCCAGAAGCATCCACCTGCTAATACTATCTCCTTCATAAGCCTCCACTCCTTTATTCAATTTTTCCAAACTTAGAAAATGGGAATAAGCGTATTATTATTTTTCCTTTAACATCATCTAAATCTACTAGACCTATCTGGCTATCTCTACTGTCTAAACTCCTAGTCCTATTATCCCCCATGACGAATATTTTATCTTCTGGAATCCTTTCAATATTTATATTACCCCAAGTTTCTGCTCCATTGATATAGCTTTCCTTCAACTCTTCATCATTTAATATGACCTTGCCATCCCTTATTATTAGACTATCCCCTTCTACAGCTATTACCCTTTTTACCAATTCTTTAGTCTTTCCCATTTTCCATTTAGCCAAAATATTTAACCCCTCCAACTCCCTGGGGGAAATTTCTAAATTGGTGTCTATTATTACAATATCCCCCCTATCTATCTTCTTGCTATTAAGCATGATCAATATATCCCCATGATTTAAAGTAGGCGCCATAGAACTTCCATGAACCTTGGTACCTACTATTATGGAATTGATTCCAATTGCCAACAAAAGTGCAACTCCTAAGCTAAATATCCATTCCTTTATCTCCTTTTTCATCCTATATTCTCCTATCTATATTATTAGTAATTTCATAAACCAGGGAATTAAAAATACGCTAACAATTCCAGCAACCCCAATGGATAGGGACGATAAAGCCCCTTCCGTTTCCCCCATTTCCATAGCCTTAGCAGTTCTCACTGCATGGGAAGCTGTTCCTAAGGCTACCCCTTTGGAGACCTTATCATTAATCTTAAATAATTTAAAAACATATTCCCCTATAAGATTTCCACCTATTCCTGCAACGGCTGTAAAAGCCACCGCTAAGGTGGGTATTCCACCTATTTGCTCAGCTATTTCCATGGAAATAGCAGTAGTAGTCGATTTAGGAAACATTGTAACCATGATTGTTTGGTCTATTTTAAACAGTTTGCTCAAGATAAATATGGTAAAAAGTCCTGCCAAGCTACCAAGGCTTATTCCAATTAAGATAGATAACCATCTTTTCTTCAACAATTTAATATTCTTATATAGGGGCACCGCCAAAGCAACTGTGGCTGGTGCAATGAAAAAGCTAATAAGGCTTCCTCCCTTGTTAAAGGTATCGTAATCTATATCGAAATAGCTTAGAAAGCTTATAATTATTATAGCAGATATGAGTAAGGGGTTGAAAATAGTCATTTTGATTTTTCCATGTACATACATGCCTATTATAAAAGCTACTAGGGATAGTGTAATCCCAAACAGCGGAGTGTCAAAATATTCTGCCATATTTTTCTTCCTCCTTTTCCCTTCTTACCCTATATCTATATAGAAACTGGACGGTTAATCCAGTAACTGCCATTACCACTATGGTTGAAATAAGTAGGATTATCAGCAGGTATATCCAGATATCCTTTACCCTATGAAATTGATTGATTATGCCAACTACGGGAGGTACAAAGAATAGGGTTAAATGGTCTAACAGCACATTAGATGCCTTTTCAACCCTTTCCAACTTCACTATTCTAGCCATGAGTAATAGTAATAATATCATCATCCCAAGTATAGTTGCTGGAACGGGAAGGCTATATCTTGCTTGCAAAATCTGTGCAATAAAGAGTATTATAAGTATCAAGGAAAATTGCTTTAAGGTCTTCAATATATCACTCCTATGACTTGATTTTATGGATTCTATAACCCTTTAATAAGTACTCAATTATATCTATATTATACCATCAAAGCTATATTATAAAATATAAAACTTCCTACCGATAGTGTCAATTTACTGTAGGAAAAAAATAATTAGTATTATCCCTAGTTTGATGGAGTAAGCTAAACTATTTAATTTTTTCATGTCTCATAATACTTATTTTTTGGTATGTCAAATAAACAATAATATTTTTTAAAACAGGTTCTATAATAAATGTTGGGGTGGAAAATAATTTACCCTAACATTTATTTTTTCTAAAAATAAAATGCACTCGTGAAATAAACCTGCTAAAATGTTAATTGGTTAAAAAAACATACAAAGGATGTTTATTCACAAGT
>JAAYEU010000009.1 GCA_012728595.1 Tissierellia bacterium
ACTCCTTCATAGTAATCTACCCCTTGTACTATCGACACAAATTCCTTGGCTATTTTCTCATGCTCACTAAAGCCCGTTAGCTGATTAAATATTTCCTCTAGGGAGCCTTCCATGGACTCTTCCTTCAATTCTTCAAAGCTTCCATCTGCAACTATCTTACCATCATTAATCAAAACAATTCTACTGCTTACCTTCTCAACCACTTCCATTATATGGGATGAGTAGAATATGGTTTTACCCTGTGATTTTAATTCTGCTAGTATTTCCTTGAATACCATTACGCTATTGGCATCTATACCACTTAAGGGCTCATCGAAAAAGAGGATTTCTGGGTTGTTTAATAGGCTAGAGATTATCAGTAACTTTTGTCTCATTCCCTTAGAATAGGAGGATATTCTGGAGTCATAAACCCTTTTTAAGCCGAATAGTTCCATGAGCTTTTCAGCCTTCTCATCAGCTTCATCATATTCCATGCCATACAATTCACCTATAAAGGTTAAATATTCCCTTCCCGTCAAATTGTCATAAAGCTCTGCTGTTTCTGGGACATAACCAATTTTTCTTTTATACTCCACATGGCCACTGGCTATATTCTGCCCAAATATCTCAACATCTCCAGTATAGTCTCCGATTAATCCTAACATTATCTTTACCGTTGTGCTCTTTCCAGCCCCATTGGGCCCTATGTATCCAATAATCTGACCTGGATATATATCTAGATTTATCCCCTTTAAAACCTTTTTACTGCCAAAGGATTTCCCTAAATTCCTAATAGTTATTATTGGAGTGCCGTTTCCAGTCAACTGTTTCACCCTTTCAAGTAAATTTTATTTAATATTACCACAAAATGTATAATAAATAAATGGCATAACTTATCATTTTAAAGTCATGCCATTTTTACCATATAAAATTCCTATACATTAATCATCTTCCAATATTAATCTTTCAAGCTCTAAGGGTTCAATATATTTGCCCTCTTTATAGGCCCTCATATTTCCACCAGATATCTCATCTATTAGCAAAATCTCCTTATCAACTTTACCAAATTCCAATTTGATATCGTATAATTCTATTCCTTTTTTGGCTAGTTCCTCCTTGATGATATTGCTAATCCTAATGGTCAATTCCTTCAAAATCCTATACTCATCCCTGCTTAATATTCCCAACATATGTAGTGCATCCTCAGTAATCAATGGATCATTCCTGTCATCATCTTTAAGGGTTACCTCAACGTAGGCATCTAAGGGTTGGCCTTCCTTGGCATACATGCCATAGCGGCGTATAAAGCTTCCAACAGCCCTATAACGGCAGATTACCTCCAAGCCATTTCCAAATACCTCAGCTGGTTTTACTGTCATAGTAGCCTCATCAATATTTGCATCGATATAATGGGTGGGGATTCCCCTATCCCTTAAAAGTTCAAAGAAATATTTGCTAAGCCTAAGGCCAGACTTACCTGCCCCTTCAATGGTTAATCCTACCTTATTTGCTCCTGGATCGAATACCCCGTCTTCGCCAGTTAAATCATCTTTAAACTTTAAAAGGTAATTTCCATCCTCCAATTCATATAAATCCTTAGTTTTACCCTCTATCAAAAGTTTCATCCTGGTCAACTCCTTTAAATTAAAGTTTATCTAACTCTTTATTATACCTACCCTTTGACTTTAATACTTCCTTTATGTATCTAATATCATCATCGATGAACCTATGCTGAATCCTATTTACATCGAATTTACAAACCTTAAAGGCAAATTGCATGAAATATCCTCCCGTTATGGCCATAACCAGCGTTCCAATACCTACACTGCCTCCAAGCAAGTAGCCAATTATGACTGCTATGATCTCCTGGGAGTTTTTTATAAGTCTTACAGATTTCTTGGTCTTTTTCACTAAGGCTATCATCAAACCATCCCTAGGGCCTGAACCCCATCCAACGCTAATATAGAGATAACAGCCAAAGCCTAACACCAACATTCCTAAAAGCATCATAATAAAACTTAATATAAAGCTATCAAATATTGGGATTAGGTGATTAAACATCAAAAAATCTACGAATGTTCCCACAAATATCATATTAAAAAGGGTGCCCCAGCCAACCTTTTCCTTAAGGAGGCTACTAATTACCAATATGGTTAAGCCTGCTATAATATGGGCCTTGCCAATGGTAATTCCAAACACATTGGAAAGCCCTTGATGGAAGACATCCCAGGGAGCTAAACCTAAATTTGCATTTATTGTCATTACTATACCTATGGCACAAACAAAATAGCCAAGGAATAGTCTTGCAAGTGATTTTACTAATACTAAAGCCTTTTTATTCATATTATCCCCTCTTTTTCTTGTAATAATTATATCACTCTAAACGATCTTTATAAACTAGTTTTATCAAATATAGACTGAATAATGGTCATATTTCATTATGGGAATAAATCCTTCCAAATGATATAATGAAATAAAATCAATTTAGCTTTTAGGAAGGTGGCCTTATGAATATATTGGTAGTGGATGATGAAAAGCTGATAGTTAAAGGATTAAAGCACAGTTTAGAACAACAAGGCTATAATGTCTTCCCTGCCTATAATGGGGAGGAAGCCCTTCAAACTATAGAAAATGAAAGTATCGACTTTATCATACTGGATTTAATGTTACCCGATATAGATGGGATGATATTATGTAAAAGGATTAGGGAAAAATACGATATGCCAATTCTCATGCTTACTGCCAAGGATGGGGATTACGATAAAATTCTAGGTTTTGAATTTGGAGCCGATGATTATATGACTAAGCCCTTTAATGTATTAGAACTATTAGCCAGGATTAAAGCCATTACTAGAAGGCTAAATAATGAAAAGGAAAGGTCCGTCCTGTCCATAGGGCCCTTGCTAATAAACTATGATGAGAGGAGAACCTTTGTGGAAGATGAGGAAGTAAGGCTAACACAAAAGGAGTTTGAAATGCTGTACCTATTGGCAAAAAATCCAGGCAGAGTTTTTACAAGGGAGGAAATATTCCAATATATATGGGAAGAGGAACCTTTGGATGTAAGGACTATAGATGTTCATATTAAAAATATCAGGGAAAAAATAGAAAAGGATATCAAAAAACCAAAATTGATTAAAACTAAGTGGGGGGTCGGTTACTATTTCAATAAGATTTAAGATCTTGATTATATTTAGTTTGATAATAATCCTAGCTTTTACATCCTTCAGCCTTTTGGTACTGAATAATTATAAGGATGCTCAGGTAAGAAATTTAGAAGTTAGACTATTTCAAACTGCCAATATTGTAGCCGATACCTATAAGAGATATATGGATGATATGGTTTCTACAAGTATTATGGTTAAAAGCTATGGAAAACAAGCTAACTCAAGAATTTTAGTGCTAGATACTGAAAGGGAGGTCTTAATAGATAATTTTAATAGCTATATTGGAAAGACCATCAATAATAAAGAGATAAGGAGTAGTTTACAAGGCCAATCCCAAGCTGGATTGTATTCAGCTGATGGAAGGGAAATATTACAGCTTTCAGTGCCTATAATCACAAAGGATATAGATAAAAACAGGATATTAGGGGCAGTACTTATTTCTACTTCTCTGGATTCGTTAAATGAGGATATAGAAGGGCTTAGAGGAAATATGTTAAAAATTGCTGCCTCAGCCTTAGGCCTATCTTTAATTCTAGCTATAGTGGCTGCAAACAGTATGACCAAGCCCTTAAGGAAATTATCCTATGGAGTTGAAAGGATTGCCTCTGGAGATTTAGGATATAGGGTTAAGGATAAACCTAAGGGGGAAATGGGCAAGTTGATTGAAACCTTTAACCAGATGAGCAGTAGGCTATATAGCATTGAAAGGAGTAGAAAAGATTTTATTAATAGCATCTCCCATGGGCTTAAAACCCCTCTTACTTCCATTAAGGTTTTAATCGAATCCCTTTCCTTAGGGGATAATAGCATAGAAACCTATAAGGAATATCTTGCCGATATCTATAAGGAAACTGAAAGGATGGAAGGCTTGGTAAATTACCTTATGAATTCCATAAAGCTGGAAGATATAATCTTAAATATGAAGAAGGAGAACCTTGGGGAAATACTATCCTCCACCGTTAAGCTGATCCTACCCTATGCTGAAAAAAATGATGTTAAATTGAACTTTCACAAGCTAGGGGATATAATGGTTAAGTGTGATAAGGATAGGGTGAAGGAGGCTCTGTTGAATTTAATTGATAATGCTATTAAGTATAGGGATGAAGAAAAGGACTATAATTTCGTTTCTATTACAGGGACAAAGCTAGAGGATAGGGTAATTATAACTATTGAAGATAATGGCATTGGAATCGATGAAAGAAATTTACCCAACATCTTTCAGGGAGGATTTAGGGTTGTAGAGGCAAATTTAAAACAGGGGTTTGATGTAGAAGGCTCTGGTATTGGTCTAGCCATCGTAAAAAATATAATAGATAAGCATAAGTGGGATATAGATGTAAAAAGTACTCCAAAACTAGGCAGCCTTTTTACCATCACCATTCCCCTGGATTAGTTTAGGATTAATTTTTATTTTCTTAACACTTTCTTAACATTTCTTCATTCTATCTTAAAAGATATTGTATATAATATAGTTAAAGTAGGAAAGGAAGTGATATTATGAAAAAAGTTACAGCAATATGCTTATTGATAATCATGGCCCTTAGTTTAGTAGCCTGCAGCAAACCCAACCTTCCCACTAATGAAGGTGAGATGGTAGAAGAAAAGCCAGTAGAAACAACGGAAGTAGAGGAAAATGAAGGTGATGAAGACATTATAGAGCCTACTCCTAACTCCAATGAGATGGAAGTAACCCTTTATTTTGCCAATAGAGCATATATAGAAAGTGGAGATGAAAGTTTAGAAAAGCTTATTCCAGAAAGGAAAATGGTGCAGTATGGAGATATTTCCCTAGAAGAAACCATAGTAAGGGAATTGATGAAGGGACCAGAATCAGATGAATTGAACACAGTTATACCTTCTAATGTAGAACTTATAGGGGTTGAGGTAGCCGATGGAACAGCTTTTGTAAATTTCTCTAGCGAAGGCCTTTACGGCAGCTCCATGCAGGAGGAATTTACCATATCCCAAATAGTGAATTCATTGGTAGAATTAGAAGGTATTGAAAGGGTACAATTTTTAGTTGATGGTCAAAAAGTGGAAACCTTGATGGGACATATTGAAATAACTGAACCCTTTGAACCCTAAGTAGATAAACATAATATATAGTCCAATCCTTTAGATGGCTTTTTATATCTACATTGGCAAAGATAGCCCCAACTATTATCATCGATAGGGGACCATTCATGTACCCCA
>JAAYEU010000085.1 GCA_012728595.1 Tissierellia bacterium
GGGTACAGCTTTCCACAATGAGCACTTTAGGAGTTCTTTTTTCTTTTAAACTTTCAAGGCTTTTAGTTCCATTTAAAAAAGTATTTAGGTCCCCTTTTTGCCTAGCCATTATAATAGAAAAACTGGTAAGCTTTATACTTTAGGGTTTGTTCTTTATCCGAAACCAATTTTTTTATTAACTCTTCCTTTAATGTAAAAATAGTAACACTATCTCTAGTGGAAGTAAGTACTGCTTTATTCCACTTTTTCTTTGACTTTTTTGTTACTTCATTAGAAACAAGGTCAATTTTATTGATAACCGTTATATAGGGAATACCTCTCCTTTTGAATTCATTAACCATCTTTTCATAGTATTCATCATCCAATTCACCTGCTTCTATTACGTATATGGCTAGGTCTAATTTTTCTAATGTTTTCATGGTCCTTTCCACCCTAAGTTTGCCTAGCTCTCCCCCATCATCTAAACCTGCTGTATCTATAAAAACCACAGGTCCAATGGGATTTAGCTCCATGCCCTTTGATACTGGGTCTGTTGTAGTACCCTTAACATCTGATACCAGCGATATTTCCTGCCCAATTATGGCATTCATAGTTGGCCTTTGGCTCACTTAAGTGCATCTTTTCATAAGTGGGCTTATGATAAGTTTCTTGGAATAATATATAGGTGCCAATATTAGCTTCCTTAAGTTTTCTGTAGTTTTCTACTGTGGTGGCAGCAATATTTACATTAACCCTTCTTATTTCTCCCCTGTCAGCGTATGTATCATATACAGTCTTTATGGCATCTACCATATAATCTATATCACAATTTATTGGATCTTCCCCCGCTTCTATAGCAAGCCTTTTATGCCCCATTTTTTCTAATAGCCTTACTTCTTCCTGTATCTCTTTCAATGAAAGTCTTCTTCTCTTGAAATCATTTTTCTTCTTATATCCACAATAAAGGCAGTTATTTATACAATAATCACTTATATAAAGGGGAGCAAATATCACTATCCTATTGCCATATATCTTCTTTTTTATCTGTCCGGCCATTTTAAATATTTCCTTTAAATCCTCTTTATCTTCTACATGGAGTAAAATAGCTATGTCCTTATGAGATAGCCTACCTTCTTTTGCTTTGTTTAACGCTTCCCTTATATCTTTTTTGCTTGCCTTCTTCCCCTCTTCCAATAGCTTGTATATATATTCATGATCAATCATATCTTTTCCTCCAACTTATATGATCTCCTCTAGACATATCCAATGAAAAACCTGCTGACGCAATCCTTTTTTCTATGCAATTTCTACACTCTGCTGCCTCATCACCTGTACAAATCTTTCCATCATATAGGGCATATTTCTCCCTCACATTAACAGGAGATAGATTTGGCATAACTACATTTGCCCCTGCCTTCAGCCCTTTTTCCCTCCCCTTAGAATCAATAGTGCCTAAAGCGGTAGTTGCTGGCAAGAGTGAATGGGGTAGAAACAATCTTGTTAAAGCAATCATAGTGATAGTATCCTCAAGACTTCCAGCCGGTTCATCCTTGTAAACTGTATCCTTATGGGGGATAAATGGACCAATACCTATCATTTCCGCTAGGATTCAAAAGACTTTTCGCCTATGGAAAGGGTTATAGCCACATGGGGGTATTTATCCTTAATGACCTTAATGATTTCAATTATCATTTCATCTGAATAATAATCATCTTCTCCACCTTGGAGTACAAAAGTCCTATAACCTAAATTATAGCCTATTTCACAACACTTAAGTATTTCTTCTAACTTTAATCTATACCTTTCAAGATTATTATTTAGTACATTAATACCACAATATTTGCAAGCTCTTTTGCAATAATTAGTAAACTCTATTAGCCCTCTCATATATACTATATTGCCATAAACTTTCATTCTCGTTTCATGAGCTTTCTTTATAAGATAATCTTTGCCATCCTCTTCTATTTTATATAGCAAATATACCAGCTCATCATACTTTAGATTATTAGTTTCATAAAGCTTATCTATTAAACTAATTACATTCATGGCTTACCCTCTTCTTATGTTTATAGATATAATTGGCAATATGGATTAAAATCCATACTGCCAATATAATATTTTCTAATTGAGGCTTAAATTTCAACCTCAGATTTTTTGTGGACATGCAACAATTCTCTATTTTCCTTTAATATGCCTTCAAACAATGACATTATTAATGGATTTGTATCTGAACTCTTAATATGGGATGTCCTATCAAGCCTATACAGGCCCTTTGCCCTTTCCTTCCTAGTTTCTAAATTCATGGGTATGGGTTGGCCTCCACCTGCAATGCATCCACCTGGACAAGCCATCACTTCTACAAAGTCATAATATATCTTTCCAGCTTTTATTCCTTTTACTAATTCAGCTGCATTCTTTAAGCCATGTACTACGGCTATTTTAATTTCCCTGCCATTTAAATTAAAGCTAGCTTCCTTTATGTTGTCCATTCCTCTAACGCTACTAAATAATATGTCTTTAGTCTTGTGGTCAGGTTTATCCTTTAATAATCTGGTTACTACAGCCTCGGCAACACCGCCAGTAGCGCCAAATATTATACCCGAACCACTTGCCAATCCAAAGGGCATATCGAAGGACTCTTCTTCTAATTGATCGAAATTAATTCCAGCCTCCCTAATTAGAAGCGCTAATTCCTGAGTTGTTATCACAATGTCTACATCTTTAATCCCATTGTTGACAAACTCTTCTCTAGCTGCTTCTGCCTTTTTAGCAGTACAAGGCATTACTGAAATCATAATTGTTTCCTTGCCTTCTTTTTGGTCTATATCCTTATAGTACTCCTTAATAACAGCTCCAAACATCTGTTGTGGGGATTTACATGTAGAGATGTTTCCTACCATATCTGGGAATTGGTTTTCTGCAAATTTTACCCATCCTGGACAGCAGGATGTAAATAAGGGCAGGTTCTCTCCAGCTTCAAGCCTTTCCAAAAACTCCTCACTCTCTTCTATAACAGTCATATCAGCTGCAAAAGCAGTATCGTATACTTCATCTACCCCAATTCTTTTCAAGGCAGCTACTATTTTTCCTATAGTAACTTCGCCAGGTTCAAGGCCAAATTCCTCTCCCAAGGCTACCCTTACTGCTGGTGCAATCTGAGCTACCACCCTTTTTGATTTATCATGAACTACTTCCCATACCTTATCATTATCATTTTTTATAATAATGGCTGCTGTAGGGCATACTGCTCTGCACTGACCACAGTTTACACAATCTACTTCTGCAATATCCCTTTCAAAGGCAGGAGCCACGTTCATGTCTGCTCCTCTATGTACAAAGCTTAAGGCCCCTACTCCTTGAACTTCCTCGCATACTCTAACACAATCCCCACAAAGTATACATTTATTTGGGTTTCTTATTATGCTCAAGCTAGACCTATCAATAGGATACCTTTTTCTCATAGGATTAAATCTAATGTCCTTAATTCCAAATCTAATAGCTAGCTCTTGCAATTGGCATTTTCCAGTTCTCGTACAAGTAGTACAATCTCTATCATGGCTAGCTAGAATCATCTCTAGAATGGTCCTTCTGTATTTCTGAACCTTCTTGGTGTTAGTAAACACCTCCATCCCATTTTTAGGGAGTTGTGAACAAGCTGCAAATATATTTCCCCACTTATCCTCTACTATACACATTCTGCAAGCACCATATATGCTCAATTCAGAGTGATAACAAAAGGTAGGTAAATCTATGCCTGCCTTTCTTACTACTTCTAATACATTCTTTTCTTTATCAAACTCTACCCGTATGCCATCTATTATCATAGTACCCTTCATAGCTTAAGCCTCCTTTATAGCTTTAAATGCACAGGATTCTATGCACGCACCACATTTAATGCATTTATTTTGGTCTATTACAAAAGGTTCCTTTATCTTGCCACTAATGGCACCTACAGGACAAATTCTACTACACTTACTACAACCCTTACAAAGTTCTGGAATTATTTCTATTACCTTTAATCCTTGACAAGTCTTAGTTGGACATCTTTTATCCACTACATGGCTTAAATATTCATCTCTAAAATAGTTTAAAGAACTGATTACAGGATTTGCAGCAGTCTTTCCTAAACCACAAAGAGCAGTCTCAGTAATGGTGTTCGCCAGCTCCTCCAACAGGTCCAAATCTTCAACCTCACCCTTGCCATTTACAATTTTCTCTAATATATCCAGCATAAGCTTTGTACCCTCCCTACAGGGTACACATTTTCCACAGGACTCATTCTGGGTGAAATTCATAAAGAATCTGGCAACCTCTACCATGCAGGTATCTTCGTCCATTACTACCATTCCGCCTGAACCAATCATAGCTCCAACATCCTTCAGTGAATCAAAATCTAAGGGCAAATCTAGGTGCTCTTCCGTTAAACAGCCGCCGGATGGTCCACCTATCTGGACTGCTTTAAATTTCTTGTTGCCCTTTATTCCTCCACCAATATCAAATATTATCTCTCTAAGGGTTGTCCCCATTGGTACTTCAATTAACCCTGTGTTATTCACATTTCCAGTTAAAGCAAAGGCCTTTGTTCCTGGACTTCCTTTTGTACCATAGGCTTTATACCAATCAGCACCATTCATGATTATATGCCTAACATTAGCAAAGGTCTCAACATTGTTTAAAACTGTGGGCTTTTTCCAAAGTCCTTCCTCAACAGTCCTCTTTGCCTTTACCCTAGGCATTCCTCTTTCTCCTTCAATTGAAGCTATTAAGGCGCTTCCTTCACCACATACAAAGGCACCTGCCCCTTTACTAATATGTATATCAAAGCTTAAATCCGATCCCAAAATATTCTTGCCTAATAAACCATATTCTCTTGCTTGCTCAATAGCTTTATTTAGCCTTGCAACGGCTAATGGATACTCAGCCCTAACATAAATATATCCTTCAGAAGCTCCTGTAGCATAAGCTGCTATAGCCATTCCTTCTATTATGTTATGAGGATCCCCTTCCATAATGGATCTATCCATAAAAGCACCTGGATCGCCTTCATCACCATTGCAGATTACATATTTTATATCGCTAGGATTGGAAAGAACTTGTGACCACTTCTTACCAGCAGGATATCCTCCCCCACCTCTTCCTCTTAAGTTAGCTTCTGTAATTTCCTTACATACTTCCTCTGGAGTCATCTCATTGAGGGCTTTAGCTAAGGCCTGATATCCTCCATATGCAATATATTCTTGTATTGATTCCGCATCTATATGCCCACAATGCTCCAGTACAACTCTGGTTTGAGATTTGTAAAAGGGTATTTCTTCTTGCTCATGGTAAACTTTATCCCCTAGGCTGTACATTAGTCTTTCTACGGGTTTCCCCTCTATCAAAGTCTTGTTTACAATCTCCTCACAGTCTTCCACTTTAACCTTTAAGTATAGAAATTGATCTGGTTCAATTCTTACCAATGGACCTGCTTCACAAAATCCATGACAACCAGATTTTTTAATTCCTATTCCTTCATCCTCTTCATATAAATCTATTCTAGCCAATAAACCCTTTTCTTCAATTAATCTCTTTAGCTCAGCATAAACCTCTAAAGAACCTCCTGCAACGCAGCCTGTTCCTCCGCAAACTAATATCTGTTTATGCTGTTTATCCAAAGTGTTTTTAAATTTTCTTGATAATTCTTTTAGTTCGTTAATGCTATTAATTTTCATCTACGCTTCCTCCCTTAACTTATTTATGAGTTCAACTGTAGTTTCGGGAGTCATATTCCCATAAACCTGGTCATTGATGTTTAGAACAGGTGCCAACCCACAGGCCCCAAGACATGATACAGTTTCTACGGTAAACAATAGGTCTTCAGTTGTATTATTTTCATCGTCAAGCCCTAGTTCCTTTTGTAGTGCATTAAGAATGGGGATAGATTTTTTTACGTGGCAAGCTGTACCATCACAAATTTTAATTACATATTTTCCTTTAGGTTTTAATGAAAAGTTCTCATAGAATGTAGCAATACCGTAAATTTTAGAGGAACTGATATTCATTACCCTTGCTAAATACTCTAATACATCCTCTGGCAAATACCTAAATCTTTCTTGAATCTCTTGTAGAATTGTAATGATAGATGATTGTTGGTTACCATGTTTCATTACAATTCCATCGATTATATCCTTTGTCTCTACATTAAGCATATAAGACCTCCATTCTTATAATATAATGTTAATTATTTCACCAACAAGCTTGTGAATTATGTACTCTATTGCATAAATTTCATGAAAAAGGCTTATTTTTTTACTTTATCTTTTCCTACCTTAAAATAGTTTATCCATTTAATTGGAGCTAGTATTTTATCTTCTAAAAAAACTCCAATCTAATCTTACCAGAATATAACTATTAGTCAATAGAAAGTTTGAATTTTGAGCCTTTTATAGAATTTTTTTATAATTCTTACAAATTTAATGTTTTTCTTAATAGGGTCAAAAATAATATTTTATATGTTAAAATATTGACATATAATATGTTAAAATATTGACATATAATATGTTACTAATAGCAAATTCCGATAATAAAACCAAAATATTTTTTTAAATAAAATATAATATACCTTGGAATATGTCATGCTTTATCTTTTTTTACTTTTAGATATTAAAATATGAACATCGTAAAATAACTACAAAAAAGAAAAAGCCTTATTTTTTAGGCTTTTTCCCTCATCATAAAACTTTATCTTTAATTTTCTTAATTCCTAACCATGTAAAACATGAAATAGCTGCTATAGAACCTAATCTTCCCCCTACTCCCACAAACACCTCTTGAGTTAAAATAAATACGGTACCAGCTATAAGCCCAACAAATATTATGTCTAGCAATTTTGGAAACTTATCCCTAGATACCATAGCTGCGTAAGACCCAGTAGTTGCAACGGTAGCAAGCAATGCCCCCTTTTCTGGAAAGAGATAGGGCAAAAAAATCCCTGATGCTAGTGTAATTATGGCTGAAGCTAGTACAGGCCCTTTTTTTAGCTTAAAGGTAATAAGGTAAGTTAGGCTTGTAGCCATTATTGCCACAACTATTATCACAATTGCCACTATTATTCATCCCACCTTTACGTAAATAAACCTGTAAATAATCTTATTAATTGAGTTGAAAGGGCTGCAATAGTACCACCTTTTCCTCCAACACCATCATATATTTCTTTAGAAAAAATTATTACAAAACCTGCAAACATACCAATAAGGCCTGCCATTGTAATCGAAGGAACTATCCCTTGCCCCGACATACCTACAAAAGAAGCTATATAATAAGCTCCAGCTTTTTGTTTAGAAAAAAGTAATCCAACGAATATTCCTACTAGCCCATTTGCTATTATTGGTCCATAACCTAAAGTGTGGTTAATGTACCAAGTTATAGCTGCAGCTAAAGTAGTACCTATTATTAAAAATATATGGTCATAATTTATTTTTCGTATATTGTTTTCCCCCTGCATTAAGCTTTTTACTTCATGAAAATGATCCCATAAGGCTATTCCAAAAAACACTATTATTCCTAATATTATAGCCCTATTAATAATAGAAGTATTATGTTTAAAGGCTAAAAAAAGTATAGTAGCGCTAATAAAAATGTAAAATAAGAAGAAACTTTCCCTTTTCATTGCCTCACCTCATCAAATTTATGTCGTAATAAAATTATGTCAGTAATAATAAATCATATTATGGCTTCGTTTTTTAAAACAAACAAGGATATTATATCATAATTATACCCAATTTCAAGATTAATTCCTAGTAATTTAGTAGGTATTAATTTGGTTTATTTATATTTTAAAACATAAGTGGTTAAAGCTTTATATTTGTACATTTTAGTTCCATAGAAGTTTTTGTTAATATTTGTAGATTTTTTATAATAAAAAGAAAAGTTAAGGAATAGAATGGTCTAATCCTTAACTTTTCTTAATCGATCTTAAAGTTTCATTTATTTTTCTGCTTACTACAACAAACCCCTGTCCCTTTATCATTACAGGATAGTAGTTTAAATCCTTTAACACCTCAATAAAATCGATACGCTCCCTGATACTTCCTTCAAAATAAGTGGCATAGCTTCCTATAGCTGGTAGCAATCCATCCATATACAATGCACTATAGATTCTTTCTAAAACAGATTATTCTATTAGCCTCTTCAAAACCAACTTTTAAATGGAATTTTAGACTTTCCTCATTGTTCAATTCACAATCACTTGCAAATTCTTGGCATCCCTTGTTTTTTGCCCATTCCTCACATTGGTTTATCAGTTGTTTACCAATGCCTTTCTTACGGCAGCCATCTTTTACGAAAACCCCTTCTAAATACCCAACCGGACTACTATCCGTTCCTTCCACATAATCGTACCTTAAGCTGCAGGCAGAAAATCCAGCTGCTTCCTTCTTATCATAATAGATAAAAACTTCCTTATCCTTTGATTCAATATAATTTAATATTTCCCTTTCTAGCTCATTTATGTCATTATCAGGCTATAATTGGATAGCTAATTTTGTAACTGTTTTTGTATCTTCTATATTTCCTTTTTTATCATATGCCTACCTCCTAAAAATTTTGAAAAATATAAATTATAGCCCAAAATAATTATGTCATTTGACTATAGGAGTTTACTTTCACAATTTTTTTCAAAAACGTAGTTTATGATTTTCATATCTTCAAAGCTAATTATCAGCGGAATTATCTAAAGATTATATCTAAATGATTGTTAATTGGGCATTGTTTGAAGTTGCTGGATTACACTAACTTGATAGCTCAGCCTTGGTAAGGATATAATAATGATAGATACAAAAATATGTAAATAAGGAGGATTGAAATTGATTGTTGGTCTAGATATGGGTGGAACCAATGTAGATGGAGTTGTTATAGAGGACTACAAAATAATAAACAAGGTTAAAAAACCCACCAATAGAGATGATTTATTTGGCTCCATTTGGTCCGCTTTAAGGGAACTTTTAATGGGAGTTGATAAATCTAAAATAGAGAGGATTAATTTAAGTACTACAATTTCTACTAATGCCATAGTAGAAAACAAAACTGATGCTGTAGGAATGATCATACAGCCTGGCCCAGGCTTACCCTATGACTTTTTAGCCTGTGGAGATGAAAACATTTTTATATCTGGATATATAGACCATAGGGGCGAAATAATTGAAAACTTTAATTTATCTGAAATAGAAAGAGCCATAAATATATTTAAACAAAAGAATATTAAATCTTGTGGAATAGTAACCAAGTTCTCCATAAGAAATCCAAAAGTTGAAAAAAGTATAAAAAAACTTTTGGAAAAAGACTTTTCCCCTATTACCATGGGACATACAGTCTCTGGGAAATTAAACTTTCCCAGAAGAGTATATACTTCCTATTTAAATTCGGCAGTACATAGTGTCTTTAATGAATTCTCATCTAGTATAAAAAAATCATTATCCCAAGAGGGAGTAGATGCACCAATCTTCATATTAAAAGCCGATGGCGGTACTATGAATATTTCTGCTGCTGAAGAAAAACCTGTAGAAACCATCTTATCTGGTCCTGCTGCCAGCTTAATGGGGATTAATGCAATGCTTCCTACAAGTGAAGATGCGATTCTGCTAGACATAGGCGGTACTACTACGGATATATTCTTCTTGGCAAATGGAGTACCCCTCTTTGAACCCTTAGGAATAAAGATAGATAGATTTAAGACGCTCGTAAGGGCTATTTATAGCGTTTCTATAGGCTTAGGTGGAGATAGTAGTATTGATATTGAAGAAGGCCAAATAAAAATAGGTCCAACTAGGGAAGGAAAACCCTATTCCTTTGGGGGACCAAAGCCTACCCCTACAGATGCCATGATAGTTTTAGGACAAATACATGATGGGGATAGGGAAAAGGCCTATGATTCGATGTTAGCCTTAGGAGAAAAATTAAATATGGCTCCAGAGAAAATAGCTGAATCGATTCTTTATACCATGGCTGATATGATAAAGGATAAAGTAGATGAACTTCTAGATGAAATAAATAGCCATCCCGTTTATACCGTTAAGGAATTATTATATGGAAAGAAGATTGATCCAAAGCTTATAAATATAATAGGAGGGCCTGCCAGCATTCTAGCTCCAATACTAGAGAAAAAATTCAAGCTACCCTGTTATTTCCCTAAGGATTTCCATGTAGCTAATGCAGTAGGTGCTGCCCTAGCAAAACCCACAACTGAAATTAATATGCTAGCAAACACATCTCAGGGGGTACTTTCAGTGCCTGAATTAGGGTTATATGAAAAAGTGGATAGAAGCTTTACCCTCCAAAAAGCTAAAGAAAAGACTGTGGAATTGATTAAAGAATCTGCCTTATCTTTAGGAGCTAGTAAGGATGAAATAGAAACTGAAATTCTTGAAGAAAGCAGCTTCAATATGGTTAGGGGTTTTTTCACATCTGGAAAAAACATTCGAATTAAGGCACAAACAAAACCAGGGCTTATCCATGAATTAAGGAGTGATTGGAATGATTAAGGCAAAAAATAGATTGGGACTAGTATTCTTCCCTGCTTTCGATTGGGCCATTAGTCCTACCCATCCAGAAAGGGAGGAAAGGCTTTTATATACCCAAGACCAAATTTTTGAGGAGGGTATTGAGGACATAGAAGGAATAAAATTTTACAATCCAATTGTTGCTGAAAATAGGGACATTGAAAGGGTGCATTTTGCTGTGCCCGATGTAGAATCTAGGGTCACAAAATCCCATCTAATATCCGTTGGTGGTGCCATAAAAGCCTTTAAAGCAGTAATGGAAAAGGAGGTAGATAAATCCTTTGCCTTGGTCCGTCCTCCAGGACATCATGCCCAAAGGGTAGTCTATGGGGATAGGGGCTTTTGTATAGTAAATGTTGAAGCCGTTGCATTAGAAAGAATTAGGCAGGAATATGGTAATTTAAGGGTAGCCATAGTAGATACGGATTGCCACCACGGTGATGGCACTCAGGATATCTATTGGAATGATAAGGATACCTTGTTTATCTCCTTCCATCAGGATGGAAGAACCCTTTACCCTGGTACTGGATTTATAGATGAGTTTGGAGGACCTAATGCCTACGGATACAATATAAACATTCCCCTACCTCCCGGAACAGGAGAAGAAGGCTTTTTATACGTTTTAGATAATGTGGTGTTGCCCATTTTAGATGAATATAAGCCAGATTTAATAATAAATTCGGCAGGTCAGGATAACCACTATACAGATCCTATTACCAATATGAACTTTACCGCCCAAGGATATGCAAAGTTGAACGATAAGCTTAATCCTGATATTGCAGTTTTGGAAGGGGGATATTCTATAGAAGGGGCATTACCCTATATGAATCTGGGGATTATACTTGCCATGGCTGGAATCGATTATTCCAAAGTTAAAGAGCCAGATTATAATAAGGAAAAGCTGAAGCAAGCTAAAGACATAACGGATTATATTAAGCAGGTATGCAATATAGTTTATAAAAAATGGAGAAATAAGGAAGAGTTGTGGTTAAAAGATATAAAAGGCAAAGATTATATCCAGAATCAAAGGCAGGTCTATTATGATACCGATGGGATAATGGAAAAACAAGTGCAAAATTTTAAGGTGTGTAATAAATGCTCAGGAGTAAATACTATCGACTCTAGGAGTGATACCGGCTACCATATATTTGCCATAACTATCCCAAGAGATGCCTGTTCCAACTGCCTAGATGAGGGTTATAGACTATATAAGCACTCATTAAATAAATATACCAATGTTTACTTACAGGATAGAGTAAATGACGAGTATTTGGCTAGATAAATATAATAGAAAAGGGTAGACTTATGGCTACCCTACTTTTTTATTATGGAAAATGATGCGCTATATTCATCCTTCTTAATGGATACGTAATGATTTTTATAGTTAAATACCAGGTTCATTATAGCCGATTTAAGATCGATGTTTTTTAAAAAATGAACTGTAGAAAAATTGTTCCCTTCCTCTGTAGTGAATCTAAACAATATGCTTCTAACATCTAATAATTGTATTCTACCGTCTAGGTAATTAGGCATGTCCTCTAAGTATAGATTTAAAGTTCTGTTTTCCAATGGAATGAATAAATCTATATCGGATCCATCTTCCATTAAAGATCTAATCTCAAAGTCACTTAGTATTAATAGATTTTCCTTGCGATATTCTATCACATAGATCAAACCCCTTTACCTTATGAATGAAATACTTGAGCTAAGATCTAAAAGAACCATCAGGTTGAGAATTCATCTTTGGTCCCTTCCTAAGAACTGTAATATACCAAGTTGTCAAAACTAGACCCTTTAACATACTACTTATGCTTATACTCCACCATATCCCATTTAAACCCAGAGAGGTGGAAGAAAGTGTTAGAGCCATTGGTATCCGCAAGGCGTTAAAGGCTATTCCTACCACAGAAGGTGGAATAGTTTTCCCAAGACCATTAAAAGCTCCCCTACTTGCAATCTCAAAGGTCATTAATATTTCTCCTACTCCCAGTATTCTAAGGTATTTTACTCCAATTCTTAAAGCTTCTAAGTCATCAGGAATAAAAAATCTAAACAGCGGGTTTGCTCCAAATATAAGGAGTATGGTGGAAAAAAGCCCTATAGCTCCCACTATTTGCAATCCCCTTTTATATCCTTCCCTTATTCTATCCCATTTATCTGCTCCATAGTTTTGACCTACAAAGGCAGAAATGGCAGTAGAAAAACCTCCCGCCGTCATCCAGGAAATGGATTCTATCTGATTACCAACCTTCTGTACTGCAACTGGGGTTGGCCCCCATTGGGCAATTATTCTTGCTAATATCATGCCGATACCAGCAAAAATGCCCTGTTGTACCGATGATGGTAGTCCAAGTTTAAATATGGTTTTTACACACTCCTTATCAAAGGGAATTTTTAATATATTTAAATCTTTAAATAATTTGTTTTTCTTACTGCTAACTAATACAAAGATAGTTGTTACCATAAATTGTGCGATTACCGTAGCCCAAGCTGCTCCTTTAACCCCCATTTGAGGAAAAGGTCCAATCCCCATTATCATCAAGGGATCTAGTATGATATTGGTTATAAGACCTACTGAATTGATTTTAAAGGGTGTAGTGCTATCTCCAGATCCATTGAAGATACCAGAAAATACTGGATTTATGAAGTAAAAAATTAATCCAAAGGATACAATTAGTAGATAATCGATGGCCATATTTATAACTAGAGTGTCCCCTAGTTTAAAAAAACCTATAAGCTGGTGTCTAAAGATTATAAGTATTAATGAATATATTAAAGCAATGACAGCGCTTAATTTCAGAGTATTGGCTGCAAACTTTCTAGCAGATTCCATATCTTCTCGGCCATAGGATTGAGCTACACCTACTTCAGCACCAATTTTGGGTATCATAAATAAAGCTGATGCAAACCAGGTAAAAAATCCTGCAGTTCCAGATGCAGCTACAGCGTTGGTTCCAACCCTTCCAAGCCATATCATGTCCGTCATATTATATGCTACCTGTACAAAGGAAGTAGCCATAATAGGCATAGCAAGTTTAATGAGAGCCTTAGAAATGTTACCTTCAGTCAGCTTTACACTCCTATCCATTCCTTGCCTCCATATCAATATTATTTCGTATCACTAACTTAATATATTCTACAATATAACTTATAATTATTCAAGGGATTTGGAAGCATTACCCCCTTTCCTTAAACTTTCTTCTAAACAGATAAACTATTATTACAATTATTGGAATGACTAAAATGGAAATAAAAGAAATTATCAGTGTAATCTGATTAAAAGGCCCTCTTAATCCTAATACAGGCCTTGTATCCTTTATTAACTGAACAGCTATCAGTGTAAGAATAGCAAGGGGTAGTATGAATCTGTCATTTCTGATACCAGTAATTTGACCTAAGGAAACGCTGGAAATATATAGGTATCCTGCAATTCTTATAATATTACCTATTATCCAGAAGACTATGTAAACCGATTCAAAGCCTTGAATAGCTGGTTGAAAGTTTATAAGCCTAGTATAGGTTAAAAAGGGAAAATTTATCCGTTTTGCAAATTCTGGCCCTAAAGTAGTCAGTGTAGTAATGGTTATTAGGGTGATGGTTAATAAAGAATATATGGTGGACCTAATATAGACCTTGTTTAAATCCTTTTTATTAACTAAATAAGGGGTAAGCATAGTGGCAATTATAGCATCTACAAACCTTAAGCTAATATCTATAGCCCCCCTGTTAATATCTTTAAATGTTGAATTACCTAAAATAGGAAATAAATTAGCAAATTGGTAATTGTCATATCCTAATATAACAAAAACGAATAGGGAAACAAGGATAAGAGGAATGAGCACCTCTCCAAGTCTAGCTAAATTTCTTAAACCCTTATGGGCAATATGTATGGAAGTTATTAAGAAAAGAGAAGCAGTAGCCCAAGTAGGGGTTTCCCTAAATAAGGCATTATCCAAAATTTCTACAAATGTGCTTGAAAATATAACTAAATAGTATAGGAATACTAAAAAATAGTATATCCCTACTATTTTCCCCAATATCCGTCCCATTATCTTTTCTATTATTTCAATTAGGTTGAAATTGTTAAATTTATTGCTTAAAAATAAGAGGGGTAAGGAAAATATTAAAATATATGGAATGGATAATAATAAAGCTATCCATACATCCTGATTGGCAGGAGGTACCCTTAGTATAGGCAAATTATTTAAGCCCAGCATAACCCTAAAATTTATTAATAGCAATAGGGTTTGATTATAATATATCTTATTTCTTTCTTTAATAATTCTTTCATTAACATTTGACATAATGCACTACTCCTAGTCTACATTTATGGGCGTATCAATAAGCCCGGTCCTAATCAAATTAGTTTCTACTTCTATTTGATAATCTGCATGGGAAAAGATTTCATCCCAATTATCTTTTATCTTTTTAAATTCGTCTGGATACTTCCTTTGGAATATAAGGCCAAATCCAAAAATATCTAATCCTATCTCCCTTTGTACCTTTTCAACAGTATGTTTTATTGCTTCTTTCACCGTATTAGAACAAGCCTCCTCCAATAGTTTAAATTCCTCCTCATTATATACGTCTATATCCCCAATAACTTCACCTATGGTACCCCTTATCTTTACTTTACTTTTAAGGTTAATGCCTTCGTCTTTTATTTCCACATCATTTTTAGTTTTGACTTTTATTGTCAATACAGAGCTCAAATGCTTATCCTCTAAATTGGACTTTCTATTTCTTACAATGTCTTTAGGAGTTGGAAAGGTTATCAAACCTTTTTTTACATTATTCTTTATATAGTTTAGGGCTTTAGTATCATTTCCACTTATATAAGCTACTAATATATCATCTTTAAAAATAGCCGCCCCTATAACTGTTAATTCCTTATCCTTAGTTCCCATATCCTTTCCAGTTTCATCTATTTGGGTCCTATCTATCATCTCTACTACTCCAGCTACCGTATGAATACCCTCCAGATAATAATCCCGTAGATAGTTCATAATCCTCACATCTACAGTTTTTGGATTGTCCCTTTTGTTTCTAATCAAGTTCAATATGTAATTTCCAGGCAAATCTTCTAAACCATTATTGATTCCCATTACCTCATAAGCCTTTGCCCCCTTGGCAATAAGCATATAAGCCGTCTCCCTTAATTCTCTATTCCTAAATAGCTGGTCTGTTTGGTTAATCAGACCTCTTCTAGCAAAGTCTTCCCCTAGTATAATAAGCTTGTTATGGGATATAAGTATTCTTCTGTCAAATTTTAGGCTTACATCCCTAAAGGCCTCAAATATGGTATTACCAATCCCCTGTACGTATTTAACAGGGCCTACATCCCCTCCACCATGGTTCTTTTGCGTGTAACTAGGATTCACAATCTCAAATGTTACTAAGATCTTATCCCCTTCTATATCCAGGCCCATCGCTAGAGAAATTCCTACTGTGTTCAACTCTCTTGCATTCCAACAGGCAGTTAAGGAAAAGATTAAAACAAAGGAC
This sequence comes from Tissierellia bacterium, assembly GCA_012728595.1. Taxonomy (GTDB): domain Bacteria; phylum Bacillota; class Clostridia; order Tissierellales; family Tepidimicrobiaceae; genus Tepidimicrobium. The sequence goes on from JAAYEU010000085.1 coordinate 16,020, forward strand.
AAAGCTAAACATATTAATTTCCTTTTCATGCTCATTTCCTCCAAGGTGATATTTGCCTTCTTATATTCCTTTTTTCAATTGCCTTTGGTCTAAATATATTCTTCCATAAGGGCAGCCTTACAAGGGTATCCTTTTTAAGACCCCCCCATTCTCTAGGAGCAATAGGCCAAGCAAAGGGAACTCCAAAGGAGTCTAAAGACACTAATTCCATAGTTATAAAGATAAAACCACAAGCCACACCATAAAGGCCCATAAGTCCACCAAGTAATAATATAACAAACCTATATACTACAATCCCTTGGATTAGCCCAGGTACGACGAATTCAGCAATGGCTGATGTTGAAACTACTATTATGGTTATGGCATTTACAACTCCAGCCTCTACTGCTGCTTGCCCTAATATCAAAGCTCCTACTATACTGACAGTGGCACCTACATTTTTTGGTAGCCTAAGTCCCGATTCCTTTGTTAGCTCTAAGGCTATAGTCATGAATAAAACTTCTAGCGTTACAGGTAAAGGGACTCCTTCTCTAGCTCCTGCCATATTTATTAATAAGACTGTGGGGATCATCTCCTGATGGTATAATTGTAGGGCAACAAAGATTCCTGGCAGGTATACAGCTGCAAACAGACCAATAATCCTTAATAATCTCAAAAAAGTGGAATAGTAGGGCCTTAAATAATAATCTTCGCTAGCCATAATTCCTTCAACAAATATCCTTGGAATAGTCAATACATGGGGAGTTCCATCAACTAATATAGCTACTCTGCCCTCTAAGATCTTACCGGCTATAATATCGGGCTTTTCGGCATTGGACACCGTACCAATTAAGGATAAGGGACTATCTTCTATCAATTCTTCTATATAGCCACTTTCCAAAATGGCATCTATATCTATTTTTTCCAATCTCCTCTTTAGTTCCTGCAATACATCTTCATTAACAATTCCTTTAATATAGGCAATGCTTACCTTAGTATTGGTTTGCTTCCCAAATCTATAATCTTCAAATACTAGCTTGTTGTTTCTTAACTTTCTTCTCAATAGTACCTTATTTACTTCTATGTCTTCTATAAAGCCCTCTTTAGGGCCTCTTACTACAGCTTCTGAATTAGGTTCCTCAATACTCCTCTTATCCCACTTTATCAGCTCAACTACAAAACAATTAGTATTGCCTTCTATGAATATAGCAATTTTCCCGAATATTATTTCATTTTTTACCTGTTCTATGGAATCTACTTCTTCAATTTTTGGAGTAAAAATAACTTCCTTTATTTCTTTTTGTCCATCCAATTCTAATATCAAGGGTTTAAGAATGTCCCTGTCGAATAGATCTTTATTTACAAAGCCCTCTATAAAACATATTAATATTTTAATATCAGCTCTAGTTTTAAACTCATATGCCACAAAATCGCTAGAGTTGTTGAAAGCCTTTATAAGTTTTTCTTTGTTGGAAGTAATGTTTTTTGATATCATCTATACCAACCTTTCATACTACACCCCTACTTAGTATGGCCAGTTTTAATTAGTATTATTATCCTTCGTAATTAAAAATGGCCTCTTAGGGCCATTTTCTATCAAATCGATTCCATATTAGGATTTTTATTTTCCTTAGCTCCTACTTCATTCCTCCACCAGTAAGGCCTGATTTTACCTGTTGAATATCATTGCTATTAGCTGGTGGTGCTGGAGTATAGTAACCTTTTTGCTGGGCTATCTGGAATAATTGATATTGGAATTGTTCTGCTTCATTTCTAAGCTGCTGCAAGGTACTCCTTAATTGTTGATTGGCACATTCAGTTATCGCTTTATTGTACATTTCAAGGCTTGCCTTAGTAGTGGTTATGGCATCATTAATCATATCTCGCTCTTGCATTAATTTCCCTCCTATTTTAATGAATTTATGAAATTAGTAACGGTGGTTTGTGCATCTTGGCTAGATTTCTTAAATATTTGTTTTATCTGTGGGTCTTGGCATTGGTTTGAATAAAAATCATATTTTGAAATCATGTTCTGATGGATTCCTATTATCTCCCTTAGATTTTGTAATTCCATTTGATTGATATTTCCTAAGTTAATAGGATTTTGTAGAGTCATAGGTTTGCTCCTTTCATAAATATATTTAAATCTCATTTAATATTTTGGCTTGTGAGCTTTTTATTTATTCATGGAAAAAAAGATTATAAATATTATAGCTAAATAAGGACACAATAAATTTAAATGGAGGTGAGAATGTGAAGGAAAAAATTGTAGTAGAAAATACTTTGACACCCTATATTGAACATCTAAGAAGTTTGGGATATGACGTGTATACTCTTTATAAGAATTCAAATATTGAAAATATTACTTCTGATGAATATAAGGCAATAGTGGTATCAGGGTTAGACGTTCTAGCAAGCAGCGATTCTAGCGGTAAGAACCCTCCTATTCCTGTCGTTGAAGCAAGGGGAAAAACTCCTGAAGAAATTCATCAAATAATCCAGAATAAACTTAAATAAGGGATAAGTATCTTAAAATATAATAAAATTATAAACTATTTCAAAAATAATAATAAATTTAAAAATTTATCTGTCAATAGTCAATGAAAATGTCACATAAGAACATAGAAATTTATTCAGTGAAAATGTCACTTTTAATGATAAAAAAAATATATAACCGCATTTATTCCACGGTCCTATTGATATGGGGCCCCTGACCCCTCTGGACACCAAATTTTGCCGGAAATAGTCCTTAAAATGCAGGTATTTCCGCCGCAAAATTATACCAGAGGGGTCCTCCCCATATCAATAGGCTTTCGCGGCATAAACGCTTACAGAAGTGGAGTTAAAA
>JAAYEU010000010.1 GCA_012728595.1 Tissierellia bacterium
ATTTCCTGTACTTTGCAGATTTTATTGGCATGCATCTCCCCTAATGACCCACCTAGTACGGTAAAGTCTTGGGCATATACAAATACCAATCTTCCGTCTACCGTTCCATAGCCCGTTACTACTCCGTCGGCTGGTGCTTTTGTTTTTTCCATTCCAAAGTTTGTAGACCTGTGTTTAACAAAGGCGTCTATTTCTACAAAACTTCCTTCGTCCAATAGTAGATTGATCCTTTCCCTAGCCGTTAGTTTACCTCTTTCATGCTGTTTTTTAATTCCCTTTTCTCCTCCACCCAGTTCTATTTCCTTCCTAGCTTGGAGGAGTTGTTCAATTCTTTCTTTCATTTTTGCCCTCCTTTAGTTTATTCTCTTTCGCAAAGCTCTATAAGTACTCCAAAAGTGGACTTTGGATGTAAAAAGGCAATTTTAGCTCCACCGGCCCCATATCGAGGTTTTTCATCTATCATCCTGATTCCTTTTTCCTTCAATTCTTCTATGGCTTTTTCTATATCATCTACTCTATATGCAATGTGCTGAATGCCTTCTCCTCTTTTTTCTATAAACCTTGCTATTGGACCATCTTCATCTGTAGATTCTAAAAGCTCTACTTTGGTGTCCCCAATAGGTAAGAAGGCTACCTTCACCTTCTGCTCTTCCACCACTTCAGTACCTACACTTTTAATTCCCAACACTTCTTCATAAAACTTCAGAGTTTCATCTAGATTCTTTACAGCAATACCTATATGGTCAATTTTAGTTACCATATTATCCCTCCCATTATTTAATAAGCTTCAATACCTTATCCCTGGCCGTATAAGGGTCTAAATTCTTCAAAAGGACATCTTCCGATAGGCTTTCCAACAGATTTTCTTCTAAAGCTTTATCCATTATTAAGTTCATTAGCTCCTCTTCTACCAATTTAATAATCTCTAATTTAGTATTTCTCTTCCTTCTTTCAGAAAACTTTCCTGTCTTTTCTAAATAGTTTCTATGCTCCATTAATTTTTCTATCAATTGGTCTATATTTTCATTTCTGCTGGCTGAAACCTTCACCACAGGAGGCCTATAATCGCTCTTCTCATTTAAATCTAAATTCATCTCTATTTCCAATTGGGTTTTATCTGCTCCATCTAAATCGGCTTTATTTATGGCAAATACATCTGCTATCTCCATTACCCCAGCTTTAATGGCCTGTATATCATCTCCCAAATGGGGTACCATAACCATAAGCACGGTATCTGCTGTCTTTACTATATCTACTTCCGATTGCCCTACTCCCACAGTTTCAATGATTATATAATCTACTCCATAGATATCCAATACCTTTGTAGCACCCCAAGTAGCCTTAGACATTCCACCTAAGGAGCCTCTAGTTCCCATGCTCCTTATAAAGACTCCCTCGTCTAAAGCCAGATCACTCATTCGGATTCTATCTCCTAGAATTGCCCCTCCAGTAAAGGGACTAGTAGGATCTATGGCTATTATCCCTACCCTTTTATCCCTTTTTCTAAGTTCCTTGGTAAGCTTATCCGTAAGAGTGGATTTCCCACTTCCAGGGGGCCCAGTAATCCCAATTACATATGCATTCCCACTGTGCTTATATAGCCTTTTTATAATCTCTATGGCCTCTGGGTCATTATTTTCTAACATGGTTATAAGCCTAGCACAAGCTCTTTTATCTCCCTTTAATAGTCTTTCTTCTATATTCAATCACCGCACCACCTGTATCATCTTTTTACATTGTTCCTAATATATTCTACAACATCCTTAGTAGATGTTCCCGGTGTAAATATGGCCTCTATTCCAGCCTCTATTAATCCAGGGATATCATCATCGGGTATTACCCCTCCACCAATTATCAATACATCATCTACTCCCTCTTCCCTTAATAGATTTGCTACTTTAGGGAAAAGATGGTTGTGGGCTCCAGATAATATGCTCATAGCAACAACGTCTACGTCCTCCTGAATAGCTGCCTGAACTATTTGCTCAGGAGTTTGCCTTAAGCCCGTATATATTACCTCCATCCCAGCATCCCTTAAGGCTCTAGCTATTACCTTAGCTCCTCTATCATGACCATCCAATCCAGGTTTTGCCACCAAAACCCTTATAGCTCTTTCCATCTAATTCAACCTCCCATTTTATTCAATGCACAATTCACAGTTCACCATTCACATTTTTTCATGTCTAGCTTCTAGGTCTTATATGCGACCGTAGCTCGTCTTATGCCTCAATAGCTAGACTATAAATAATTGTGCATCGTACACTGTGCATTGTGAATTGCGAACAGATTAAAGTATTATCGACTGTTCATATTCTCCGAATACTTCCCTTAATACTCCACAGATTTCACCTAATGTGGCGTAAGTTTTTACAGCATCTAGTATATAGGGCATTAGGTTTTTGTCGGTGCTGGCTGCTTCTTTTAGCTCATTTAATTTAGTTTCTACCAGCTGGTTGTCTCTTTCTTGTCTTAGGGCCTTTAGTTTTTGTCTTTGTAACCTTTCCACCTCTGGGTCTACCTTTAATATGTCTTTATGATGCTCTTCTTCTATTTGGAACTTATTGACCCCTACTACTATTCGCTCTCCCGATTCTACTTCCATTTGATATTTATAGGCTGCATTTTGGATTTCCTTTTGAATATATCCTTTTTCTATAGCCCTTGGTGCTCCTCCCAATTCATCTATCCTCTTAATGTAGTTCATAGCCTCTTCTTCTATCTTGTCAGTTAAGCTTTCTATATAATAAGAACCTGCTAATGGGTCTATGGTTTCAGTTACTCCAGACTCATAAGCTACTATTTGTTGGGTTCTTAAGGCAATTCTAACCGACTCTTCAGTTGGTAAGGCTAAGGCCTCATCCCTTGAATTAGTATGCAATGATTGAGTTCCTCCTAATACCGCTGCTAGAGTTTGAATGGTTACCCTTATTATGTTGTTATCTGGCTGTTGAGCTGTTAGGGTAGAACCTGCTGTCTGAGTATGGAACTTTAACATCATGGATTTTTCATTTTTAGCCTTGAATCTTTCCTTCATGATTCTTGCCCATAGTCTTCTTGCAGCTCTATATTTAGCTACTTCTTCTAGTAAGTCGTTATGGGCATTAAAGAAGAAGGATAATCTCGGAGCAAAATCATCCACATCTAATCCAGCTTTTATAGCCGCTTCTACATAGGCAATTCCATTAGCTAATGTAAAGGCTACTTCCTGGACAGCTGTAGAACCTGCTTCCCTTATATGATAGCCACTAATACTTATGGTATTCCACTTAGGTACTTCCTTTGAACAATATTCAAATATATCGGTTATAAGCCTCATGGATGATTCTGGTGGGAATATATAGGTACCCCTTGCTATGTATTCCTTTAAGATATCGTTTTGAATGGTACCTCTTAGTTTATCCTTAGACACTCCTTGTTTTTCTGCAACAGCAATATACATGGCTAGTAAAACGATTGCAGGAGCATTAATAGTCATGGAAGTACTTACCTTATCTAATGGAATTCCATCGAATAATATTTCCATATCCTTTAATGAATCTATGGCTACCCCTACCTTGCCTACCTCTCCTTCAGATAGTCCATGGTCTGAATCATATCCAATTTGAGTTGGTAAGTCGAAAGCAACAGATAAGCCAGTTTGCCCTTGTTCTAGCAGATATTTATATCTTTTATTAGATTCTTCTGCTGTAGCAAAACCAGCATATTGTCTCATGGTCCAAAGCCTACCCCTATACATGGTAGGTTGCACCCCTCTAGTAAAGGGATATTCTCCAGGAAAACCTAATTTTCCCTCATAATCGAAATCTTTAATGTCTGCAGGTGTATATAGTCTGTCCACTTCAATATTAGAACCTGTTGTAAACTTTTCTTTTCTCTCAGGAAATCTTTCAATGACCTTTTTAACCTTTCCATCAGTCCACTTTTCCTTAGCTTCCTCAATATTTTCTATTTTTTTGTCATCAAACATATTTCCAACCTCCTTATTGGAAAACCCTTTATTCCATAAAACAATACCCTCCATTATCTATTATATTAATAATCTTACAAACTTTGCAACATATATTTCATTTTTTCTAAAAATGAAATAAAAATTGCAAAATTCATAAGAATTTATCCTCTTATTTGATGAATGGGGGTTCTGGAATTAAACTGCTTGGAGATAAGCCTCTTCTATTGTTGCAAAAAAATAGTACTAATGGATTAAATAATCATTAGTACTGGACTTTATTTTATAAGCAATCTGGCTTTTGTTGCCATATTGCCACAAATAAAACAGTATTTCCTATTTATTATTTTCCTTCCACTTTAAATACCTTCTATATACTCCTTTAATAGCAACTATTACAGCTTTTTGTGAGTAGCCAAAAAATCTAGCTTCTATTTTTTCTATTAATCCATCTATTCCATCCCTATCGATATTATGGCCTATCATGAGGTAGGCTAAAAATTCTTTAACTAAATCGGAAATCAAAGTAACCATCACATCTTCTATAATACCTGTCTTAGTATTAATCAAAAAACCTACCCCTACTACCTTATGTACATAAGTGGCTGCTGTATCCGATGGAAGCTTGGCATAGGAAACAAAATATACGGTATCCTCTCCAAAATCCCGGACCTTTCTCACCAATCCACCCCCTTTATATGGTATTTAAAGCCCCCCTAAGTAATATATTGTTCTATACCAGCCTTTAAAAATCCTCCATAGGTCCAAAATAGGCTGCAGCTATAATGCAGCCTATTTAAGATTTAATATCCTCCTAGCTTCATCGGGAGTTGCTATTTCCCTTCCCAATTCCCTAGCAATCCTTACCACTCTTTCAACTAACATAGGATTTGTTGCTAATATACCCTTATCGTATAGAATGGTATCCTCAAGTCCAGTTCTTGTATGCCCTCCTAATAAAATGGCCATGGTCAACATGGGTACTTGGCTAGCCCCTATTCCTGAAACGGTAAAGGTTGACCCTTCCGGTAAGGATTCTACCATATGGAGTAAATTCCTAGGAGTACCAGAAACCGACCCCCTAACGTTCATTACTAAGTTAAAGTGGAGCGGAGGCTTTAAAACGCCCTTCTTTACTAAATACTTAGCATTATCGATCATCCCTAAATCGAAGGCTTCTACCTCCGGTTTTATATTGTTCTCATACATCTGAAATATATAATAAGCGAATAAAAAACTGCTATAGTAAATATATTAGCCCCATAATCCACCAATATGAATTTAAATACAGGTCCAAAAATCCCTACTCCAAAGGCAGTAACAGCCTTAGCCATAAGCCCAAATACCCCTATTGGCGTAAATTGGATAACCATATCCACCACTCTGTACATCATATCTGACAATCTATCCACCAAATCAACTATTGGTTTCCCTCTTTCTCCCATAAGTAATAGGGCAGCTCCAACGAATATAGCAAAGGATATGATATGGAGCATTTCACCTTCTACTAAAGACTCGAATATGTTTGCTGGGAATAGACCCAAGATGGTCTCAAATACCGTTGGCAGTTCTTGAATCTCTATTGCATCAGCGCTCAATTCAGCAATATTTAGCCCAGCTCCCGGCTTAAATATATTGGCCATTACTACTCCCGTACCTATTGATAAAAAGCCTGTTAATAAGAAGAATATCAAGGTCTTGATTCCTACAGACCTTAGCTTTTTAATCTCATTTAGATTTGCCACACCAGATGTAATGGAAAATAACACTAGTGGAACTACTACCATCCGAATTAACCTTAAGAATAAATCCCCCAATAACCCAAGCCAAGGTACAACAGTTTCTACAAAAGGCGTGTCCTTGCCTATTGCTGATAAAATTGCACCTACGATGATTCCCAAAAATAAGCCTATAAATATCTTATAAGACAATTTAAGCTTCCTTGCTTTCCTCACGCTAATACCCCCTATAACCTAACTAATGTTTATAATATTAAACCCTCTACCCTCCTTTCTTTTGAGATAACAAAAAACCCAGTATTAATGACACTAAAAATCATTAATACTGGGTTTTATTTGCTAAACAACTTGGGATTAGCCTCGTTGTCACAAATAAAGCAGTACTAAAATCCTTTAAATTTTAAATTTGTTGGTATTATACCATATTTAGAAAAAATTATCAAGAGTTAATTTTCAAAATATTTAATTTATTTCTTCTTTTACTTATACTATATATATTATGTACTAACACTAGAAATACTCACTTATTCAAAAAACACAGAATAAAAAGGTAGCTAAAGTTTAGCTACCTTATGCTCCTTGAAATACCTCTTCAAATTCTTTACTATCAAGAGTTTCCTTTTCAAGCAAAGCTTCTGCTACCCTGTGTAGTTTGTTTATATTTTCTTTTAATAGTTCTTCAGCCTTATTATAAGCTTTGTCTATTAAGCTTCTCATCTCTCTATCTATGGCGGCTGCTACTTCTTCACTGTAATTTCTAGTTCTACCAAAATCCCTTCCTACAAATACTTCATCTTCATCTGTTCCATAGGTCATCGGCCCTAGGTTGCTGCTCATACCATATTGGGTTATCATCTTTCTTGCCAATTTAGTTGCTCTTTCTATATCATTTTGAGCTCCAGTACTTATATCCCCTAATACTAAAGCTTCAGCAGCCCTACCACCTAATAGGCTTACCAATTCATCTTCCATCTTGCTCTTAGTCATAAAGTACCTATCCTCTTCTGGTAAATAGGCTGTAAACCCTCCAGCCATTCCCCTTGGGATTATGGTTACCATATGGACCGGATCAGCATTTGGAAGCAATCTAGATGTAACGGCATGGCCTGCTTCATGATAGGCCGTAAGCTTTTTTTCCTCTTCGCTAATTACTCTGCTCTTCTTCTCTGGCCCAGCAACTACTTTGATGGAAGCTTCATTTATAATCTCCATTGTAATCTCTTTTAAGTTATTTCTTGCAGCTAACAAAGCTGCTTCGTTAGTTAAGTTCTCTAAATCTGCTGGAGAAAATCCTGGAGTCCTCTTGGCTACAACTTTCAAGTCCACATCATCAGCTAAGGGCTTGTTCCTAGTATGGATTTTCAATATCTCTTCTCTAGCCTTCACATCTGGCAAACCTACATAAATTCTTCTATCAAATCTACCAGGCCTTAATATTGCAGGGTCTAATATATCTGGCCTATTGGTTGCAGCCATGATTATTATCCCTTCATTAGTACCAAAGCCATCCATTTCTACAAGCAATTGATTTAAGGTTTGCTCCCTTTCATCATGGCCCCCGCCTAGACCTGCTCCCCTTCTTCTTCCTACAGCATCAATCTCGTCTATAAAGACTATACAAGGAGCATTCTTCTTAGCCTGCTCGAATAAATCCCTTACCCTGCTGGCTCCAACCCCTACAAACATCTCTACAAAATCGGAACCAGAGATGCTGAAGAAGGGTACTCCTGCTTCTCCTGCTACAGCCTTACTTAAATAGGTCTTTCCAGTTCCTGGTGGTCCCACTAATAGAACCCCTTTAGGAATTCTAGCTCCTATTTCAATATATTTTCTTGGATTCTTTAAAAAGTCAACTATCTCCTTAAGTTCTTCCTTTTCCTCTTCCAAACCTGCCACATCGTCAAAGGTTACCTTGTTGGCCTCATCTTCCTTATGCATTTTAGCCCTACTCTTCCCAAAGGACATTACTCTACTTCCTCCCCCTTGAGATTGTTGCATGAAGACGAACCAAAAGGCAAGGACGATTAAAACCATAAAGATGGTTGGCAGTGCAGAAATAAACCAAGGCTGAGATGGTTCATGTTCTGCCGATAAAATTATTTGGTTTGAATCAACTTTCTCCTTTAGATAATCTTGGTAGAAGTTATTTTTCATGTGCTCTGGTAATAATACTGAAAATTGGTTACCATCCCTAAATCTGCCTCTTAATGTATCTCCAACTATTGTAATACTTTCTATTTCATTATTATCCAATCTTACTATCAACTCGGTTACATCAATTTGAGTAACTTGCTCTACATCTTTTCCAAGCATACCAACTACGAAAATAATTATGATAAGTAGAAGCAAATAGAGACTTGTTCCTCTAAAAAAACTTCTCAATCCAAGTCCTCCCTCCTATCCAATGTCAAAGCTACATTCCTAGATTATAACATATTATATGTTAAAAAACAACATCATCACTTTTTCCTGTATAGACTTCTTCCTTTAAAGCCGCTACATAAGGTAGGTTTCTATATTGTTCGGCATAATCAAGGCCAAAACCTACTACAAACTCGTCGGGAATTTGAAAGCCTATGTAATCCACTGGCACTTCTGCCTTTCTCCTATCTGGTTTGTCTAAAAGGGTGACTATCCTAACGCTTTTTGCCCTTCTCTTTTTTAAATTATCAGTTAAATAGGATAGGGTTAGGCCTGTATCGATAATATCCTCTACAATTAGAATATCCTTATCTTCTATACTGCAATCTAGGTCTTTGATTATCCTTACAACTCCAGTAGAAGTAGAAGACTTGCCATAGCTGGATACAGCCATAAAATCCATCAATACTGGCATATCAATATTTTTAGCCAGCTCTGCCATAAAGATAACCGCTCCCTTTAATATGCCTACCAGCATTAGGTTCTTGCCCTTATAGTCTTCAGTAATTTGTTTTCCTAACTCCTTTACCCTTGTCATAATCTGTTCTTCAGTCAATAGCACTTCTTTAATAATGCCTTCCATGTCCTTCCTCCTTAATTTAAACTTTTTTAATCAGTCCAATATTTCTATTACTAGAACATTTTTTGTTTCATCAGTTATTCTATATATATTGCTAGTTCTATAGCCGACTATCCATAAAATATTTTCCTCATCAACAATTATTGGAATCCTATCCCTTTCTTCTTTAGGAATCTTTTCATCGATAAAGAAGTCCTTTACCTTTTTGCTCCCCATCATGCCATGGGGGATAAAACGGTCTCCATCTCGTCTATTGCGAATATACAAACTTCCTTTTATTTTATCATAATCGAAATACTTTTTAAACCTATCCTTTACATTTATTTTAACATCTTCGACAGGAAATACCTTTGTCCTCACCTCTATATGGAGTTCATCAATATATGTATTGCCTTCAAAAGGAACTTCCACTTGAAAATCCTTTATCTTAAGCTTTCTTCTCCTTTCAATTATAAGGTCATCATAGCTTGTCTTAGCAATTATATTATTGATCAGGTGAACACCCTTTCCCGTTTTTCCTTCTAAAAATAGCTCTACAACATCTGAAATATGCCTGTTGGTAAAGCCTTGTAAACTTCCATTTATATCTTGTATACAACTTCTTATAAGCCTTAATTGTATGCTTAAATCCTCTTTAATAAACAAATTCCTGTCTAGTATTATCCTATTCTTTTCCTTTTTCTTCACTAGCTTATTATAGGCTTTCTTAGAATATTCCTCTAAGAAGTTGCTATCTATAGCATATATGTGGGAATTCCTCCAAAGGGTGTCTACTATATTGGGATTAAAATATTTTTCTATATAGGGGATTAATTCTAATCTTATCCTATTCCTATTATAAATAGGTTCTAAATTTGTCTTGTCCAATCTAGTTTCTATTTTCCTGTCGGCTAAGTATTTTTCTATTTCAAATCTATCTATACCCAAAATTGGCCTTATTATATCTCCATTTTTGTACTCCATTCCCTTTAAGCCATCTATACCAGTACCTCTAAAAAATCTCATTAACAAGGTTTCCGCCTGATCGTTCTTGTTATGGGCAACGGCGATTTTCCCGCCTCCAATTTCCTCTAATATTTCACGAAAAAAAACATAGCGCAAAGCTCTTCCTGCCTCTTCAGATGATAATCCCTTTTCTTCTGCATATTTATCCATATTTACCCTCTTAGAAAAAAAGGGAAGATTTAATTCCTTGGCTAAATTTTCTACAAATTTTTCATCTGCCAAGGCCTCTTTTCCCCTTACGCCGTGGTTTAAATGGGCTACGAATATATTGAATTCTATTTCTTCTTGTATTTCCAGTAAAAGATATAATAGGGCCATAGAGTCAGGCCCTCCAGAAACGCCAACCACGATATTGTCCTTTTCCTCAATCAAATTATATTCCTTTATTACCTCTAATACTTTCTCTTTCACAAATATCACCTATATACATTATACATGATAATATCACCAACTTAAATAAGATTTTACTCCAAAAATGGCAATAAAAACAAAACTGACTATACTAATGATAAGTATATAGTCAATTTTGTCCAATTTATAAGGATTATTTTCTTGCTGTAGAAGAGATGTTATTGCCTTGGAATATCTATTTAAATCTGCATACTTTCCCCTTAACCCATCTATTAATAGTCTTTTTTGCCTTCCATTTAAAGGGAGTCTATGAATTCTTTGTATTACCTCCTCCAAACTTATTACCAGAGGATTAAATTCCTCCCTTTTAAGTAAGGATACCATGACCATGGTTATGCTAAAAGATATACAAGCTTTATAGTCCTTACCCTTTAGCCCCCAAGACTTAATATTGTAAGTGGGGGTATATTCTTTTGTAGGCATACCCTTTTGAGTTAAACTTCCAAAGTCCACAAAGAATACTTTACCCCTATTGTCTATTATTATGTTTTCCAATTTAATATCCGTATACCTGAAACCAAGCTTGTAGATTTTAATCATTATATCCGTTAACAGCTTTCCAATTTTAAATATGGTTCTAGGCTCAAGTTTTTCTAAAGTCATTATCTCTTTTAAATTATTGCCCTCTATATAATCCATCACAATAAATGGGTATGTTCTCCCCTTAACCGTCCAATCATCAAAATCATAAACCTTAGGGATAAAAGGAAAGCATCCCAACTTAAGCATAGAATTGTATTCATTGGTTATGGATAATATATCCTCAGAAACTTTAACGGCCCTTATATCCCCCTTATGGTCTAAAACCCTATATACCCTACCAAAATTGCCAGCCCCTATTTGACCTAGCACTTTATACCTATTACCATTCCATTTCCCTTCAATTACCATTAGACCACCTATACTATGTATTCATTAACAGGATAGTCTTCATCCCTTGTAAGCATCTTTATAGCTCCTTCCATGGCATAGCCAGTGGGGGTAGTTCCCCCTGTAGATATTTTTTCTATATCGCCTTTTAATTCATCTATATTTGAAGTAAAATCGGATAGCATTTGGTAATATCCATCTTTACCAGGATATGCAATTAAGCCTATCTGGTTTTCTCCCTTCCTCTCCTGTAGAAATAGCAGTAATTCCAGCACGCTTTTTCTAGCTACATCTATTTTATTCTTCATACTACCACTAGCATCTAAAAGGATTAAGCATTTTAAGGGTACCTCATTGCTTATCTTGTCTATCATATCTATTATTTTATTCCTTTCCACTGGGTTCATGTCATATATATCTCTATCTGAAATGGTCTTTAGTTCCTCCCTTACCACCTCTTCAATGGAATTGTAAACTGAACTTATGGTAACCCTACTTAAAGCAGCTGAAAGCTTATCCAAGGTGGTCAGTTCACATAGGCCTCCACCCTTTTCAGCAATGTCCTCCAATTCCTCAATGGCATCCCTATCCTTATTACTGTCAATAATCCCTATGGTATTTACCCTAATCCCTTTGTTATAGGCCAGTTCTGCAATACTAGATGGCTTAGGACCTACATTGGAACGGCCATCTGAAATGACTATGATTTGATTTAGCATAAATTTTACCTCCTATATAGTTTTATCTGGATTATTGACCTTTTTGTAAAATATATACTCAATTTATTCTATTGTTTTCCAAAACTTGGTTACCAATAAGGTCATATCGTCTTTTATCTTACCTCCACTAGCCCTATTTGCAGCTGAAATTATCTCATCTGCAATCTTCTTGGGATTTAAACTATTTATACCAATTATCACATCCCTCATCCATCTTTCTACATTCTCTACCTCTTCATTGGCTTCCAATACTCCATCGGACATCATGATTATAATATCTCCATCTTCTAAATATTCTTCATACACGTTAAAGTCAATATCCTTTAAAATCCCCACCGGTAGAGATTTGCTGTTAATTACCTCTATCCTATCCTTTTTCCTAATAAAGGTTGCCGGTGCTCCTGTTTTAATTATCTGCAGTTTGCCTGTGTATAAGTCTATTAAGGAAATATCAAAGGTTGTAAATACCTCATCATTAGATTTTAACATCAAGATTGAATTAATGGTCTTTAAGGCCAACTCCTTATCGAATTTTGCTTCTAGAAACTTTTCCAATAAGTTTATGGCTATCCTACTTTCATTATTAGCCTTTCTCCCAACTCCCATACCATCGCTTAGAGCTACAAAATAGCTGTTTTGGTTTTCTCCAAAGGTATAATTATCCCCTGAAACATTATCATTATAGTTGGTTATTGTTGCTACTTCCGTAATAGCACTATATCTATTGCTTTTTATAAACTTAAACCTTTGTCTGTTCTTTTTTTGCTGACCTATATTGTACTCCCCTTTAAAAGGCATGCCTAGGGTATCGGTGACTATTCTTCTTATGTTTTCTAAGCTGTTTTCCTTTTTATAAGCCCTATCAACTTCTACCAATACCTCCATATTGTTGTTATCCAATTCTACTACTATCACCTCTTTTACATTAACCTTATTCTCCTTCAAGTTTAAAAGCAGCATTTCCTCCATATCCTCTTTAAAAATAGGATCGATATAAATATCCTTAGCAATATCCTCCATTATATCTGCCACACCATTTAGTTGCTCTGAAAGTAGGAGCCTATTTTCCATTATCCTATCTTTCCATATCCTATTGAGCTTAAAGTTATTAAAATATCCCTCTAACTCCTTTATTATTTGACCTCTATTTATACAATAATCCCTTATTAATTGAGGTAAATTCCTCTCTATTAAAGGCACCCGTTCTTCTAGTAGACTTACCATCTTAAACATGGCATGATAGGTATTATAAAAGCCCTCTTCCCAGCAGAACTTTCTCATCCCACAAGCGCAGCATATGGAATTGGCCAGCTGGTCTATTAACTCATAAACTTCATTTGCACTATATCCTTCCTTATTTATGGAATCTTTAAAGGTTTGTCCCAACTCCCGAAACACTTTAGATATTTCATTAAGCCTTCTTACCGCTAATTCATCTTTTTTACTGGCGTAGGTTTTATCCTTAGCCCTTCTACTAATTATTTCTATACCATCGGCCAAATAGCTATCTAAAAATTTATAAAATAAAAGGAATAGAATAAATCCTCCAATAAGTTCTTTTATGTTTAAAAAGCTTATTCCATAGCCATTAATATAAAAGGACACTATTCCGTTACCTAGCAAGAATCCAAGTATGGAGCCCGGTCTTCCTAAATCCTTAAAAACTCCTGATAATAAGCCGGATAGCCCGTATAAGGCAAGGAGAAAGGGCATCTCCGGTTGAGCAATATTGGAAATCATCCCTAAAATTATGCCAACAGTTCCACCTATTAAGGCGCCTTCCCTATATCCTAGGGAAAGGGTGAACAATATGATCAATGTATTTTTTATAGAAGCTCCAAAAATGGCAATATCATGGAGGCCTGAAAAGACTAAGGCTAAAATTATAAAAGCAGATACAATCCTTTCATTGGTGTAAACCCTGTTTGTTAAGTCAAAGGATAAACTATATAAAAAAACATAGGTCAAGGCAAATACTGCCATGCCCTCAAATCCCATGATGAATAAATCGTAAAGAAACACTCTATTGAATGCGAACTGATAAATTAGCTTTGTTATGGTAAATATAATACTGGCTAAAAGGGAGGACTTTAGCATTGAAAATTCTTTAATGAAATTTAGGCGATTGAATATAAGCCATATGATAATGGCTCCAGCAACATAATCCATTCCCTTTAGTCCATGATAAGATATTATCCCCAACAGGGAGGATAAAAGGATAAAAAAACTTCCCCGCTTTGATAAAAAATAAGCTGCAATAAAAGCTAGACCAAAGGGCGTAAGCTTGTCAATAATGCTGGCTCTACTTATAAAAAAAACTAATATGCAGGATAAAATACCCTCCCAATTGACGGTAACCCCGTCTTTCTTTTTTTCCTTCCTTAGAATATATTCCTGCCTTAACATTCTATTCCCCCTATCCCATCATCTTATAGATACATCTTATCAGGACAAGGAGAAATAATTTGTCAATCCTTCTTGTAGATGGGAAAAAATTTTTGACATAATGGATTTATATTTTCCCTTTTTATATAATATTTTTTATAAAATATAAAAAACCGGATTAATCCGGTTTTATAAGTCCATGCTTCTGCTTCTATTTCGGTGACCAATCCCTCTTCTACCCTCTCTCATCTTCAACTGGTCTTGTCTTTCACTACTATCCTTTAAGAATTTAGATAGCTTATCTTCAAATGACATATACTTTTGCTTTTCATCCAACCTATTCCAATCGATTTCAATTGGATTACTAGTTTTTGGTTTTGCTTGTCTAATAGAAAGGCTTATTTTGCCATCTTCAGAGATAGATAAGATTTTCACTTTAACTTTTTGGTCTTTTTTCAAGTAGTCGGCTACCTTTTCAACATAGTCATCAGATATTTCGGAGATATGGACCAATCCGCTTTTACCTTCAGGTAATTGAACGAACGCCCCAAAGTTTGTAATACCTGTGACCGTGCCCTCAACTACTCTTCCAACAGTTATGGGCATAAATAAATGATTCCTCCTTACAATAATTTTTCTCCTTTTAGTATATATTAGAAAGGGCTTATTGTCAATGAGTTCTATCTGTTAAAAAATTTAAACAACCCTTTATCTTTACTCCTATCTATGTATATTATTTCCCTAGGTTTAACCATCTTTAAATCCTCTCTTGCAGTTTTTTCGATAAAGGAAAGGGAATCCTTATTTTCAATCTCCTCATTTAGCTCATCTATTTCCTTTTCTAATTGGGTTATAGCCTCTTCCTCCAACCTTTTCCTTTCATTTAATTCTTTAAGCATTAAACTCTGATCGATTAAGGTTTTACAAATCCCAAAGATGATAAGCATAAGCATTATATGTCTTAGTTTAATCTTTCGTTTCTTCCTCCTTCTCATCTTACCACCTCTATATGTATATTCTACATTTTTTTGAAAAAACCTCTATTTTTTATTAGATAAAATTCTTTTATACCTTTTTATTTCATGGAAAGCTTCCTTGGGTATTCGCTTTAATCTACTGGCTTTCTTGATTTTAGGAAGCAATAGGGTCTTTGTCCTTATAAAGGGCAATTTTATAATTTTCATAATATACCTTATCAATATTATAATCCCTTTAAACAATTTTAACCATAAGGGAAATAGAAGCTTACTTAAAATTTTTAAATAGATAAGGCCACCTATAAAAAAGCCTATAAACATATATCCCCTTAAGCTACCACCGCTACTTTTATTGAGTATATAAAAGAATATAAGGGATAAACCTATCCAAAACAGTAGATCTTCCAATAATGTAGCTATTTTTTTAGGCTTAAAATAATATCTAGTAGTTCTATAGATATCATAGGCTAATCCAGATATCAATCCTCCATAGATGGAAGTTAAGAATATATAGAGTTGAATCCTTATAGTGCTTTCCATACTCTACCCCTACCTACTTAAAAATTTTCCCAACTATTTTCCCCTTTTGAGATGTACCTTTGTCCATATAGTTTATACCATTGATTACCCCATCTATTTTTACATTTCCATCATCTAAATTTAACTTGCCTACATTAAGCCCTTCTCCCTTTATTATCATGCCTCCTTTTACGGTCTTTAAAACTATGGTATTATCATTAAAACTTTCTACCTGTTCAACCCCAGTTATAGTAACTTTATTCCTGTCCTCTATTAGGACATTTTGATTTTTAAAATTCCCCCTTATCTCACTCACCTAATCTCCCTCCAAGTCCTTTCTTATTAATATTTATGAATAAAAAAAGGCTTTTAGAACAAAGCCTTTAATCGATAGTCCTATATAATTTTTCTGCCTCATCTTTTTTTACATTATCCTTTACTTCTAAAACCTCCACCTTCACCGAGCCAGTCCCAAAGTTTACCTGGATTACATCTCCAACCTCTACCTTGTCACCCGGCTTGGCTACCTTGCCGTTTAATAATACCCTTCCTCCTTCACAAGCCTCCTTAGCTACAGTTCTTCTTTTTATGATCCTAGAATTCTTCAAAAATTTGTCGATTCGCAAAATTTCCCCTCCCTGTAGTCAAAAAAATCAGGTCTAAGACCTGATTTTTTTACTTATTAACTGCTTCTTTTAATCCTTTACCAGCCTTGAACACTGGCGCTTTTGATGCAGGTATATGGATTACTTCTTGTGGATTTCTTGGATTTCTTCCCTCTCTAGCTTTCCTGTCCCTTACTTCAAAAGTTCCAAATCCAACTAATTGTACCTTTTCTCCCTTAGCTAATGTTTCTTCTACCACAGCCATAAAAGCGTTTAATGCGGCTTCTGCATCTTTCTTAGTCAAATTTCCCTTTTCTGCCATGCTGGCAACTAGTTCAGCTTTATTCATTATAGATTCCTCCTCTTATCCTAATGTTAAACTCTTTAAAATTATTCTATATTCTTTTTAAAAATCCTTCTTATTATATTATCTTTTTAATAAATTGCTAGAATTTATGTAGCTTAGCCTTATTCCAAAGTTCATCCATTTCTTCCAAAGTCATATCCTCTAGTTTTTTACCCATTTTTATGCTTTCTTTCTCCATGATTTCAAACCGCTGGATGAATTTGTTCACCGTTCTGTTCAAAGCAACTTCTGGATTTACATTTAAAAATCTACACACATTGACAACGGCAAACAATAAATCTCCCAATTCTTCTTCTATCTCCCCTATATCACCACCTTCAATGGCATTAATGGATTCAATAACCTCAAAATACTCTTCCTTTACCTTTTCCAGGGCTCCATCTACATCGGCCCAATCGAACCCCACCTGCCCTGCCCTTTCTTGAACCTTATAACTCTTCATCAAAGCAGGAAGCGGAGGAATGTCTTTTAATATGTCGGTATATGTAGATATGCCCCTTTTATTGTACTTTAACTTATCCCAATTATATACTACTTCAGCAGATTTTTCTACTTTTTTTTCATCGAAAACGTGAGGATGTCTATAAATAAGTTTATTATTCAGTTGGGTTGTAACATGGTAAAGGTTAAACCTTCCTTCTTCTGAGGCTATCTGGCAATGGAATATAATCTGTAAAAGTAGATCCCCCAGCTCCTCAATTAACCCTTCTTCATCCTCCCTATCTATTGCATCTACTACCTCGTAGGCCTCTTCAATTACCGATTGTCTAATGGATTTATGGGTCTGCTCTCTATCCCAAGGGCAGCCTTCCTCGCTTCTCAATTTCTTCATTGTATCTATAATATCGGCAATATCGTATAATTTTTTAATTATTTTATCCACTTTAGGAATATATATACTAGTTAAAGAGTCTATTCCATCTATTCTGTCCAATTCATAGATAGGGATTTTATAGAGTTTTTCTTCCCCTTTTACCCCTGCCCTATTTACCACATATATTTCATACTCGTCACCATAAACCTCTGAAAGTACAAGCTTTATATCAGAGGCGACTCTCCTATTATACACTTGAGTTATAATATAATCAATATTAATATCTATATCTTTTATGTCAAATTCCTCTCCATTTACTATCTTTAGTCCACTAATAGGGTCCCTTTTTAACAATTCCAACATGGGTTCAATAAAACTTAGACCCGTCATAAGCTCTATTTCAAGGTCTTTGTCTTCCTTCTTAAGCAAAAGCTCAACCGTCTTTTCCGCCACCATGGGATTGCCGGGTACTATATAATTAATGGATTTATACTCTTTTGCCTTTTTAATCAAATCCTCCACAATATATTCATAAACATCTTTAAAATCCTCTTTCATATCATATACATAATCGTAGGATTCATAGGGAATATTGTTGTCATTAAAGAATTTAATGGTGGGATGCTTTATAGTTCTTAAGAAATTTTTATCCCCACTCTTAATCCTATTGACAACTCCTAAAGTTAAAGAGTCTACATCTCCCGGTCCCAATCCTAGTATATAAATCTTTCCCATATCCCTTTCTCCTTTGCATTATAAATTTATCTTTTAATTAGTTTAAACTTCAATAATAAGTTAGCTATTTTATCGCCTTTAGGTAATAGGCTAAAATCCTCATAGGTAAAGGAGCCAGTTACAAGCAGTAAAACTCCATAAGCTATAGCCCCTATAAAGATGGCCACAATAGTGGATAATCTATCTCCTATTATGCCCAATAATCCTAAATAGCTTACTTTTGTAAGTACGGCCATACCTAAGGAAGATATCAATGGCTTTATAAATAGGTCTTTAACCTGTAATTTCAAACGGGTATATTTTATTACGCTTATTAAATCCAATACTGCAGCAATAAGGTAAGCTATTAATGTACTTATGGCTGCTCCCTTAATGTTTATGCTTGTAATCCCAGTCAATACATAAGTTAGAATTACCTTTGCAACCGCCCCAATAAATAGGTTTCTTACGGATATCAAGGGCTTACCAAGGCCTTGTAAAATAGCCGTAAGAGATTGAACTAAAGTTAAGAATATAACGCTAAATGAAAGTATGGATAGTATTTCGCCTGTACTAGTTATACTTTCTGCTGTATTTTTAAAATATAGTAAGTTTATAATGGGCCTTGCTAAAACAAATAAGCCAAATGCACATGGTAAGCCTATTAATAATGTTACCCTAATTCCTGAAAAACTAATACTTCTAATCTCATTAAATCTCTTCTTTACATGGGCCTCAGAAATAGCTGGCACTAAACTTATGGCCAAGGCTGTGGAAAAAACTTGAGGTAAATTGATTAAGGTTTGGGCAAGTCCCGTCAACTGCCCATATAGCTCATTGGCTCTGGCTGCACTAAAGCCTATGCTTTGTAAGCGATTAAATACCAATAAAGTATCTATAGTATTCATTATAGGCACTATGGCTGCCCCTATGGTAATAGGAATGGCAATAGATAATAAGTCCTTTATTATCTTTCCTGAGGATTCTTCCTTATGTGTTAAACTCTTTTCCATCTCCTCTTTAATCTCTTTTCTCTTAGATAGATAGATTAATATTATAATTCCAGCCCCTGCCATTGCTCCTATAGAGCCACCAAAGGATGCCCCTCCTGCAGCCACAGGGATTCCTCGTCCTAACAATAGATAGGTCATAAGTAACCCACCAGTTACTCTGAAAAACTGTTCCACCACCTGGGATAAGGCTGTTGGTGTCATAACTTGTCTGCCCTGAAAAAAGCCTCTAAAGGCTGCCATTATTGGAACAAAAAACAAGGCGGGAACCAAAGCTATTAAAGAATAATATGCCTTTTCATTGCCTAAGGCTTTAACAATATATCTAGCATTAAAAAAGACAAAGGAGGATGTTATCAATCCAGTTAGAAACAAACCAAAAAACGCTACCTTAAAGATCTTATGAGCCCCTCTGTAATCCCCTAAGGCTTGTTTTTCAGAAACCAACTTAGCAATAGCTACTGGAAAACCTGCCGTAGAAAGGGTTAATAGTAGTACATATAGAGGGTAGGCCGTTTGATAGTAGCCCATTCCTTCCGTCTTGATTATATTACTAAGGGGTATTCTATAAAAGGCCCCTAATATTTTTACTATTACTCCAGCAATTCCAAGAATAGCTGCTCCCTTCAAAAAATTCTTCCTAGTCATCATTTCTCCCCCTACTAATTAATACAAACTAAAGCTATTATATCAAAAATATATTTAATATAATATACCATTATAACAATAAAGATCAATGCTTTACAAAAATAATATAGCCCACCATATGTGGTAGGCCTTTAATTTTCCATCTGCTTGGATAAAAATCCTGCTGCCGTCTCTATTAACTTCATCTCCGTTTCTCCCATTACCGCATCGGGCTCCTTGGATACCAGTATTACAGTTCCTATAGGGTCTCCCTGGGTGATTATTGGGGCTATTGCTTGGGCTGTATATTCATCGGGGTTTTCATCTTCATAGAGTATTTTTATGGGTTTATCCATATCCTTGGTTATATAAGTAGTTCTAGATTCCATAATCTTTTCCAATTCTGGGCTAATCCTCTTATCCAGGTATTCCTTTTTCGAACCACCAGCAACAGCAATTATATGATCCCTATCTGAAATAATAGCAATAAAGTTAGTGGCTTCGTATAAGGATTCACAGTATTCATTGGCAAATTCATTCAACTCTCCAATGGGCGAATATTTCTTTAATATTACTTCTCCTTCTCTATCAGTAAATATCTCTAGTGGATCTCCTTCTCTAATTCTCAAGGTTCTTCGAATTTCTTTAGGTATAACTACTCTTCCCAAATCATCTATTCGTCTAACTATACCTGTTGCCTTCATTTTTTCCCTCCTCAAGAAAATTTGTTGTGTATTTATTATTTTACTAATAGGAATTTTTTATACATTTATGGTAATCTTAACTTAAAGTATTTACATTAAAAGAAAAAACCTCCACTTAATAGTGAAGGTTACTCTTCTATATCCACATATATTTCTATATTTGCCTTTTCTTTCAAATTTATAATCTCTTCCTTGTGCTTCTCATTTTTGAATTCTTCCATTATCTCTTCCCTTAAATCCTCAAAGCTGTCTATCCTGTCCTCCAATAATATAATATGATAGCCTAACTCCGTCTTAATCAGTCCGCTTATCTCACCTATGTCTAATTTAGAAGCCGCCTCTCCTAATGGCTTATAGGCCTGTAAAATGGATTCCTTGGTAAAATAGCCTAAATCGCCTCCCTGTATGGCTGAATCAGAATCTATTGACTCCATCATAACCAGAGTATGGAAATCCTCACCCTTTTTTAATTTTTCTAAAATCCTATTACCTTCCTCTTCAGTTTTCACTAGAATATGGCTGATCCTATATTTTATAAAAGAGTCCTTGTTCTTATTAAAGTAATCCTTTATTTCATCTTCCGATAACTCCACTTCATTGAAGAAATGCTCCCTATGCTTTTCAAAGGTTAAAACCCTTTTTATATCCCTTATAATGACCTCTTCAGATATGTCATTTTCCTCTAAAAACCTCTTATATTGATCTTTTCCACCAAATTCAGTTATATAGTGGTTTTCTAAAGCTTCTTCCACTTCTTCATCGGTAACCTGTATGTTGACTTTCTCCAGTTCATTATTTATCACCTTATCTAAAATCAGGGTTCCTAAAAGGTCTTCCTTAAGGACATCTTCATAGATCCTATTATCTTCCACTTCCTGAGATAGGATCTCCTTTCCATATTGAAGCTGCCTCATCTTTTTTGCCAGTTCAAAGTCCTTATCAAATTCTTCCTGAGTGATTGCTTCCCCATCTACTTCAGCTATTATGCCCTCTTTGTTTTTCCCTTTAGTACAACCTATAATAGATAAAGATATTAATCCAATCATTACTGTTAAGATTAAAAGTCTTTTATTTAGTCTTACCACTCATAATTCCTCCCTAATAAATATACTTATATTATACAGTATTAGCTGGATTATGGAAACCTCTAATTTTCTCAACCAACCCCTTTAAGTCTCTTAAAATATCCTTGCTAGTTCTAAAGCTAAAGGAAGGGCTATTGGACAGATCGAAACTGATCCTTTGGCCATATTCTTTGGAAAGGTAATGGATTAAATTTGGCGAAATATGTTCTACCGAATCCAATTCTAAGATTATCCTGTTTCTCACTTGGCTAATATTCTTTATATAGCATAGGCTTGCATTATTCTTTATATAGGAAATGTCCATTAAGTTCTTAACCTCATTTGGTACATCTCCAAATCTATCGATAAGCTCATCTAATACTTCCTCATAATCTTTCTGACTCTTAATGGCAGCAATCTTTTTATAGATTTCAATTTTTTGTTCTTCATCTTCAATATATTTGTTAGATATATACCCATCTATGGCTAAATCTATTGTAGTATTAATACTTTCTTCCACCTTTTCGCCTTTAAGTCTTCTGATGGTTTGGTTTAAGAATTTAACATATAAATCATATCCTATGGCCTCTATATGCCCATGCTGTTCCACCCCTAATAGGTTACCTGCTCCTCTTAACTCTAAATCCCTCATGGCAATTTTAAAGCCTGAACCAAATTCAGTAAAGTCCTTTATGGCCCTTAGCCTTTTCTCTGCAACTTCAGATAAGACCTTATCCTTCTGGTAGGTTAAATAGGCATAAGCAATCCTGTTGGTACGACCAACCCTACCCCTTAATTGGTATAGTTGGGATAAGCCCATTTTATCTGCATCATATATGATAATAGTATTTACATTGGGAATGTCTAATCCCGTTTCGATAATGGTTGTACATACTAGTATATCATATTCATGGCCTATAAAATCCACCATGACTTTTTCCAGTTCCCTTTCGCTCATCTGCCCATGGCCTATGGCAATTCTTGCCTCAGGAACTAGCTTTTTTAGTTGTAAAGCCATCTTCTCTATATTTTCCACCCTATTGTATACAAAATATACCTGACCTTTCCTGCCCATTTCTTTCAGAATAGCCTCTCTTATCATCTGTTCATTAAATTCTAAAACATAGGTCTGAACAGGGTATCTTTCTTCCGGCGGCTCATCTATTAAGCTCATATCCCTAATACCTATAAGGGACATATGTAAAGTCCTAGGTATGGGAGTGGCAGTTAAGGTTAACACATCTATATTCTCTTTTAGTTTTTTCAACTTTTCCTTATGTTTTACCCCAAATCGCTGCTCTTCATCCACTATCAAAAGGCCCAAGTCCTTAAAGACTACATCTTTAGATAACAACCTATGGGTTCCCACTACTATATCTACAGTTCCCATTCTCAGTCCTTCCAAAGCTTCTTTCTGTTCCTTGGCAGTCCTAAATCTACTCAACATGGCCACTTCAATGGGAAAATCCTTAAACCTTTCCTTGATGGTATTGTAATGTTGCTGTGCTAATATGGTGGTAGGCACTAAAAAGGCCACTTGTTTTTCATCCATAATGGATTTAAAGGCAGCCCTTAAAGCTACTTCTGTCTTCCCATAGCCTACATCCCCACATAATAGCCTATCCATGGGTTTATCTTTCTCCATATCCCTTTTAATCTCTTCTATGCTCCTAATCTGGGCCTCCGTCTCCTCATAGGGAAAAGAATCCTCAAACTGACTTTGCCACACGGTGTCCTTGGAAAAGGCAAATCCCTTTTGACTTTCCCTTTTGGCATACAATTCCAATAATTCCTTAGCCATATCCTCTACTGCCTTTTTAGCCCTCTGCTTAGTCTTTGTCCATTCTTGGCTGCTAAGCTTATTGACCTTAGGTTTAACCGAATCGGCCCCAATATATTTTTGTATCAAATCCATCTGGTCTATAGGTACATATAACTTGTCATTACCCCTATATCCAATGGTTAAATAATCCTTAACCACCCCTTGTATATTTAACTGCTCAATGCCCTCATATATTCCAATTCCATGGTTTTCGTGGACTACAAAATCTCCCACCTTTAAATCGGTAAAATCGATGGTATCCTTCTTAGACTTTTTCTTTGTCCTTCTTCCTTCTTTTGAAGTGCCAAATATCTCTTTATCGGAAATCACAGCCAACTTTAAATCTACATATTCAAAGCCTCCATTGATGCTGCCAGGAGTTATAAACACCTGGCTAGGCTTAATTTCCCTGTTTTCATCTTTAACGAAGCTACACACAAGGCCTAAATCCATTAAAGTGGATTGTAATCTCTTTCCCCTTTCCTCCGTTCCAGAAAAGATTATGACCTTATAATCCCTTTTTCTATAATGTTCTAATTCCTCTTTTAAATAGTCCATATCATTGTAAAAAGGCTGCATGGTCTTAGTTGTAAACTTGATTATATCTTCCGCCTTAAACTGGGAATCATAACCCAATAAAGGAGAGTTGGCTATATGGATTCTTTCATTTATGTGGGCTACTATATCCTCATAGTCATAATTGATATCCTTATGTTCCAAAAGGACTTCTCCCACTTCTAAACACTCGGAATATTTAAATAAGAATCTCTCCTCTATATTTTTAACCCTTTCCTCTATTCTTTTAGGCTCATCTAGAAAAATTATGCTATCCTCTTTAAAGTAATCTAACAGGCTGGATAGATATTCTTCTGGTATGAAGGGAATAACCATATCCATATTGGAGATGTATAATTTCTCTTTTAGTCCACCAACATAGGATAGGAATTTGTCCTCTATCTTTTCCCTTATTTTAGATCCCTTTTCCAACTTCTTGGTAGCCCTTTTTACTCCCCTTTCCATTGCTTCTATTACCTTATCCCTAAAGTCATCCAACAATAATACTTCTCTCACAGGAGGAATATATACGGATTCTACCATTTCCAAGGACCTTTGAGTTATAATATCAAAGCTTCTTATTGAATCTATCTCGTCGTCAAACATCTCAATCCTGTAGGGATTATCGCTATTAGGAGGATAAAAATCTATTATTCCACCTCTAGCACTAAACTGACCAACCCCTTCTACCATAGTTTCCCTTTGGTATCCTCCAGCTATAAGCTTTGAGATCAATTGGTCCAGTTCTATTGTGGTTTCAAGGTCTATTTTGGTGGATTTTTCTTTAAACAGGGTAGGATTCATGAGTTTATTTAAGATACTCTCAATATGGGCTACAACTATAATGGGCTCATCTTTTACTAAGCGGGAAAGTATTTTTAATCTATCATTAGTCCTTTCAGAGCTAATGGCGTCTATCTTGTAAAATATTATATCCCTGTCGGGATATAATTCTATCTTATCTCTTTGGAAGTTTTTAATATCTTCATATATCTTTTCCGCCCTTCTTTCATCATAGGTAAGAATTAAAATCTGCCTATTTAGGTGTTGATTTAGGGCATAACAAAAATGTCCAATGTTGGACTCGATTATTCCATAGGTGGATATAGATTTCTTCTTTTCTACCTTTTCTAATAGTTTTTGATAGGAAGTGAATTCCTTCAAGGGGTCAATAAATATATTTGCCATCTTATCAGCGCTCCTTAAAAACTGCATAGTCCTTAAGCCCAGAAATTACTTTCTGGGCTTATTGTCTTTTTTATTAAATTCATTCATAGCTTTATCAATACCGTCAGCAAGAATGGCTTCCACTGCCATAGCAGCCTTCTCTATTGCCAATTCTATATCCACTCTTTCTTCCTTAGTGAATTTACTTAAGACGAAATCTGCCAGATCTTGTCCTTCTCTTCTATTGCCTATTCCTATCTTTATTCTCGGAAATTCTTCTGACTGAAGGTGATAAATTATGGACTTCAATCCATTATGAGTTCCTGCACTCCCTTTTTTCCTTATCCTGATAGTTCCGAACTCTATATCTATATCGTCTACTATAACTAGTATATTTTCTATAGGCAACTTATAGAAGTTGACAAGATCCAATACCGCCATGCCACTATTATTCATATAGGTGTGCGGTTTCAATAAAATTACCTTTTTATCAGAAATAAACCCCTCACCATAAACCGATTTAAACTTTATTTTGTTTACCTTAATATTATTCCTACTAGCCAGTAGGTCTATGGTGTTAAAACCGACATTATGCCTGGTATTGGCGTAATTCTTACCTGGATTGCCTAATCCGATTATTGCAAACAATCTATCACCTCTTGGTTAATCGAACAATATACTTACCGATTCATTGGTATGTATCCTTCTTATGGCTTCAGCAAAGATTGGCGCTATACTTACCACTTCAATCTTATCTATCTTTTTTTCCTCTCCTAAGGGGATTGTATCTGCTACTACGAATTTTTCAATTACGGAGTTCTTTATCCTTTCGATGGCAGGTCCAGATAAAACGGGATGAGTAGCACAAGCATACACGACTTTAGCTCCAAACTTTTTTAATGCTTCAGCTGCTTCAGTTATGGTGCCTGCCGTATCCACTATGTCATCTACCAATATGGCATGTTTGTCTTTTATATCTCCAATTACATTCATCACTTCTGAAACATTGGCCTTAGGACGCCTCTTTTCAATTATGGCTATAGGAAGGTCTAATAAATTTGCAAATTGTCTTGCCCTAGCCACCCCACCTATATCTGGTGAAACCACTACCGTATCGCTGTCTATAATATCCTTGAAATATTCAGCTAGTATTGGAACTCCAGATAGGTGGTCTACTGGCAAATCAAAATAGCCTTGAATTTGTCCGGCATGTAGATCCATGCTCACAACTCTATCGATACCCGCTACAGTTAACAAATCTGCAACCAACTTTGCTGTAATGGGCTCTCTAGCTTTAGTTTTTCTATCCTGCCTAGCATAACCATAATAAGGTATTACAGCATTTATCCTGCCTGCAGAAGCCCTTTTAAAGGCATCTATTAATATCAGTAATTCCATCAGATTATCGTTTACAGGTGAGCAAGTAGGTTGGATTATAAATAAATCATGGCCTCTTACAGTTTCACCAACATCCACGAAAACCTCTCCGTCACTAAACTTACCTACTTCACATTTCCCTAAAGGTATGTCTAGCTCCTTGCAGATATTTTCAGCTAATTCCCTATGAGCGTTACCAGTGAATATCTTGATTTTTTCCTTTTGTAATTTCATTTGTAATTCCTCCTATTAGTTTACTCCCTTTCTTTTAATCCCTTTCTCTCTGCCCATCCATCTTTGTTTACCTGCTTTGCCCTTGCAATAGATAGGCATCCCTCTCCTACATCTTCTGTAATAGTAGAACCTGCTGCCACATAACCCCATTTTTTCACAACTACTGGAGCTACTAAATTGGCATTGCTACCAATAAAGGCATTGTCTTCAACTAAGGACCTAGATTTGAAACGGCCATTATAATTAACAAATACTACACCACAACCAATATTCACATTTTTGCCCACATCTGCATCTCCTATGTATGCCAAATGTCCTGCTTTACTATTATCGCCAATTGTGGAATTTTTAACTTCTACGAAGTTACCAATTCTAATATTCTTGCCTAAATGGCTATTTGGCCTTAAATGGGCATAGGGTCCAATTGTACATCCATCGTCCACTGTACTTTCAGTAATGGTAGATGAATATATTTTCACTCCCTTACCAATTTTACTATTTTCAATTCTACAATTTTCCCCTATTATACAATCTTCGCCTATTATGGTCCTGCCAGCTATTATGGCTCCAGGATATATTATACTATCTTTTCCGATAATAACATCTGGTTCTATATAGGTGTTTTCTGGATTTATTATGGTTACCCCATTTTCCATATGCCTATAATTGATTCTATTCCTCATAATCCTTTCACAGAAGGCAAGTTGAACTCTAGAATTAACGCCATGGATCTCGTTAGAATCCTCTATTACATAGGCACCAACCCTTTTACCCTCTTCTTTTAAGATTGTTATCACATCGGTAATATAATATTCACCTTGAGCATTGTCATTTGTAATCTTTCCTAAGGCATCCTTAAGATCCTTACCCTTAAAGCAATAAATGCCTGAATTAATCTCCTTTATATTCAACTCCTCTTCTGTTGCGTCTTTATGTTCAACTATTTTTAATATATGGCCTTTTTGGTCCCTAATAATTCTACCATAACCTGTCGGATCTTCCAAATGCGCAGTTAAAACTGTACCATCATAGTTATTTTCTTCATGGTAATCTATAAGTTTCTTTATAGTTTCATCCCTTATAAGGGGGGTATCTCCGTAAAGTATAACCACATTGCTGTTATCTTCAATATAGTCCATTGCCTGCATAACTGCAT
Source organism: Tissierellia bacterium (assembly GCA_012728595.1). Classification (GTDB taxonomy): domain Bacteria; phylum Bacillota; class Clostridia; order Tissierellales; family Tepidimicrobiaceae; genus Tepidimicrobium. The sequence goes on from JAAYEU010000010.1 coordinate 27,789, forward strand.
AACCTGTACCATAGGGATATTCTTCACCCATAGGCTGGGTTCTAAAAGCTATATCCCAATCCTTAAATTCATCTTTTACCATATCAGCTAAATGTCCAACTATTACACAGTTCTTCTCTATATTGGCCTTATTGCTAGCTCTTAATACATATTCCAACATAGGTCTACCACAAATCCTATGCAATACTTTAGGAATCTTTGATTTCATTCTTGTACCTTCCCCTGCTGCCAATATAATGGATATATTCATACTAACACCTCTTTTATATTTACTATCAAATATATTTTAACTCATTTGAGATAAAATGCACATAAAAAAATGACTTTTAGCCTTATAATAAATAAAAAAGTAAAAAAGGCCCTAAGGACCCTTTTTACTCGGCTATTAAAACCTTTTCATATTCTTCAAAAATTGCCTCCTGAATCTTTTGCCTAGTCTCTGCATTAATAGGATGTGCAATATCTCTAAATTCACCATCAGGCATCTTTCTACTAGGCATAGCAACAAATAACCCATTCTGCCCTTCAATTATTTTAATATCATGCACTACAAATTCTTCATCAAAGGTTACAGATACTATTGCCTTCATCTTACCTTCCTCTGTGATCTTTCTAATTCTTACGTCGGTTACTTGCATGGTCAATGTTCACCACCTTCCATAGAAGTCAAAAATATATTCGAATATTCTTTATATTCTCTATTTTTTTCAAAAATCCTTCTTATTCTAGAATATTTTTCAGATTTTAATTTTTTAGCTTTTCCACTATATCCTTTTACATTTTTTGTTATGACCCTTTTGTATTGCCTTTTTATTGTTATAATAATATGATATAATCAAGCAGTGACAAAAATCTAATATTGGAATAAAATAATATTAATACGTAACTTGGTAATAATATTGTAAAGAACTGTTGACTTGATGATATAGGAGGTAAGTATATGTTTGATTTTTCTATAAATGGTCATCAATACTCCCATATTCATTTTATTGGAATTGGTGGGGTTAGTATGAGTGGGCTGGCAGAAATATTATTAACTGAAAAATATAAGGTGTCTGGTTCCGATATGAATAACAGCTATACAGTGGAAAGGCTAAAAAAATTGGGAGCTGATATATACATA
>JAAYEU010000086.1 GCA_012728595.1 Tissierellia bacterium
AATCACAGATATTAAGGAGTTGAGGGAAGATATTAGGGAATATACCTTCTCCTTTATATCTCCTGAAAGGGTGGATTATAAGGCAGGCCAGTTTATTTTAATAAAGATTCAAGATGAACCCAAGGCCTTTAGAGCCTATTCTATTTCATCCTTTAATAAGGATGGTACTAAATTAAGCGTCATAATCAAGAAGGTAGAAAGAGGGTATGGAACCAATATAATATTTAATAACTTTAAGCTAGGCGATATAGTAGAATTGGAAGGCCCTATGGGGAATGAATTGGTGGCAGATAACTCTAGTGAAAAGATATTATTCATTGCCAACGGAATAGGTATTACCCCCTTTATCGGCTTGACTAAGGAAGTCCTAACCAATAATCCAAATATAAAGGATGTAAAACTATTAGATGGTCAAAGATATGAAGATGAATTTTTATATAGAAACTATTTCCAAGCTTTAGAAAAGGAGGATGAAAGATTCCATTACCTGCCTATAGTATCACGAGATAAGGATAGCTCCCTTAAAAGGGGATATGTAACCCATCTGTTAGAGGATATGGATTTAGAAGGTTATAAGGTTTATATGTGCGGATCAAAAAATATGATTTTGGATAGCTATAGAATACTTCTTGATAAGGGAGTTAAAGAAGAGGACATTTTCTATGAAAGTGAAGAAAGGATTAAATTAAAACATTAAGGATAAAAGCCCAAGTTTGGGCTTTTATCCTTTTAGAAACAGAATACTACACATTTTCTAGGGATACATATTACTTGCCCAATTTGTAGGTTGTTTGGATCGATACCCGGATTTGCGTGGATAATTTCTTGTACTGGTACATTAAACTTCTGGCCGATCATAAATATGGTATCCCCAGGCCTTATGGTGTAGTAGAATCCATTAGGGCATGGTGGTAATGAATAATCTGGCATCCTTCTAGGTATGCAGATTTGCATGCCTATTTGTAAATTGTTTGGATCGATGCCTGGATTGGCGTATAATATCTCTTGAACAGATACATTAAATCTTTGGCTAAGGCCGTATATAGTGTCTCCCGTCTTTATGGTGTAATAGAATCCGTTGGGGCAGGGTGGTATTGGAGATACTTTGTGTGGAATGCATATTACCTGACCGATTTGAAGATTATTTGGATCTACCCCTGGATTAGCCCTCATCAAATCCTCTACGCTTACGCCAAATTGCTGGCTCAATTTATAGAATGTATCTCCTTGTCTAATGGTATAGTAGAATCCATCTTGACAAGGTGGCATCGGTTTTTCGCTTGGTATACATATTACTTGCCCTATCTGTAAATTTTTTGGATCAATGCCTGGATTTAACCTCATAATAGCCTCTACTGTAGTATTATATCTTTGGGCTAAGAGATAGAGGGTATCCCCAGATTTGATGGTATATGGGAAACTGCCTCTTGGGCATTTTCCATCTTTATCATGTCTATCGCTCATACTAACCCACCTTTCCATTATATAATTATCTGCACTATATACTATGCAGCTGTAAAGGGGAATGTTAATGGTTAAATACAAAAAAAGGAGCCTAGGCTCCTCTTTTAGAAGGTTGGTATGCATATTAATTGCCCAATTCGTAAATTGTTGGGATCTATCCCCGGATTAGCCCTTATTATGGCATCTACGCTTACATTGAATCTTTGACTTAAAGCAAATAGGGTGTCTCCTGCCCTTATGGAATAAAGGAATCCATTAGGACATGGTGGTGAGGGCATCATAGCTCTTGGAATACAAATGGTTTGGCCGATTTGAAGGTTATTTGGATTTATTCCAGGATTAGCACCAATTATGGCTTCAACGCTTACGTTAAATCGCTGACTAAGAGCAAATATAGTATCTCCAGCTCTAATGGTGTAGTAGAATCCATTAACACATGGTGGTAGTGGTGGCATTCCTCCAGGTATACAAATTCTTTGACCTATCTGCAGCCTATTTGGATCTACTCCTGGATTAGCCCTTATTATGGCATCTACACTTACTCCGTATTGTTGGCTCAATCTAAAGAATGTGTCCCCGGCCCTTACTACGTGGAAAAATCCATTAGGACAAGTTCCTGCTGGTGGAGTCGTTGCTCCTGGTATACAGATGCTTTGGCCGATTTGAAGCCTATTTGGGTCAATTCCTGGATTAATCCTCATAATAGCCTCTACTGTAGTGTTGAACCTATTTGCCAATTGAAATAGGGTATCTCCCGGTCTTATAATATAAGAAAAACTCCCTGGGGGACAAACCTGCATACTTCCATATCTATTTTCCATATCTATCACCTTTCTTCATATTATTGTGCAATATATAATATGCTAGAAGGGTGAAGGCTGTGAGGATTATTAATATTTTAATCCTTGATAAGAATTTCTCCTTTTCAATTCCTTATCTATGCCTGAAAGAACCCTTAATTTATCCAAAGACCATCTAGGTTCAAATAATAAATCCTTTTTACCATCCCCCGTTACTCTATGGACTACCATATCCCCAGGAAGTAGTTCAAGACCATCTGCTACCAAGGATATATATTCATCTCTACTAAATACTGGAAAAGGATTTTTTAAATAGTATTCATATAAATCCGTTCCCTTCTGTATATATAATAGATGAAATTTTACCCCCCAAGTCTTGGTATTAGCCACATATCTAACTGAATCTAGAATCTCCTCTTTAGATTCACCAGGTAAACCAAATATCAAATGGGTAACTACCCTTATATTCCTCTTTTGTAACTCTTCTATCGCCTCATCATAAACTTTTAATGGGTACGCCCTTCTAATAAATTTAGCAGTTCTTTCATGGATGGTTTGAAGGCCCAATTCTATCCATAGATAGGTCTTTTCATTTAATTCAGATAGAAGTTCTAGTACTTCTTCCGATAAACAATCAGGCCTTGTGGCTATGGCTAAACCTACTACCCCCTTATGAGAAAGGGCGGCATAATACTTCTCTTTTAAATCCTCATAAGTGGAGTAGGTATTGGTGAAGTTTTGAAAATAGGCTATATATTTATCCGTCTTCCACTTTTTTGATAGAAGCTTCCTTTGTTCCTCAATCTGCCCCTCAATACTTAAGGTCCTGGACCCTGAAAACTCTCCAGAACCTTCTTCTCCACAGAAGATACACCCTCTATTTCCTAAAGTTCCATCCCTATTGGGACAGGTAAAGCCTCCATCTAGGGATAGCTTCATTACCTTCTGACCAAATTCCTTTCTCAGCTCATAATTTAATGTATGATACCTTTTATCTCCCCACATATAATCATCCTTTACTATATTGCGTTTTTAATGCTTCCTCATCTAGTATAATTATCCGCCTATGTCCAATTTGTTTAATCCAACCCATTTCCTGAAAATATGTTAGCTTCCTGCTAAGGGTTTCTTGGCTCATGCCCATATGGGAGGCTAGATCCTTTTTACTTATATTGAGAAGAACCTCTCCCTTATCATCGGCTAGCTCTAATAGTGTTTCTACGATTCTAGTTTCCACATCGTGGCTACCTAGATGCTGGATTAACTTTTCCGCCTTGTCCAACCTAGAGCTTAATTCCTCCAAAACCTTAAAGGCAATGCTCGGATATTTGCCCATAAGATTTTTTAATTTTTCACCATCTATTACACATATGGTCGTATCCTGTAAGGCTTCTGCATTATCCGTTTGAGGTTTTTGAACGAAAAGGGATAATTCTCCCATGAACTCCCCTGGCCCTAATATCCTAATAACCTGTTCCTTTCCTGCAGGGGTAAGTCTTGATATCTTGACCTGCCCCTTATGGATGACAAACAGTCTTTCTCCCTTATCTCCGGCCATATATATCAATTCGCCTTTTTTGTAGCTTCTGGCTACCGTTATCCTAGCTACTTCCATCATTTCGTCATAGGTCAATGTACTAAATATGGGTACCATCTCGATACAGCTTTTCCTTCTTCCATTGCCTTCACAACTA
>JAAYEU010000001.1 GCA_012728595.1 Tissierellia bacterium
CAGGATGTAAAAAATGTTCAGTGGCAGTTGGTTAAATGGAAATATCTAATTGGAAAGGTAGACGGCATATATGGCCCAGAAACCTATAGGGCAGTAAGGAGGTTTCAAGCTAAAAATGGCTTAAGAGTAGACGGAATAGTAGGACCAGAAACTGCAGCAGCCTTAGGGATAACCCTATCCAGCACCCCAGTTTCAGCCCAAGGAGTTAACAGGCAAGGGGATGAATACCTTTTAGCAAGGTGTATCCATGGAGAGGCCAGGGGAGAACCCTATGTAGGAAAGGTTGCAGTAGGAGCAGTAGTTTTAAATAGGGTAAGGGACCCAAGATTTCCCAATACCATTGCAGGGGTAATCTACCAACCCTTAGCTTTTACAGCAGTAGCTGATGGGCAGATTAACTTAACCCCAGACAAGGATTCCATAAGGGCTGCTAGGGATGCTCTAAATGGTTGGGATCCTACCTACGGCTGTTTATACTACTGGAATCCGGCTACAGCTACTAGTAAATGGATATGGTCTAGGAAGGTAACATTAAAGATCGGTAAACACTGGTTTGGAATATAGGAGGTGATAGAGTGGAAAGAAGGAGATGGTGGATAGCACCAAGTATATTGGGAATAGCCCTAATCCTTGCCTTAGCTTGGGGCTATAATGAATATAGAACTAAAAATGAACTGGGAGTAGCTTTGGAAAATAACTACCAGAGGCTCTTCTTCGATGTAAAAAAACATATTGAGAATGTACAGGTAAACTTATCTAAGGCCATGTTAGCCAATTCAAGAGATCAAAATATACTACTATTATCCCAGATAATGAATGAGGCCTATTTTGCCCAGGATAAACTAGCCCAAATGCCCATAACTCATGCAGAAACGGCGGCAACGGAGAAATTTTTAAATCAGGCAGCTGACTACAGCTACCATTTAATCCAGACTCATTTGGCTGGAAAGCCTATAACCAATGAACAGATGGCAGCCCTAGCCAATCTTCAACAGAATTCCTCTGCCTTTAATGAGGAATTGAGTAAACTTCAATCGGAATTGGCAGATAAGGATTTCCTATTTACAGCTCTAAACGCTAAACAGAATAAGAAAATACGAGAAGCTAACCAGAAGATATTCCAGACTACCCTAGTAAATATCGAGAAGAACATGGCTCAAACCCCAGAATTGATATATGATGGCCCCTTCTCAGACCAAACGCTCAATAAAAAACCAAAGGGGTTAGATAACAAGGATGTATCCCTAGAGGAAGCTAGAAGAAAGGCAAGGGAATTCTTTGGGGCTAATAGGGTTGAAGAGGTGGAATCCTTCGAGGAAGGGGAACATGCATCAGAAATGAGAATACCTTCCTATACCTTCAACCTCTATCCAAAGAATACATCAAGGGAGTTAGCAGTCTACATGGGAGTATCTAAAAAGGGTGGCCATGTACTCTGGATGGCCAATCCAAGACCCATAAACGCCAATAAGATAAGCATAGAAGAAGCCCAAAGAAGAGCTTTAAGATACCTAGAGGAAAAGGGCTTTGAAGATATGGAACCCAACTATTACCTAAAGTATGATGGTGGGGTATTGTTCAACTTCGTAAACACCGAAGATGATGTAACCATCTATCCAGATCTAGTAAAGGTAAAGGTAGCTCTGGATAATGGTGAAATAGTAGGCTTTGATGCCTCTGCTTATTATATGAATCATCATGATAGGGATATTGATGAACCAGAATTGACCCTTGAACAAGCAAGGGAAAGGATAAAGACCGACTTCGAAATCAACTCCTCAAGACTAGCAATAATTCCCAAAGGCAAAAACGAAATACTCTGCTATGAGTTCAAAGGAAAATACAGAGGAGCTGACTATATAGTATATATAAACGCTTCTACGGGTCATGAGGAAGAGATACTCCAGTTGATCCATAATGAAAATGGTACATTAACCTTCTAAAAAAAGATTGTAAAAACCCCCTAATACTAATAGAATATAGTAGAAGGGGGTTTTTTTATGGATGAAAGACCAATTGGAGTATTCGATTCAGGAATTGGCGGATTAACAGTATTAAAGGAGATAATGGAACTTTTACCCGGCGAAGACATTGTATACTTCGGAGACACAGCTAGAATTCCCTATGGAACCCGTTCCAAGGAAACGGTCATAAAGTATTTTTTCCAATCGGTAAAATTTTTACTTACAAAGGACATAAAGGCTATAGTAATAGCTTGTAATACTGCTTCGGCTTTAGCCATGGAAGAAGCCCAAGAGGCCTTTGAAATCCCCATCTTAGGTGTAATTGAACCAGGAGCTAAGGCTGCAGTTTCAGCAACTAAGAATTCCATAATCGGGGTTATAGGCACAGAAGGAACCATAAACAGTCAGGCCTATCAAAGGAAAATACGAAAGCTACTGCCTTCAGCTGAGATAGTAGGAATTCCTTGTCCTCTCTTTGTTCCTATAGTGGAAGAAGGATGGGAAAGTACAGATGTGGCCTATCTTACAGCAAAAAAATATCTATTGGAATTAAAGGAGCACAATATAGATTCCTTGGTTTTAGGCTGCACCCATTACCCAGCCCTTCGCTACACCATCAATAAGGTACTGGGAGATGGCGTAACCTTAGTTAACCCTGCCTATGAAACGGCTAGGGCAGCTAGAATCATGTTAAAGGAAAGGAACCTATTATCCAATAAAGTAGAAGGTGGAAAGTGTGAATTCTATGTAAGCGATGATCCTGAGAAGTTTAAAAGGTCAGGAGGCAATATGCTGAGAAAGGAAATTGCTTCCGTACAAAAGGTGAATATTGAAAACCTATAGGCACTTAAAGTGCCTATTAATTGGCCTTTGGTGCCCAAAATTCAGCAAAAAGGGGGTCTTTATGAAGGACTTATTTTTTAAAGAAAATATTTTTGAAATTTTAGACTATATTGAAGAAGGAATCCATATCATCGACAAGGATGGAAGGATAGTCTACCAGAACCTATTCGGCCAAAAGATAGATGGAATAGACAGGGAAAAGGCCATAGGCCGGCATCTATTAGAAGTCTATCCATCCCTAACCCATGAAACTTCCACCCTCTTAACGGTTATAAGGACTGGAAAGCCTATACTTAAGAATGAACAGACCTTTATAAACTACAAGGGGGAAAAGATCACCACCATCAATTCCTCCATCCCCATAAAGGTCAAGGGTAAGATATTGGGGGCCTTGGAGATATCCAAGGATATAACCCAGGTTAGGGAAATGTCTGAAAAGATAGTGGATCTGCAATCTAGGCTCTATAATAATGGTAGGATAAGGAAAGAGGATGAAGAAACGGCTGAATACACCTTCCTAGACATTATAGGTCAAAACAAGGAGATATTAGGACTTAAACAGATGGCCTTAAAGGCTGCCCATACCAACGCCCCAGTCCTAATATATGGGGATACAGGGACCGGAAAGGAATTATTCGTCCATGCCATACATAATGCCAGCAATAGGAGGAACAAGCCCTTTATAACCCAAAACTGCTCTGCCCTACCTGCAAATCTACTGGAAGGAATCCTCTTTGGAACTGTAAAGGGAGGTTTTACCGGTGCAGAAGATAGGGATGGCCTATTCAAATTAGCCCATGGAGGCACACTTTTCCTAGATGAAATAAACTCCATGCCTTTAGAATTACAGCCCAAGCTATTAAGGGTTTTACAGGATGGAAGCTTTAGGCCAGTAGGGGGGGTTAAAACCATCAATGTAGATGTAAGGGTAATTACTGCCACCAACATACCTCCAGAAGAAGCGGTAAAACAGAAATATTTAAGGAAGGACCTTTTTTATAGATTAAATGTAATAAGGCTTGATATTCCTCCCTTAAGCAAGCGAAAGGACGATATTCCCTTACTTACCCAACACTTCATTCAAAAGATGAATAAGAAATTAGGCAAGAAGGTAAAGGGAGTTTCTAAGGAAGTAATGGATATATTCATGTCCAGCCCTTGGGAAGGTAATGTAAGGGAGTTGGAAAATCTAATTGAAGGGATTATGAGCATACACGATATGGACATAATAGAGGTAGAGCACCTTCCCAGCAAATTTAAAAAGACCCAGACAGAAGAAAACTTATCTTTAAAGGATACCCTAGAAAAAATAGAGAGGGAATTGATAGAAGATGCCTTGGAAAAGGCAGAATATAATATCAGCTATACAGCCCAATTATTAAACATTCCTCGACAAACTCTCCAATACAAAATATCCAAATATAATCTAAAATAAGATGAATAAGTTCCCTAAATGGTGCCAAGCATCTTTAGGGAGTTTTTTTGCCCAAAATTGGGCAGAAAAAAACAGCTTTTTTCATATCCTAGCATTAAAAACCTTCAAATTAAGCCCCTCCAATCCTTGAAAAATATGGCATAAATTTTGCATTAATAATCAGGTGGAGTAAATTTTGTTAGGAGGGATTTTATGAAGAAAGGTTGTCCTTACGGTACCCATAGGGTAATAGAACCAAAGGGAGTTTTACCCCAGCCAGCACTAAAAATTGATAACGATATGGAGATCTATGATAATGAAATATTAATCGATGTACAGACCCTAAATATAGACTCTGCAAGCTTTACTCAAATAAAGGAGCAGGCTAAGGGAGATATAGAGGAAATAAAGAAGATTATGAAGGGAATAGTTGAAGAAAGGGGCAAGCATCAGAATCCAGTTACCGGTTCTGGTGGTATGCTGATTGGAACCGTAGAAAAGATTGGACCAGCCTTAGAAGGTAAAACCGACCTAAAGGTAGGAGACAAAATAGCAACCCTAGTTTCCCTATCCTTAACGCCACTTAGAATAGACGAATTCTTAGAAATAAGGCCAGATGTAGACCAAGTAGACATCAAAGGAAAGGCTATATTATTTGAATCTGGCATATATGCAGTATTACCTGATGACCTTCCAGAGAACTTGGCACTTTCTGTGCTAGATGTAGCGGGAGCACCAGCTCAAACTGCTAAACTGGTTAAACCAGGGGATACGGTAGTGGTAATTGGCGGAACTGGAAAGTCTGGCATGCTATGCCTATATGAAGCCAAGAAGAGGGCTGGAGTAACTGGAAAGGTAATCTGCATTGGTTCCAGAGACGAAACCATAGCCAGGGTTAAAAAGGCAAACCTTGCTGATGTATACATAAAAGCAAACGCTACCAATGCGGTAGAAATACTTGAAAAGGTAAAAGAAGCCACCAATGGAGAGATGGCAGACCTAGTAATCAATACAGTAAACATTCCAAACACCGAAATGTCCAGCATACTAATCACAAAAGACGGAGGCACAGTATACTTCTTCAGCATGGCCACCAGCTTCACCAAAGCAGCCTTAGGAGCAGAAGGGGTAGGAAAGGACATAAATATGCTTATAGGAAACGGCTACACCAAAGATCACGCAGCCATATCACTAGAACTGATGAGAGAATCCAAAGAATTAAGAGAGATTTTCGAAGAGTTATACGCTTAGACAATTGATAGCTAGGCGACCTTGGGTTGGGACAAGAGGTCAGACCTCTTGTCCTAGAAAGGGCTAAGCATTTTGTCATTTAATTGTGAATGGTGCATTGAATAAAAAGGGGTGAATTTATATTATGAGATCATATAAGGATATTGAATTATGGAAAGATGTTACTGAAGAGGAATGGAATGATTGGCGTTGGCAGGTTAGAAATAGGATTACAGATGTTAAGACCTTAAAGAAGATAATCAACATAACCGAAAAAGAGGAAGAGGAAATTGGAAGAGTATTGGGGAAATTTAGAATGGGCATTACACCCTACTATGCATCCCTAATGGATCCAGACGATCCAAATTGTCCTATTAGAAAGCAGGCGGTACCAACCATTATGGAAACCCATGCCAGCATGGCGGATTTAGAAGACCCATTGGCAGAAGACGAAGATTCTCCCGTACCAGGATTAACCCACAGGTATCCAGATAGGGTATTGTTTTTAATAACCGACCAATGCTCTATGTACTGCAGACACTGTACTAGGAGAAGGTTTGCGGGACAAAAGGATTCA
>JAAYEU010000011.1 GCA_012728595.1 Tissierellia bacterium
ATTTCCTGTACTTTGCAGATTTTATTGGCATGCATCTCCCCTAATGACCCACCTAGTACGGTAAAGTCTTGGGCATATACAAATACCAATCTTCCGTCTACCGTTCCATAGCCCGTTACTACTCCGTCGGCTGGTGCTTTTATTTTTTCCATTCCAAAGTTTGTAGACCTGTGTTTAACAAAGGCGTCTATTTCTACAAAACTTCCTTCGTCCAATAGTAGATTTATCCTTTCCCTTGCCGTTAGCTTACCTCTTTCATGCTGTTTTTTAATTCCCTTTTCTCCTCCACCAAGTTCTATTTCCTTCCTAGCTTGGAGGAGTTGTTCAATTCTTTCTTTCATTTTTGCCCTCCTTTAGTTTATTCTCTTTCGCAAAGCTCTGTTAATATTCTAAATTAGCTATTTCTATCCAGCTATCGTTAATTTATCACTAGACATTGGTAACTATTACTATAGGCCTAATACTAAAATATTAATAGCCCTATATGTAAATTGTCCACATGCAAACCTTTTCAAATATAATATTATCATTTTTTTTAACATATTTCTTTGTCCACAATCCATAAATATATTAAGGTATCTTTATAAAGAATAGCTATAATATATAAAAAAACAGCCCCCTATCCTCGGTCGGATAAGGGGCTTTTTTCAACTTAAGAAAATGGCAATTTCTCCAAGCCAAATTCCTTAGCCAGGTCTTTTAAACCCTCTATTATTTCCTCCCTAGAAAAATTATTCCTTTCAAGAAAATCATCATTTAGCTTACTTAGCCTTTGGTAAAAATCTAAAGCTAATTCCAGATATTCCATATTGTTGGTATCCATCTCTTCAAATAATAGATTTTCTGCCTCGTTTATTTTCCCCAACTCGATTAATTCCAGTAGCTGCTTATGAAGAAGGTCTGTGTGAGAATGTTCATCTTCGTAGGATATTTTGTAGGATATCTGACTCTTTCCTAGGAAAACCTTAGCTATGAATTTTATCATATCCCCTATCAATCTCATTATATAATCCTGCTCCCACATGCCGGACATGCCTTCTCACATCCTTTCACTAGTTAAAAGGTCTAGGCCTATTTAATGCAAGCTCTAATCATGGCCTATTTGAAATACCCTATCCAATCTTGTTAGTTGAAAGATTTTCTTCACATAGCCTTTAAGTCCTTCTATATAAACATTTCCCTCCCTATTCCGAGCTAGTTTATTAGCCGTTACCAATACACCTAAGCCCGTACTATCGATGTTGTTTAACTCCTCTACATTTACTACGATCTTATTATGACCCTGATTTATATACTCCAGTAACTCCTTTCTAAGGTCTATGGCCTCATTTACATCTAGTTCTCCAGAAAGGCGTACTTCTAACTTCTCTTTATTTAGATTATATTTTATCATACAATCCTTCCTCCCCCAATTGCTTAATCAATTTGTTTAAATTCCTTACAACTATTCTTGAGTAATGTTCTAAGTCCTTAAGATATCTTCTTGCCATTTTCTCTTCTCCACTATTGTAGGCTTCTACAGCTTGTGCTGCTAGATCATGCACTTTAATATGTGGCTCATTTAAATCCACAAAGGCTTTATAATCCTTATATTTATCTATTGAACTCTTATACCATTGTCCAAATTTACATTCCGTATGCCTTGTAATATCTTCTACCTCTATATTTTCTAAACCCTTCAACATGTTGGTTATTCTTAGCTTCCAGACTAAATGATCCGTCTTAGCTTGCTCTAATAGCTCGATGTGGTTTAAGCTTCTATCATCAACAGTCTCCATGCCCTTAATCATAGCTTCTATTTCCTTTGAAGCCTTCCTAGTATTTTGAGTGCTATGGCTTACATCTTCCATGGCTGCATATATCTCTTCTGCAGCTGCTGCAACTTCCTCTGTATTGGCTGCAGTAGTTTCTATGGTAGTAGCAATATAATCTATTAAGTCTATAATTTTATCGGAACTTGCAACTTCATCTTCCGTTACTGCAACTATTTCTCTAATATCTTTAACCGTATTATTTACAGCCTTAATAATATTTTCTAAGGACTCCACGCCTTTTTTGCTAACCTGAATTCCCTTTTCCACTTCGTTTCTACTTTCATTGGAAGAGTTTATCAGTTCAGCAGTTATAGCTTCAATCTTCTCTACTAGATGGCCTACTTCCGTGGCTTCCTTATTGGATTGTTCCGCTAATTGCCTAATCTCCTCTGCTACTACGGTAAAGCCTCTTCCTGCCTCTCCGGCCCTTGCTGCTTCAATGGATGCATTTAAGGCTAATAGATTAGTCTGTTCTGCCAATCCATTTATGGTATTGCTAACCCTGGTAATATCTTTTAAATAATTGGTAAACTCCTCAATTAGACTTTCCATTCCATCCGTTTTTTTATCGATTTTAGCCATGGAATCCATAGCCTCTTCTATGGTCCTTTTTCCTGACTCCGCCGTTTTCAATGTTGATAGGGAATTACTCTCAGTCCTTAAGGCTAATTCTTTAGAGATTTGGATTAATGAAGAAAGCTCCAGTATAACCTGTGAAGTTTCAACTATTGAATCAATGCCATCTTGAGATTCCTTAGCCAATTTATCCATATTGGTGACTATTTCCTCCAAGGAAGAATCCACCTGCAGGCTAGCAGCTGCCACTTCTTCCGAAACCCTAGAAAGCACTTCTATTGTCTCTTTCAAATTATTTATCATTTCCGATTGCCTAGACACCATGACGTTAAAATATGAATATAGATCCCCAATTTCATCACTATGATTAACCTGACAGCGGACAGTTAAATCCCCACTGCCCGCTTTATACATCCTATCCTTTAAATTATCGATTAACTTTAATATCCTATTTGTGAATATATTAGCTAAAAGTAGGACTATCCCTAAGCTCAGTATAAGCAACACTCCTATGTATTGATAGCTTTTAACCCTTATTTCATTTACCCTTTCCACGGTAATAGTTGCTCCAGAAAGGGCCTCAATTTCCTGATGGATTAATTGATTGTTTATATATACATACGCCCCCACCAGCAAACCGACTCCCAAAACAAATATCATGGAAATACTAAGTAGTATCTTCATCTTAAAACTTAGTCTAACCAATTATGCTTCCCCCTTAATTTAAGTTAATTTGGCTGCATTATCTATTATATACCATAAAATTGATCATGTTGTAAGGGATTACGTAAAATTCGTGTTAAATTCGTCAATGTTTTAAGCTTAATAACTTTTTTAGTTTTTTATTTTTCTTGTTGACATTTGATGGATGTATA
>JAAYEU010000087.1 GCA_012728595.1 Tissierellia bacterium
AATCCATGACCACATCTTTGGGAAGCTCTAAGATTTCTGAAATATTGTATTTAAAATTTTCCATTCTACCCTTCATAATAATCCTCCTCTTAATAACTTATGCTGCAGGAAAAAGGAGTATTACAGGGAGAAAGAAAAAAGAAGGAGCAAACTTAAATGCTCCTTCTCATATATTTTAGGCCCTTTGGCTCAGACAATATTTCTGAATATATTATCCCCTTTAGAATATCTCTTTTTATGGCATCCTCTTTCTTCTTTGACCCTTTCACAATATCCTTTTTAACAGCAGGGACTATCTCTTTTTCATATATGGTAGAATTTAGAATTTCATCCACCATCAAGGCTGCTTCTTCATAGCTGACTTTAGTTTGAATTTCTTCATCTACTCTGTTTATATCTATTATATATTCCTCTATATCCTCTTCCATTAATGGTTCAGGACTTTCCTCTATTACCGCCTTTTCCTCTATTGGCTTTACTGTTTTTTCTAAACTTGCGGGCCTTCCTTCTACTTGTTTTCTTCTTTCATTCATGGCCCTTTCGATTTTTTGCTTATCCTTAATACTCTTAAATATCATATCTATTATGAATATGATTATAAAAACTAATAGGCCTTGTGGCATATTTTATCGCCCCTTACTCTTCGGATTTGTCATCTTTAGCCATCTTAGAAATGGAATCCCTCATTTCGGTGTCGGCTAATATGTTTTTCATATTATAATAATCCATAAAACCTATATTTCCTTTTTTCAAGGCTTCTGCTAGAGCAAAGGGTACTTGAGCTTCTGCCTCTACCACCTTAGCCTTCATAGCTTGAACTTCAGCTATCATTTCCTGCTCTCTTGCAACAGCCATGGCCCTTCTTTCTTCTGCCTTGGCTTGGGCAATCCTCTTATCAGCATCGGCTTGATCAGTTTGTAGTTTTGCCCCTATATTTCTTCCCACATCTACATCTGCTATATCTATGGAAAGTATCTCATAGGCAGTACCAGAATCTAAACCCTTATCCAGTACAGTTTGAGATATGGAGTCTGGATTTTCCAATACATCGGTATGGGCTTCTGAACTACCCACTGTAGTAACTATCCCTTCTCCTACCCTTGCTATGATGGTTTCTTCTCCAGCTCCCCCTACCAGCCTTTCGATATTGGCCCTTACCGTAACTCTAGCCTTTACTATTACCTCTATACCATCTTTAGCAACGGCAGAAATTTGGGGGGTTTCAATAACCTTAGGATTAACGCTTACCTGCACTGCCTCTAAAACATTCCTTCCTGCCAAATCTATAGCAGCAGCCCTTTCAAATTCCAGGGGTATATTGGCCCTTTGGGCTGCTATTAAAGCATCCACCAAGGTGTTTACATTCCCACCAGCAAGATAGTGGGCCTCTAGTTTATCCACCCCTATGGATAATCCAGCCTTTGTGGCCTTAATCAATGGATTGACTATTCTTGATGGCACTACCCTTCTTAATCTCATCCCTATTAGGGTACTAATACCAATTTTAACCCCTGAAAAGTAAGCCGTAATCCATAGCCCAACGGGAATAAAAGTAAAAAATAGCATCACAAATATGATGATTAGAAAAGCAATACCTACTGTAAAGACAAAAGTTCCTGGCATAGATTAAATCCTCCTCACAATTATTTTTGAACCTTCTACCTTTATTACCTTTACCCTAGTATTTTTCTGTATAAAGTTTCCACTAGATAGGGCATCTAATCTTCTTCCATCTATTTCAATAATTCCAGAAGGGCGAAGTTCGGTTACTGCGATTCCTTCTTTTCCTAGATATTCATCTTTGGGTTTAGCACTTACATAACCTTCCTCCTCTTTATGCTGAGTATCTAAGATTATCTTATCGAATATAGGGCTTTTAGAACCGCGTTTAATCAAGAGCAAGGTAATAAGAGTAGTTATTATAATGGCCACACTTACAGACATCAGGGCTTGGGTAACTGAACCCATAGCAAGGATCGCACCCAATACTACCAATATGATGCCAGATATCCCAGGAAGTCCAAAACCGGGTATAATGGCCTCTATAACCAACAATATTAGTCCGGTTACAAATACAGCCAAGGAAGTCCACTGGGAATTACCCGCTAATATATTGCCTGCAAAGAACAAGCCAAAAGATATAATGCTTATGGTCCCTCCTATACCAAAGCCGGGTGTAAACAATTCCACCACCAGACCGACAAATCCTAAAGTTAAGAGTAAGGTACTTATAAAGGAACCAGATAAAAACTTAGCTGCCTTTAACTCTAAACTCTCCTCCACTTCTACTATGCTAGTATAGGAAATGTTAAAATGGGATAGGATTTCATCATAGTCGTTGGATATCAAATCGCAGATGCCGTACTCCAAAGCCTCCCTACTGGTAAGGTTTAATAGCTTACCCCTTTTGGAAAGGCCTTCTATATGGATATCCTTATCTGCCATGGCTTCCACTATTTGGGGGTTCCTGCCCCTTAATTGGGCAACATCCCTTAAAAAACTCCTCCACATGGATAAGACCTTTTCCGTATCTGGACTGGTTTCAGCAGAGCCGATGGTGGAACTTTCAGCCATGACAAGCTTTTCTCCTGCTATTGAAATTAGCACTCCAGCTGATTCTGCCTTATTGTTTACGAAAGTTATGGTAGGCACTTCCAGTCCGATTATTAGGTTCTTTATCTTTTCAGCTTCGCTTATTAGACCGCCATAGGTATCTATCTCAAATATGATGGCTTTAGTAGAATTGTTAACAATCTTATCTAGACTATCCCTTAAAAAATTATAGCTGGCCCTAGTTATATCGCCTTTAATGGGTATTACATATACATCTCCTTCATTTTCTGCAAAAATAACCCCATTCATTAAAATAAATGCTAGGATTACAAAGGCCCATATTCTAAGCTTCTTCAATATTTCACCCCCTATTACTATTATATTATTACCCTACTTCGTATACAATAAAAACCTGGAGTAAAACTCCAGGTTTATTTTAAAATTTCCCTAACTATTTTATTGACCCTGCCGCCATCAGCTTTCCCTTTTATCTTAGGCATAATAGATTTCATAATCTTGCCCATATCTTTTAAATCCTTTGCCCCTAATTCATCTATAGTTTTTATTACTATTTGTCTTAATTCTTCATCGGAAAGTTGTTTTGGCAGATACTCCAATAAAATATTGATTTCTTCTTCAGTTAAATCGATTAGGTCTTGGCGCTCGGCCTTTTTAAAATCCTCTAAAGCATTTCTTTTCTCTTTTAATTG
>JAAYEU010000088.1 GCA_012728595.1 Tissierellia bacterium
GCTTATTCCTTACTGCAAAATACCTTATTAAAACATACTTATCTCCCATCTTAATCCAGAAATCCTCGCTATCCTTCCTACCAGCTTTAAAATCTTCCAAAATCTTCTCCACTACATTAACACTTGTTGGTGGATGACAATTTTGCACCGTTCTACCTATAACGGATTTAGTCCGAGCAAAAATCCTTTCCTTTCCTTGGGAGAAGTATTTTACAACGTCGTTCTTATCTACATAGGTCATGTCTCCGGGTATAGAATTTAATAAAGATTCTATCTCCTCTGGAGTTAAGAAGCCCGTTTCAAATCTTATATTCCCTTTTGTAGATACTTCCTCATCCTCCTCAGCTGAAATCCTTACTCGTTTAAGCTCCCATTCCGTATCAGGATCTATTAAAGCATATCCGATTTCATCGCTTTCCCTATATATGGTTATCCACTCATCCTCCGTTAGGGTTTCTAATGCCATGGGGAATAGTATTTTTTCTTCTTTGTAGATCATTTCCTTTATTTCATGGGCCATTTCTTCAATCTTTTTTACAACCTCTTCCTTATTACCCCTATAGTCTGTCAGCATAAGCTTTACTTCCTTTACTAAGGCCCTTATCTCATCATCTACTCCCCACATTACCTGAGGCGGAGTAGTAATACCATACTTTTCTAAATAGGGGAATATAAGATTTTCCTTCCTGCTGTAATGCTTATCTATATCCCATAATAGATTTAAATCCATTATTAGGTCGTTTATATTGTCCTTAGAATCGTCCTCTTTGAATTTTTCTAAATTAGCCTTTAATGTATTATCTATATACTCTTCTATGGCCTTGTTTTCTTCCTTCATGGTGTATATTGGATGGCCTGGAATCTCCTCTGGATGGTGGATTTCTTCGATAGAACCTTTGAAGACTGCCGCATGGACATTACATAATCTTTGAATTTCTTCTATAGGCAAGCCCTCCTTTACCAGCTGAGCTTCCATAGCTGCTATTTCTCCTGGAGAAACTCCTTCTATTACCTTAGAAAACTTTTCCTTTACTTCATCTACAGTCTTACCCTCATGGAGTTCTCTAATTACTTCCTTCATCAGCTTCTGTCTATACTCTCTATTGTTTATCAATTCACTCATCTTATCACCTCATTTTATTATTCTTCTACCTTCTCCTCCAATTGGCTAAGTAGCTTTAAATACTTTTGTTGAACTCCTCTATCCTCTGCAGCCAAATCCAATTGATTACATTTTTGGTCTACCTCTTTTTTAATGTCGTCGGGTAGCATATTGTTGGCAAATTTAAATATTGCAGTATTCTCCTTTTCAATATGCCTGTTGAGCAAATCCGTATAGGATATGGCGTTTGCAATTATGTCTAATCTAGGCTCATCATCCCCTTCTTCATATTTTTCCACTGCCTTCTCCAAATTGGATACATACAATCTAGCCATATCATGTTCTATCAGCATTCCTGTAATGGGGCCATTATCCACTAATTTAGGTGCCTTTTCTCCCATGGCCTTAAACAGGATATCCTCCTCCTTGGCGTGATGATGGCCATCTGTATAGTTCCTGATGAAATCTATTATCTTATAAAAGTCTCCATAATCAATTTCCTCATCAAGCAATACCTTATAGCAGTATTTCCTAATGACCTTTAACATCCTTCTAACATTTTCATGCTCCTCTATCATAACATTAATGGATTCCATCCTATCAACTCTTTCTTTATATATTTAAACTTCCCCTTCTAACTATTATTACCCTATTTAGAGCTAGTATTTCCTTTTTATTTTATTCTTTATCATAATTGTATTTAAGCTTCTTTAATAATACTTTGACCTAGGTCAAAAAAATAAGACCAGAAATTTTTTCTGACCTTTTTTCATAGCATCTTTTCCAGTTCATTAGGAGGAATTGGTTTGCTAAAGTAATATCCTTGACCTGTATCTGAACCTAGTTCCTTTAAAATGTTTAATTGCTGTTCCGACTCAATTCCTTCTGCCGTAACCATTATATTGAATTGTTTAGCAAGGAGTATTATGGTCCTTGAAATTTCCCTATTTTTTTCATTCTTCTCTAAATCCCAAACAAAGCTTCTATCTATTTTCAATTCATCTATATTCATTTCACTTAAGTATCCTAAATTGGAATAGCCTGTACCAAAATCGTCCATTATGATGGATACTCCCAATTCTTTTAATCGGTTCAACACATCTATGGTATATTCTATGTCGGATATGGCAGTAGTTTCAGTTATCTCCAATCCCAAATACTTAGGTTCTAATTTAGTTTTCTTTAATATGTTGGATACCATATCCAAAAAATTATGGTGTTGGAACTGTCTAGCCGAAATATTTACACAAACCCGCCGCGGCTTATAACCCTTATCGATCCATTCCTTATTCTGCCTACAGGCCTCCCATAAAACCCATTCTCCAATAGCAAATATAAGGCCTGTCTCCTCTGCTAGGGGAATGAATTCATCGGGAAAAACTAAGCCCCTTTCTGGATTCTGCCAGCGGATTAGCCCTTCCATTCCTATAATTTCTCTGGTATTGATATCGAATTTAGGTTGGTAATGTAGTACAAACTCTTCATTAGTGATTGCTTGTCTTAACTGATTTAATGTGGTAAGGTTGTCAAACTCCTTTTTGCCCAATTCTGGACCATATTTAAAATAGCTATTTCCTCCCATTTCCTTAGCCTTATATAAGGCAATTTCTGAATTCTTAATTAGGGATGTGCTGTCCTCCCCTCCTTCAGGATAGGTGGCAATTCCAATGCTGGTAGTTAGATATAGTTCATAATCCTTATAGGAAATCTCTTCTTTAAAGCTTTCAATAATCTTTTTAACTACACTATCCACCTGGGACATTTTCCTTATATTCTTCAATAGGATTAAATACTCATCTCCTCCGCTTCTAGCTATTAAATCCCCCTTACGGATTAGCCTTCCTAACCTAATGCCCAATAGTCTCAATATTTCATCCCCTATATTATGGCCTAGGTTGTCGTTTATGTGCTTAAACCTATCTAAATCCAGATGGAGTACAGCAAGACTTTCGTCTTCTTCCAATTCCTCTATGGATTCCTTTAGTTTGTCTGTAAAGTAATACTTGTTGGGAAGATCTGTGACTGGGTCGTAATAAGCTAATCTATATATCCTTTCTTGTTGTACCATTAACTCTTTATTGGCAATTTCTATTTCACTAGTCCTTAAGTCCACTTCATATTGTAGCCTCTTATTCCAGATGAAAAAAACTAATAGGATAAGTCCTATACCACTGCCCCCAATGGCAATATACTTAATGATATTTCTGAACATCAGATAGCCATGAGATAGCTGATGGCCAAACCACTTCCTGTATATTCTGTCATAGGTTTCGTTTTCCTTAATTCTATCTAATCCTTTCTCTAGCAATCTGTAAGCTAATTTATTTGAAGGCAGGGTAGCAGGCCCATAGGCCGTTTCCCCCAATGGCACACCTATTATTTTCACATCATTAGTCCTATGGATGCTATTCAGGTAGTAAATGGCGGTCATCTTATTTCCTATAAAAGCATCAGCCTCTCCATCTAATAAGGCTTGAATTGCCTCGGTTTGGCTACGGCGAGGTACTGGAATGATTCCCGGTATTTCCCTTATCTTTTCCTCTTGCACATCCTTTTCTTGATAGGCTACTCTTAAACCTTCTAAATCCTCAATTCCTGATATCCCCGTACTTTCCTTAGCTACAAAGATGGAATGGGTGTTTAAAACTGTAGATTGGGTAAAGGCATATTTTTTACTTCTCTCCTCCGTTTTAGACATACCCTGGATAGCATCTACTTCTCCATTTTCTAAGGCTAATACTGCATCAGCCCAGGTCATTGGTATTAGTTCTATTTCTATGTCCATAGCTTTTGCTATAGCCTTCATTATATCCACATTGAATCCTGTAAATTCACCCTTGTCGTTTATGTACTCATAGGGTCTAAAATTGTAATCTCCTGCAATCCTTAATTTAATCTTTTTTTGGCTATCAGTTGCCTTCTTTCTCAAACTATAATAGCCAAAAATGCCCGCCATAACCAAGATAAGGCTTAGGAGTAATATTCTTACTCTCCAATCATTCCTTTTCATATTAATCAATCCCTTACCCTAGGTTCATTATAAAACCATAGTATTTACTTTATTCTATATAAATTATCAATTTCATTCAAATCTATGTATGTTTTTATGAAAATATGCATAAAATATCATTTTATAGTATATATTGTATTATATACCCATCTTTTTTAATAGATAATAAATAAAAAAGCGACTAAAGGACTAACTGCCTTTAATCGCTTATAATCAAGGTCTTAAATTGGCTAATTCTACACTTACTCTTATTCCCTTAATCCTCTTTTTATTTAAATTCCTTATTACCATGTCGGTATACTCTAAAGGAATATCTACAAAGGTGAATTTATCATACATATCTATATCCCCTACTTCTTTTTTAGATATTCCCGTTTCATTTATCAAAGCCCCCAATATATGCCTTGGGCTTACTCCTTTTTTCTTGCCAATATTTATATAGATTCTACCTATTTCACCTGAAGCCTTAGCCTTATTATCTACCATATCTAGTTTAACATGTTCACTTAACCTATTTCTCTTAAAATACAGCTTTAATAGGACTACCGCTAGGTCAAAGGGATTAAAATTCTCTTCTAATATTTGTTTTACCATGCTTTCGTATTTTTCTAGCTTGCCCTTTTCCATTTCCCTCTTAATTTTTCCTAATAAAAGATGGACCTGCCCTTCTTCCATATCCTCGATGGTAGGTAGGGCCATTCTCTTTATTTTAGTTTTGGTATACCTTTCTATGACCTTAATTCTGTGCCTATCCTTGCTAGTTACAAAGCTAAAGGCCATTCCTTCCCTGCCTGCCCTTGCAGTCCTTCCAATTCTATGGACATAGTACTCTTCATCTTGGGGAATGTCGTAATTGAAAACTACATCCACATCATCTATATCCAATCCCCTAGCTGCTACATCAGTAGCCACTAGAATGTCTATATTCCCCGTTCTAAACTTTTCCATTACCTTATCCCTTTGGGTCTGTTTTAGATCCCCATGAAGACCATCCACGAAGTAGCCCCTGCCTTGTAGTTCTATGGTCAGCTCATCTACCTTCTTTTTGGTATTACAAAAAACTATGGAAAGCCTTGGATTGTGTATGTCCAAAAGCCTAGAAAGTATTTCGGTCTTCATATGCTCCTTTAGTTCAAGGTAGTATTGTTCTACCCTTGGTGCTGTCAATTCCTTAGGTACTACCCTAATTATTTCAGGCTTATTCTGATAGCTCTTAGCAAAATTGACTATCTCCTTAGGCATGGTAGCTGAAAAGAAGATGGTCTGTCTGTTTTCAGGTAGCTTGCTTATTATAAGTTCAATGTCATCCCTAAAGCCCATATCGAACATTTCATCTGCTTCATCCAATATCAACATATTGATATTTTCCAATTTCAAGGTCTTTCTCCTAATATGGTCTATTATCCTACCAGGAGTTCCTACCACTATCTGGACACCTTTTTTCAAAGCCTTTATCTGCCTGTTAATAGGTTGGCCTCCATATATGGGCAAAACAAATATATCCTTCTTATATTTGGCTAATCTCTTTATCTCCTCTGCCACCTGTATGGATAGTTCCCTGGTAGGGCACAACACCATAGCTTGTAAACTTCTATCCTTCTCTTTGATCCTTTCAACAATAGGTATTCCAAAAGTAGCCGTTTTTCCCGTTCCCGTTTGCGCTTGGCCAATTATATCCATACCCTGGAGTAGCTTAGGTATGGCCTTAGATTGAATGGGAGTCATCTCCTCAAAACCCATATCTGAAACTGCCTTTTTTATTTCATCAGAAAGATTAATTTCTTCAAATTTTAATTTATCCATCAAATGTTACATCCTTCCTTTTTTTATCTAACTCATTAAGTATATATTTAATATGGCCTTTTAGCAAGGAAAATATTTTAAAAAAATTGAGATAATATTGAATATCTATTTTCTTAGGTATAATATAGAGTTAAATATAACATTTAGAGAGGAGCTTATAATATGAGATGGAGTTTAGACGAGTTATACACCTCTTTCGATTCCCAGGAATATCAGGGAGATTTAAAGAAATTTGAAAAACTTTTAGAGGATTTCATCCAGTGGTCGGAAGAAAATCTTGAATCCCTTGATAATCCAAAAGAGAAGATTTCAGCCTATTTAAATAACTTAATGGAATTGTCAAATCTAGCATCCAAATTGATGGCCTATCCCCGCCTTGTTTCAAGTGTGGAAGCTGAAAATGAAGCAGCCTTAAAATATCTAGATAAATTACAGCTATTATATTCTAAGCTTACTAAGCCTAGCGTACAATTCCAAAAATTTATTAGCCAATTGGATAATTTAGATGAGATAATAGAATCGTCCCAGCTGCTTAAGGAGCATGCCTTTTACTTAAAGGAAACAAATGAAAAAGCTAAATACTTACTGAGCGAGAAAGAAGAAGTATTAATATCCAAGATGAAGAATACCGGCTCTAACGCCTGGTCCAAACTTCAGGGTATTTTAAGCTCTACCCTGCTAGTGGATATAGAGATGGATGGAGAAGAAAAGCAGCTTCCACTAGCTGTAGTTAGAAACTTGGCCTTCCATAAGGATCAAAGGGTGAGGAAAAAGGCCTATGAGGCTGAATTAAAATCCTATGAGAAAATTGCCCAATCCTCTGCTGCTGCCTTGAATGGAATTAAGGGTGAAGTCCTAACCATTTCTGACATGAGAGGATTTGAATCTCCCTTGGAAGAAACCCTCTTTAAATCTAGAATGGATAGGAAGACCTTAGATGCAATGCTGTCAGCCATAAAAGATTATCTTCCCGTATTCCAAAGATACTTTAGAAAAAAAGGTGAAATATTAGGCCATGATAATGGGCTACCCTTCTACGATATCTTTGCCCCTATAGGCAAAATGACTAAAACCTATACCTATGAAGAGGCCAGAAAATTTATAGTGGACAACTTTAGAAGCTTTAGCGATAAGCTGGCTGATTTTGCAGATAATGCCTTTGAAAGAAAATGGATAGATGCAGAACCAAGGGACGGAAAAAGGGGTGGGGCTTTTTGCTACGGTCTTTACCCCATTAAGGAGAGCAGAATACTTGCCAATTTCAATGGCAGTTTTAGCAATGTCATAACCTTGGCTCATGAATTAGGACATGCCTATCACGGCTTATGTATCCAGGAAGAAAGCATTCTCAATAGCAGCTACCCAATGCCCTTAGCAGAAACCGCCTCCATCTTTTGTGAAACCATAGTGATGAATGCCGCCTTAAATGAAGTCAGTCCTGAGGAGGAATTGAGTATACTAGAATCATCATTACAGGATGCAGGCCAGGTAATAGTGGATATCTATAGTAGGTTTCTATTCGAAAAGGAGCTATTTGACAGGAGAAAGGAACATTCCCTATCTGTAAATGAGCTAAAGGAAATTATGATTGACTCCCAAAAGAAAGCTTATGGTAGTGGACTAGATGAAAACTTCCTACATCCTTACATGTGGGTAAATAAGCCCCATTACTACTATGGAGAGCGTAATTTCTACAACTTCCCCTATGCCTTTGGTCTACTCTTCTCCAAGGGATTATATGTAAAATACTTGAAGGACAAGGAAGGATTTGTTAAGAAATATGATGATTTCCTCAAAGCTACAGGCAAGAATGACATAGCCCATGTGGCTAAGCTTATGGGGATAGATGTCCATTCAGTGGACTTCTTCAAGAGCTCTTTAGAATTAATCCAAAAGGACATAGAAAGATTTATAGAATTAGCAGATGAGATGAATTAAAGAATGGAAAGTAGGTTTATATATGAATATATTGTCCAATTTTAACAATAAGGAAATTGCCCTCTTGACCTATATCTTTGTAATAAATATGGTGGCCTTTTTAATCATGGCCTTAGATAAGGTTAGGGCAAGGAAGGATGCTTGGCGAATTAAAGAAATTACAATGATGGTTCTAGCCTTGTTAGGGGGAGCTACTGGTATATTATTAGGCATGGTGGTGTTTAGACATAAAATAAATAAAAACAAATTTTCTGTAGGAATTCCTTTGCTTTTATTATTAAACAAGGCAGTAGAACTAGTGATATACAATCTACTTAAGTAAAATTTATTAAAAATTAAAGGATTTTTTGAATTCATGTAGAATGATATATAGTGGCAAAATTAAACTTCATAGAAAGAGGTTGGAATCCAAATATGGGGAAGAAAAGAGACTCTAAAATCTGTATTATGATCGTCCCCCATACAGAAAAAGTTAGACGGTTAACGATTCCCCGTTGGCTTCCCAAAATCTTTATGGCAGCAGTTTTAACCACCATAACAGGAGTATATTTAGCCTTTAACAATATTTATACTTCACATATTAGCTTAGAGGAGGAATATGATCAGAAAATATCTATTATAAATAAACTAGAAGAAGAAAATAGAAAAAAAGATATTGAGCTATCCAAGCTAAAGTCGGAGAACAAAGATTTATATGAAACAACTAATGAAGTAGAAGAAAAACTAGCAGAAATAGAAAGGCTACAAAGGGAAATAGAGAAAAAAGTAGGCATAAAAAGCCCATCTAGAGGAGGGGGTATGCTTGACGACCCTCCTCAAGAGATAACGGAACCTGTTGAGGAACTTCAAGTTTTAAAGGAAGTCCTAGAAGAGAAGGAAAGGGAACTAATTATCTTTATAGATGATTTGGAAAAGAGATTGGAATACTTAAAAACAGTACCCGATCTCTGGCCCACCAAGGGTAGATTAAGCTCTACCTTTGGCAATAGGAAGAACCCTTTTGGAAGAGGAATTAAATTCCATTACGGCATCGATATTGCCAATTCCATTGGCACCGATATTTGGGCCGCTGGCAGTGGAAGGGTGGTATTTTCGGGATATAAAGCCGGCTATGGAAATACCATAATTATCGATCATGGTAATGGATACAAAAGCTATTATGCACATAATAGCAAGCTATTGGTAAACAGGGGAGATAGGGTTGAGAAAGGCCAGCTTATAGCCAAGATGGGAAACACGGGAAGAAGCACTGGGCCCCACCTTCATTTTGAAATACATAAAGGTGGGAAGGCTATAGATCCGTTAACCGTTCTAAAATAAGAAGTAAGGGGGAGAATCTGTGTTTAGCAAAAGAAATGAAAAAAATGTTAATATCGATTCTTTATTTGGAGAGAACATCAAGTTCTCTGGAAAGGTGGAAGGTAAGGGGAATTTGAGAGTAGACGGTGTCATCGAAGGGGATATCGACTATGAAGGAGATGTGATCATAGGAGAAACTGGTAGAATAAAGGGAAATATCCTTTGTCACAACACCTCATTAGCAGGAACTGTAGAAGGTAATATAAAGGCAAAAGGCAAATTAACCATCCATCCTACAGGCAAGCTAATGGGTGATGCAGAAATTTCTAAATTGATAGTTCATGAAGGCGCCTTATTCGAGGGTAACTGTAAGATGGGTGTTAAAAAAGCCTCTCAAGAAGCTAAGGCCGATGATAAGCCCAATGGTAAGCCTAATGGTAAGAAGGTGGAAAAGGCTAAAGAATAAGGTGCATATCTACAAGCCTGTAAAAACTTAAATGAGCTGGGTTACCCAGCTCATTTTTTATACTTCTTCTATCTTTTCCCTATTGTATATGTCCGTATCCAACTCTCCCATCAGTTTACTGGAAAGTACTCCTGCCAGCATGGAACCGCTAACGTTTAATAGAGTTCTCCCCATATCGATTAAGGGCTCAATAGCTATTAAAAGACCTACCAAGCCCACGGGTAGCCCCATAGCTGATAATACAGTTAGGGCTGCAAAGGTAGCTCCTCCCCCTACTCCAGCTATCCCAAAAGAGGCTAGGGCCGTTATGATAATAAGCTTAATCAAGAAGGCCGGTGCCATTGGGTTTATGCCCACTGTAGGAGCAATCATAACCGCCAACATGGCTGGATATATGCCTGCACATCCATTCTGCCCTATGCTGGTTCCTAAAGAGCCAGCTAAGTTGGCATGACCATCTGCCACTCCCAGATTCCTTATCTGGTTGTTGATGGTAAGGGGTAAAGTTCCTGCCGAAGACCTGGAGGAGAAGGCAAACATCAATACTGGTGCAGACTTCCTGACATAGGATACAGGGTTTAACCTAAATAGCATCAGTATAAGCATGTGGATTACGAACATAATGGCTAAGGCTACATAGGAAGCGATTACGAACTGGATTAGCCTTTTTATTTCTGAAAAATCGCTGGTGGATACAAACCTAGTCATGAGGGCTAAGACTCCATAAGGTGTAAGCCTTAATACCATGGTGACCATTCTCATAACTATGGCGTGTAATGTCTGGATTAATTTGACAAAGTTTTCTGCAGCTTCTGGCTTACTCTTCCTAATGCCTATTGTGGCTAAGGCCACCACAGCAGCAAAGAATACAACTGAGAGGGTTGAAGAACTGCCTTGGCCTGTCATAGCATAAAAGGGATTAATGGGTATAATCTCTATTAATTGCTGCTGGATAGGAGTGGACTTAAAGTCCTCCAATCTCTGTTCTATCCCCACACTTGCCTGCTGTTCCCTTTCTCCAGCAACTAAGCCTTCAGAACTTAAATTAAAGGCCTTTGCCACCCCTGCACCAATAAAGGCCGAAATAGCCATAGTAATTATGAGGATCAATATGATTTGAAAGGCCATCTTCCCAAGGTTCTTTGAATCCTGGCTTATTATTGCATTTACGATTGAGACGAATATTAGGGGGATTACAATCATTCTCAGCAACCTAACATAGCCTGTGCCTATAACATTAAACCAGCTAACAGAACTATTTATAACATCAGAACCCGTTCCAAATATCAACTGAAGGGCTCCTCCAAATACTATTCCCAATACTAGTGCCAAAAGTACCCTAACGGTAAAGGAAATTCTTTTCCTCCTCAAATATAACAGGATATATATTAAAGCTATCATTATAAGGATATTTATAATCACATAAAAGCTTGTATTCATCTTCTAACCTCCCTCCTAATAGATTTACCTTGTATAGGTATATTTAATGTACCCCCTTTTTTATACCGAATAACAGCTCTTGTCATAAAATTAGAATATAAAAAAGAGACCCTGCATAGGTCTCTTTTATGCAAATAGACTTTTGTCGCTTACACTCTTAAAGAGGGATAGTAGTTCTTCCTTGTTTAAGTTCTTCTTTATATCCCCACTAATATCCAATACCTTTTTGCCTAAGTGAAGCATGATAAGCCTATTGCCATATTTGATGGCATACTCTATATTGTGGGTTACCATTATGGTGGTCAAGCCCTTTTCTCTGACCACCCTATCGGTAATCTCCATAACTATTTCACTAGTTTTAGGGTCTAAGGCTGCAGTATGTTCATCCAATAATAATAAATCTGGATTCACAATGGTTGCCATAATGAGAGCTAAGGACTGCCTTTGCCCTCCCGATAGCTGGGAAACTGGAGTATGGAGTTTGTCTTCTAAGTTTAATCCTAAAACCTTCAATGAATCCTTAAAAAACACTTCATCCTTTTTATCTATTAGAAATCTCAATCCAAACTTCTGCCCCTTATTCTTAGCCATAGCTAAGTTTTCATAAATGGTCATGGAAGGATTGGTTCCCATAGCTGGGTCTTGGAATATTCTAGATATATTTCTACACCTTTCAAATTCATCTTTTTCTGTTATATCCACTCCATCCAATAGAATTCTGCCTTCATCTGACTTAAGCTTACCAGATATCAGATTTAAAAGGGTGGACTTACCTGCCCCATTGCTACCTATTAAGGATATGAAGTCCCCTTTCTCTATATCTAAAGAAAAATTATTGAATAATTCCTGTTCATTGATACTTCCTTTGTTAAAGGTTTTAGATATATTCTTTAACTTAAGCATTTCTACTACCTACTTCCCTTAATTTTGAAGAATGTTCCCTCTTTGCCTTTTTAGAAACATATTTCTTAAAAATTCCCCTTCCATTATCCAGTGTTAGAAAGATTACCACTATAACTGAACTTATAAGCTTTAAATCGCTGGGATTAAGGCCTGCCCTTAAGCTTAAGGCTATACTAGTCCTATAGATTAGAGTACCAAATATACACAATATGCTGGAGTTGGAAAAACCAATCTTTTTAATTAGGTTAAATCCAATTATTATGGAAGCAAGGCCCATAATCATGGTTCCTGTTCCCATATTAACATCGCTAAAACCCTGATACTGGCCTAGTATTCCACCGGATAAAGCTATAAAGGCATTGGACAGGGCTAGAGCAAATATCTTGATGCTGCCCGTATTTATCCCTAAGGAGATAATCATATTCTCATTATCTCCAATACCCTTTAGCAAATAACCTAGTTTAGTCTTAAAGAACCAGGTGAAAAATAGGGTTGAGAAGGCAGCAAATATGAATATAATGAGTAGCCTATTTCTGGTTGTAAAAATGGTATTATGGTTGAATAAGGGGAGGTTTGCCATTCCTCCCATTACCCTTAGGTTGATTGAGTAAAGTCCAACCATAACCAATATACTGGATAATATATCCTGTATTTTGAGCTTGACATTTAATAGACCAGTTATAGTTCCTGCAACAGCCCCAGCTAGCATGGAAAAAGCCAGGGATATAAAGGGGTTAATCCCTTTGGTTATAAGTATTGCCGACACACTTGCTCCCAATGTAAAGCTACCATCTGCCGATAAATCTGCAAACTTAAGTATCTTATAGGTAATATATATTCCCATTCCCGCTATAGAAAATATTAAACTCTGTTGAATGATTCCCATTACAAAGCTATTCATCTAATTTTCCCCCTCAACTATAATGGCTTCCTTTAGTATATCCTGTGGAAAATCTATTCCAAGTTTTTCTGCTATCTCCTTGTTTATAGTTAGGGCAGTTTCAGTTGGTCTTAAGACTGGTAAATCCTTTATTTCCTTCCCTTCTATTACTTCAACTGCCATCAGGCCTGTTTGATAGCCTAGGGTATAATAATCCAAACCCTGACAAGCTAAGGCTCCACCCTTTACCATGGGTTCATCTACACCAATGGCTGCCTTATTATTGTCTAAAGCCACCTTGCTTATTATAGGCATACTGGAGGCTATTAAGTTATCCGATGGAAGATAAAGGAAATCCACCTCATTAATCTTGCCACTAAGGGCTGGTTCTATTTCCGATGAATTGGTAACGGGTATTTCCACCACTTCAAGGCCTTCTGCTTTAGCTGCCTCCTTGGCCAATTCTATCTGTACCTGAGAATTCACCTCGCTGGTATTATAGGGTATGCCTACCTTCTTGGCATGGGGGAAAATAGTTTTTCCCAATCTCAATTGTTCCTCTATTGGTACCATGTCAGTAGTACCAGTTATATTCCCATCTGGAGCATCTAAATTTTCAACTAGTCCTGCTACCTTAGGATCCGTAACAGCTGTAAATAATATGGGAATGTCCTTTGTAGATTGGAAAGCGGCTTGGGCTGATGGGGTAGATATGGCTAGGATTAAATCCTTTTTTTGGGATACAAAGTTTTGGGCTATAGTCGTAGTTAAGGCTATATCCCCTTGGGCAAATTGAGTATCTATTTCAATATTTTTACCATCTTCATAACCCTTTTCCTTTAAAGCATCTATAAAGCCTTGTCGGGCTAAATCCAAAACGGGGTTTTCAATTATTTGGCTAATTCCTATGGAAACTGTCTCCTGAGAATTGCCAGATGAACATCCACTTAAAGATAAGCTGATTATCAGTAACAAAAGAAAGCCTAAGCATTTACTTAGACTGGTAAGACGAGTTCTTCCTACCATGCTACCATCCTCCTAATATTAGTTTTTGAAATGTAATTCTACTAAAATCCTACTAATAAACCCTGCTAACCTACCTTACTACCCTTAGCCTTCCGGCTATCTACAAAATATATGATTAGATTATATTAGGTTTTCATTTCATTGTCAATATTTTTTTAAAATTTAATCCATTACCGGAATAGACCTGTGGCCTATGGCTATGGCTAAATCATTTAAATGGAGTAGTCCAATACTTATAAATAGGCAAACTACTACATGCTCTCCTGACCTTGCTATACCTAATTTGCCTCCAAAGTTGAGGCCTAAGGCTTTGGAATTTACTTGACTTATAGCATCTTTGGCAGCTCCAGCTACCGCTCCTTCATGGACATGGAGATCCTTTATAATTCCAGTCTTCTTAGAGGCCACCAAGGCCCTTTCTATTATCTTTGGAATGGAATTTATCAAATCCCCGCCAATATCCACAGCAGCGCCCTTTATCCCTTTTTCTTCAAAAGCTCCTATTAACCCCTTTTCCTCTTCCCTAGTTGATACTGCCAACCTAATGGCTGCCTTCGCAACTTCTGTACTATTATTCATTTAAATCCCTCCCAGGTATAATTTTACAAGAATTAGTAGAAAAGTACAATGGAAACAAATATATATTGATTATTAACTTTCCTTATGATACGATTTTTGTTATATAAGAGCTTTTAACGATAATTATTGACTTAAATATAAATTCTTATTAGCAAAAGAATAAAGCCGATAGGAGGATAGGTTATGAAAACTAACGTTTATGTACTTTGTGGTGGAAAATCGGCAGAACACGAAGTATCCCTAAAATCAGCATCTGCCATATTAAATGCTTTAGATAGAGAAAAATTCAATGTATATCCTGTATATATTACCAAGGAAGGTATCTGGTGTAGTTTAGGATTGTTGGAAAAGGAAATAAAGGATGGGGAGGAGTTAAAGGTTGAATCTTCCCAAAAGGTAGCCAGTTCCATAGGCAAATTTCTAACTGAAACCCTAAGGGAAGGAGAAAGAAACGTTATATTCCCAGCTTTACATGGGACCAATGGAGAGGATGGAACAGTTCAAGGATTACTAGAACTTATAGATATCCCCTATGTTGGAAATGGGGTCCTTTCTTCAGCAGCAGGTATGGATAAGGTCATAATGAAGGATATATTCGAAAAACACAATCTACCTCAAACCAAATACTTGCCCGTAAAATTACATAGGTGGAAAGAAAACAGGGAAGAAACCATAAAGGAAATTGAGGAAAAGCTTAAATATCCCTATTATGTAAAGCCTGCAAATTTAGGTTCCAGTGTAGGTATAAATAGGGTGGAAAATAGGGAAGAATTAAATAAGGCAATAGAAGAAGCCTTCCTCTACGATACTAAGATAGTCATAGAAGAAGAGCTAGTGGCTAGGGAAATGCAAATTTCAGTAATTGGGAACGACTATCCAAAAGCCTCCCTTCCTGGAGAATTCATCATGGAAAGACCCTTCTTTGACTATAATGCTAAATACATCGATGGTAAAATAATCCCAGTGGTACCGGCTAGGCTTAAACCTGAAGTAACCGAAAGGGTAAGAGAATTAGCAGTTAAATCCTTTAAAGCACTAGATTGCCATGGCCTTGCAAGAGTTGATATTTTCGTTACAGATGAAGATGAGCTATTCGTAAATGAAGTAAATACCATGCCTGGCTTTACAGCCTTGAGTATGACTCCAGTCCTTTGGAAGGCAACCGATGGCACTAGCTATTCCGAACTAATAGAAAAACTAATAGAATTAGCCTTTGAAAGATATGAGCAAAAGAAATCCCTATTATGGACGAGGTGTACTGAATGATTAAGCGTACTTTAAGTGAAATCGAGTCAATGGTAAATGGAAAAGGGTTAAAAGAGGAGTTTAAAGAGTTTTCTATTCAAGGGGTTTCCACCGATAGCAGGACTATAAGAAAAAATCAGCTCTTTATCCCATTGATTGGAGAAAACTTCAATGGCCATGATTTTATAAATGAGGCCATAGAAAAGGGGGCTCTTGCCTCCCTGTGGGATGAAAATCAGCCCTTACCCCAGCTTGACTTTCCCTTTATTTTAGTAGAAGATACCCTAAAAGCCTTACAGCAGTTGGCGAAAGAGTACAGGGAGCAGTTGGATATAAGAGTGGTAGGAATAACTGGCAGCAACGGTAAAACCACTACTAAAGATATTTTAGCCAGCCTACTTAGCACCAAATACAAAACTCAAAAAACCATAGGAAATTTCAATAACCATATAGGTACCCCTCTTACCCTTTTAAGTCTAGAAGAAGATACTGAAATGGCAGTAATAGAAATGGGCACCGACAAATTTGGTGAAATATCCCTACTCACCTCCTTGGCAAAGCCAGATGTGGCTATTATAACTAATATTGGGGAAGCCCATCTGGAGGATTTAAAAACCAGGGAGAATATCGCTAAGGCTAAATTAGAGATTTTAGAAGGGCTATCCCATGAAGGATTGTTTATCTACTATGGAGATGACCCTATATTGAAGAAGGTAATGAAGGATGTAGACATTACACAGAAAATACTTACTTTTGGTGAAGAAGAGGGTAATGATTATAGGTGTGAACTAGTCCATGCAGATGTAAATGGCATATCCTTTACCTTAACGCAACCAGAAAAGGAGGACTTCTTCCTTCCCATGCTTGGAAAACACAATATGTATAATGCCATGGCTGCAATAGCGACAGCCAGATATTTCGATATCCCCTTTGATTTAATCAGGGAAGGATTCTACCATGTAGAGAAAACCGGCATGAGGAACGAATTAGTTTTAGCTGAAGGCTTTACCATATTAAACGATTCCTATAAGTCCAACCCTTCCAGCTTATTGGCAGCCTTGGATACCCTTTATAATATGGAAGGCTACAGCCAAAAAATTGCCGTATTAGGGGATATGTTAGGGTTGGGAGAAGATGAGATAGAAATGCATGAAGATGTAGGAAGAAAGATAGACCCTGAAAAGATAGACTACCTATTCACCATAGGGCCTTTTGCCGAACATATCGCTAATCACGCTAAAATCAGATTTGAAAAGGATAGGGTAATTTCCTGCAAAAATAAGGCTCATCTAATTGAAAGTATTAAGAAAGTAATGAAGCCTAATTCCATAATTTTAGTTAAAGCATCCAGACCTCTAGAACTGGAAGAGGTAGTGGATAGATTAAAAGAAGAGGTAGTACTACCTAAGGATAAGGTTATATAAAAAAGATGTGAAGGAATTTCACATCTTTTTTAGGCCATTTTTTAAAATTATAATCCGAATATCCTCATAGCTAATCTCTTCAGGAAGTATTTCCTTTATAGGCCTTAACCTTTCCAATCCCATCTCATCTATTGCCTTTAATACCCTTTCTTCCTTAGTAGGGTCATCTATAAACCTAGACCAATCGACGGTTTTGCCTCTTTCCTCACATTTTTCCAAATGCCTTATTATGGTTTCTACTGTAAAATTCCGCTTCTTTGCAATCTCTTCTAGAGACAAGCCTTCTAGATAGTAATTATAGGTCAATATATATCTATCCTCAGTTCTTTCCCTTATAGGCTTTTCTGCTTCTATTCTTTTAATATTGGAAGTATCTATTCCATTTCTATCTACATAATCCTTAATCTTATTTGTAAAATATTCCCCATAGTTTTCGTACTTCTTTAAGCCTATTCCCTTAAGCTTTAAAAACTCTTCCCTATTCATTGGAAAGTAAGTAGCCATTTGCTTGAGGGTGGAATCGTGGAATATTATAAAGGGAGCTACCCCCTTTTCCTGGGCCAATTTAAGTCTAAGCTCTCTCAACTCCTGGAATAGCTTTTGGTCGTAATTTTCATCTATATATTCTAAGCTTAAGGCCTTTTTCCTCATAGTTTTTCCCGCTTCCAATAATTCCTTCTTATGAAATACCCTAACCTCTCCTTTAAGCACTGGAAGGGAAGCTGGAGTCAGTTTTAAAACGGGGTATTTATCCGCCGTCATGTGGATATAGTCCATGGCAACCAAGGCCATAATTATCTCCTTTAAAGAGGATTCTGTATATTCCTTCATAATCCCATAAGTGGATAGATTATTAAGCCCTAAATCCAGTATTCTCTTGCTCTTAGACCCCCTTAGTATTTGACTTATCATGGTCACGCCATACCTTTCCCTTACCCTATATATACAGGAAAGGATCTTCTGGGCTTCTATGGTAATATCCACCATCTCCGATTGGCTTAAGCAGTTACCACAATTATTACAGCTTTCAACTTCTATCTCCTCTCCAAAATAGCTTAATATGCTGTTTCGCAGACATTGGTTAGTATTACAATAATCTACTAGATACTGAAGATTTCTGTAAAGCATGGTCTCCCTTTCCTTTGAAAAGGTGCTACTTTGGATTAAATACTTCTGTTTAACTATATCTCCTGGGGAATAGAGGAGTATACAGTCGCTGGGCTCTCCATCTCTGCCAGCCCTTCCTGCCTCTTGATAATAGGCCTCCATATTCTTAGGCATATTATAGTGGATTACAAATCTAATATCCGGCTTGTCTATGCCAAGTCCAAAGGCATTGGTAGCAACGATTAACCTCACCCTATCATATATGAAATCGTCTTGATTTTTCTGTCTAATATTAGAATCCATACCTCCATGGTAGCCTACAGCCGACATTCCCCTTTCTATTAGCTTTTTCGTTAAAGACTCTACAGTCTTTCTAGTAGCACAGTAGATTATCCCCGAATCCTCCTGGAAATTGTTTTTTAGATAATCCATTAAATATTCAAATTTATCCCTTGGCTTAACTACCTGGTAGAATAGATTAGGCCTATCAAAGCCTGTTATAGATATTAAAGGATCTTTTAATCCCAATAGGGTTCGAATCTCTTCTACTATCTCCCTAGTGGCAGTGGCCGTATAGGCTGAAACTATTGGCCTTTTATCTAAGGAATTGATGAACTTTGGAATTTCCAAATAGCTAGGCCTAAAATCGTGACCCCATTGGCTTATACAATGGGCCTCGTCTACAGCAACCATGGAGATGGGCAATTTTTTAGCCAGATTTAAAAAGGAGAAGGTATTTAACCTTTCCGGTGCTATATATAATATCTTATATCGATTTGCCTTTATACTCTGTAGTCTAGTAGCAAATTCCTTATGGCTAAGGGTACTGTTAATAAAGGTTGCGGGTATGCCAACATCCACCAATGAATCCACTTGATCCTTCATAAGAGAGATTAAAGGCGAGATAACTATTGTTATCCCCTTCATCAGTACTGCAGGCAATTGATAGCAGAGAGACTTACCTCCTCCGGTAGGCATTACTCCTAATACATCCCTTCCCTTTAGAGTTTCTTCTATTAAAAGCCTTTGACCTTTTTTAAATTCATCATATCCAAATATATTTTTCAAGCCTTCATAGATATCCAACTTAATACTCCTAGTCTAATATTTACATACCATTATAACATAGTTTGATGGAGTAAGACCCCTATTAAACTAAAGGGGCTTGGAACTTTTATAGGATAAAATTAGAAAAATATAGTATACTAAAGTTGATTAAACTATTCATTAATGGTATTTTAAACTTATATGGAAAAATTTTGGACTTTGAAAGGCTGAAAGGAGGAAAATATGTTTAAATTGGGCAGTAGCCATCATGGATTTAAATTGATTAAGGAAAGTGAAATTAAAGAAATCCAATCCATAGCAAGGATATTCACCCATGAAAAAACGGGAGCAAGACTACTACATTTAGAAAACGATGATGATAATAAGGTGTTTTCTATAGGATTTAGAACCCCTCCATCGGATAGCACGGGAGTCCCCCATATTATAGAACACTGTGTCCTATCCGGTTCCAGAAAATACACTACAAAAGAACCCTTTATGGATATGATAAAAGGTTCTTTGCAGACCTTCTTAAATGCTATGACCTTTAGCGACAAAACCCTTTATCCCATAGCCAGCAGAAACGAAAAGGATTTCTTCAACTTAATGGATGTCTACTTAGATGCGGTATTCTATCCTAAGATATATGAAATACCTGAAATATTCATGCAGGAAGGCTGGCATTATGAAATATTCAATGAAGGGGAGAGTATCAGATATCAAGGGGTAGTATATAACGAGATGCTGGGAGCCTATTCTTCCCCAGAGAGGATATTAGGAGAGGCTATTGGTAAATCCCTATACCCAGACAGCTGTTATAGATATTCCTCTGGCGGAAATCCAGATGTAATCCCTAAACTGAGTTATGAAGATTTTTTAGACTTCCATAGAAAATTCTACCACCCATCTAATAGCTATATATTCCTATATGGTAATGGAGATATTGAAAAACAATTAAGGCATATAGATGAAAACTATCTATCCTATTTTGATAAGGCTCAAATAGATTCCACTATCAAACTTCAAGAGCCTTTCAGTTCAAGGAAGGAAGTAGTGGACTACTATCCCATTTCCAGTGAAGAGAGCGATGAAAACCGCAGCTACCTAAGTCTAAACTTCGTATTAGGCAAAAATACCGACCCAGAAACTTATCTTATGACCAGTATAATAAGCCAATTATTAGTAGGCTTGGAAGCTGCTCCAATTAAAAAAGCCCTATTGGAGGCAGGCATAGGGGAAGATATTTTCC
The DNA here is from genome assembly GCA_012728595.1 of Tissierellia bacterium. Classification (GTDB taxonomy): domain Bacteria; phylum Bacillota; class Clostridia; order Tissierellales; family Tepidimicrobiaceae; genus Tepidimicrobium. The sequence goes on from JAAYEU010000088.1 coordinate 20,519, forward strand.
CAACAAGTTCTGGCGGTCTACAGCCTAGTTTTGGTATAGTTGTCAAAAATACTTCTACAGACAAGAAGGAAGAGTTTGAAAGGATAATATTTGAAAGCTTAAACAGGCTAGTTGAAAACGGAATAGATAAAGACCTAATAGAGGCCAGCATAAATATTGTAGAATACGACCTTAGGGAAGCATCCAGATTCCCAACTAAGGGAATCGTTTATAATATGTTATCCCTAGATAGTTGGCTGTATGATGGAGACCCCCTAGCCCATCTACAATTTGATAAGACCTTGAATAAGCTTAAATCCAATATGGATACTGGATACTTTGAAAACTTCATCAAGGAAAGGATAATAGACAATCCCCATAGCTCCATGGTAATTATCGAGCCTAAGAAGGGATTAGGGGCTAAAAAACAGAAGGCAATACAAGAAAAGCTAGAGGAATATAAAAAATCCTTAAGTAAAGAGGAGATAAAAGAGCTAATTGAAAAGAATAAGAAGTTAAAGGAAATGCAGGAAACCGATGATTCAGAGGAAGCCAAGGCTACCATACCCAAACTTTCATTAAAAGATGTAGAACCAAAAGCTCAGGTCATTCCTCAGGAGGTAGTAAGGGAGAACAATTTCACCATATTAAATCACAATATATTTACTAGCAATATAGCCTATGTAGACCTTTATTTCGATACAAGCATGGTGGAAGAGGAGTTAATCCCCTATATCAATCTACTAATAGGACTATTGGGTAGGATTGATACTGAAAAAAGGTCTTACTCAGAATTATCCAATGAAATATTCATCCATACTGGCGGTATAAACTTCGATGCTAGCTGTTACGACCTAAAGGATAACGACCATCTATACCATCCTAAGCTGATAGTGAAAGGAAAGGCTATAGGTGATAATATACTTAAGATGATGGAGCTTATTTCAGAACTAATCACCCAGTCCAAGATTGAAGATAAAAAACGGATTAAGGAATTGTTCCAAGAGATGAAATCTCGAATAGAGATGACCATATTCGATGCAGGACATTCTGTAGCAGCCAGCAGGGTTAGCTCCTATTTTTCACCTTCAAAAAGATATATAGAAAGATTGAAAGGCCTGGACTTCTATTGGCTCCTGTCCGACATAGTTGAAAACTTCGATAAGGATAGCCAAAAGATTCTAACCAACTTAAATAGGGTCTATAAAAAGGTATTTAACATAAACAATTTAATCGTAAGCTTTACAGGGGATGAGGAAGATTTTAAGAGGGTAAAATCCAGCCTAAATATAGTAACGGAAAATCTAAATAAGGAGGAGTTTGAACCAGTTAAATACTCCTTTACAGAAGAAAAGTTAAACGAAGGTATTTTATCCTCAGCCAATGTCCAATACGTTTCAAAGGGATATAATTTTAGAAAACTAGGATTCGATTATAAGGGCAGTATGAAAGTTTTAACTACCATATTGAGTAGGGATTATCTGCACAATAAGATTAGGGCCCAAGGTGGAGCCTACGGTGCTGGAATATTACTGGATAGAACGGGACATATTGTAACCTACTCCTATAGAGATCCTAATTTAGATAGGACCATTGACGTTTACGATGGAATGGCTAATTATATCGATAGTTTAGATATGAATGAAGGGGAGTTAACTAGCTATATAATAGGAACCATAAGCCAATTGGACCCAGCAACCACTCCCCATATGAGAGGCCAAATTGCAACCAATAGATATATATCTGGTCTAACCCAAGAGGATGTTCAAAAGACCAGGGATGAAGTTTTAAGTACTAAACTAGAAGATATAAAAGCCTTTGTACCCTTAATAGATGAAGCCATGAAAAAGGATTACCTCTGCGTACTAGGTAATGAGAATATGATTAGGCAAAATGAAAAACTATTTAATAAGCTGGTACAGTTAAAAAATAGATAGGTATAAGGATTAGGGAGGCATCTTGGTATGATACCTCCCTGCTTATATTCTTATTATTTTAATTCCTCCTCGCTATATTTGGGAACGGTGCTATTAAACTCCTCCTCTATTTTCCTCCTTAAGTTTTCATCGGTCAGTATATCATATCCAGTTAAGGCCATGGCCTTGGCCGCTTTTATCATCTGTTCATGGGCCCTAGGGCTATTGGCTGCCCTTGCAAATTCTATAGAATGAACATTGACCCCCTTGTCAGCAATTTTAATATAGGAATGGATGGATGGAATTTTAAGGCTTACATTCCCTATGTCTGACCCTCCATATTTCATGGCTGGATCTGGGTATTCCATCTTTATACCAAATTGGGCGATATTCTCCTTCAATCTTTCATCCATGACCCTGTTTGGATACCTTTCAGCATACATTAGACCTTTTCTAACTTTTCCCTTAACCCCTATTAGCTTTTCCACCGTTTCCACTATATGCTCAAGATAGCCTACCACCTTATTCAAATCCCTTACCGTATCTGCCCTAACTGAAAACTCGCAAGCAGCATAATCGGGAATTATATTAGGAGCCCTTCCACCATGGGTTATAATTCCGTTTATATTGGTCTTTAAAGGAAATAAAGGCCTAAATTGGTCTATCAGATTAAAGGTTTGGATTACGGCTTGTAAGGCGTTGATTCCCCCTTCTGGAAAGGAAGAATGGACGGACTTGCCATGGTATTCTACCTTTATATTCCTAGTTGCTAGCCCTCCCCGGCAGATTAAGTTGTTTACACAGGGATGCATCATTAAAGCATAGTCTATATCATCAAAACACCCCTTTTCTAACATTATAATCTTTCCACCGCCACCTTCCTCTGCCGGAGTTCCCAATACTACTATTCTACCATATAAATATTCTGCCACCTCTTTTAAACCTATAGCAGCCCCTACTGCCATAGCAGCTATTAAGTTATGGCCACAACCATGGCCTATTTCTGGTAGGGCATCGTATTCTGCTATAAAGGCAACTGTAGGGCCGTCATATTTACAGCTATATTCAGCCTTAAAGGCAGTCTCAAGGCCCCCTATTCCCTTTTTTACCGTAAAACCATGCTTTTCCAATAGCTGGCTTATATTATCAACTGCTTTGAACTCCTGGAAAGCTAATTCTGGATTTCCATGAATTTTATTGCTTAAATCGATTAATTCTTCCTTTATATTTTGGATTTTAGCTATTATTAAATCTCTATACTCCATCTACACATGCTCCTTTAACCTAATTTTTAAATGGTGGATACTATTTGGTGGAAGTCTTTTACCAAGCTTTTAACCTTTTCCTCCCCCATCTCTTCCATGCTTTTACCCATCTCTATATAGTATTTGCCAATAAAATCATCTATCTTCTCCTTAAAAGTAGCATCTGCCCTGTTATAAAAATTGCCCAATACGAAAGCAATGGCGATGAAAGGGTCCCTTTTGATGAAGTTTGCATCTGCTATTCCACCAAGGCCATATTTGTCACATTTAAAAGTAGCCTTTACCGTTACCTCTATTTGATAAGCATAGTCCTGAGGATTAAACATTAAATCACCTCCATAGAATCTACCCATAATATTCTTAATTCAATTGTATCATTGGAAGATTGTAGGTTCAATTAGCTAAGGAAAAACTTATATATCCCAAAGTTTATCTAAAAATATAAAAGGACGGATAAACCGTCCCATCATCCTAAGCATTCCTATCTCAATTCACTAAACTCTATTTCTAGTTGTTCTTCCTGACCATTTCTAACTATAGTCAAGGTTGCTCTATCCCCCTTCTTATATCTGTAGAGGGATTTTTTCAATTGATTCATGTTTTTTATCTCCTGATCATCGATTTTTCTTATGACATCTCCAGCCCTTAAATCGGCCTTATCTGCAGGAGAATTTGGAACTACTTCTAGTATTATTACTCCCTCATCCACTGAAAGTTCTACTCCCAATCGCCTTTCATATAGTTCTACCTCTACTCCCGTTATTCCAACGAATACAGTTTTATAGCTACCCTCCTTTACCACCTGTTCTATTATTGGTTTTACGGTATTTATGGGAATGGCAAATCCCAAGCCTTCTGCCGTCTTTATCTTAGCTGTGTTTATCCCTATTACTTCTCCTCTACTGTTTAACAATGGTCCTCCACTATTGCCTTCATTAATTGATGCATCCGTCTGGATTAAATCCTCAATGATATTATATTGATCTACCTGGATGGACCTATGAAGGCCAGATATGATCCCTGAGGTTACAGTCCTTTGAAATTCCATGCCTAAAGGATTGCCAATGGCAATGGCAATTTCTCCTACCTCCAATTTATCTGAGTCCCCTAGAGTGGCTACTGGAAGGTTTGTTGCCTCTATCTTTACTATGGCTAAATCTGTGGCACTATCGTTCCATAACACCTTGCCTGGTAATTTATCTCCATTTTCAAGCAATACCATTATTTCCTTGACCTTTCCGTCTCCCACCACATGGGAATTAGTAAGGATATAACCATTTTCATCTACTATCACACCAGAACCTACCCCATCTACCTCTTGGGAGAAAAAACCAAAGTTCTGTACTGCCTTGGTGGTAATACCTACTACACTGCCCATGGCCTTTTTGGCTGCCAAAGAAATAGCGTTTATGCTGCCACCATCTACATTGTATATTACATTGTCCTTATAGCTATTAGCTTCTTCTTCCAATGATGGCAGCATATCAGCATATAGATACTTTATAGCAATATAGGGGGATATTAATCCACCAATAATGGATGATATCAAAGCAACAGCTACATAGGATAAGATCTTTTTTCTTCTTTTCCTCTTATCTTTATTTTTATCAACACTTATATCTATTCTTTTCTCTTCTTCCTCTTCTTCTTCCACATCCTCCACTACTGCATCGATACCCTCTATTATCTCCATCATCTGATCGAAATCTCTTCTTTCATCATCCATTTTACCGACCTCCTTCTAAGAAATCCTATATTTAGATTAATCCATAAATGTAAAAAAAATATAGCTAGATTATGTTTTTGTTGTAAAAATATTTTTCTTTTTTCTCACAATTTCCCATAATTATTTTATATCTATAACATATATTTTATATATTATATAAAGATAGGAATTAGAAATTAGAATACTATTTTTTGATATAATAACTTTAAAGGGTGTTTAATCATTCCCTTAAGGAGAGGATATATGTGGGCTTTAGGATATATTTAGTAGAAGATGATGAAAATTTAAACTTGGTATTAACCACCTATCTGGAAAAGGAGGGTTGGCAGGTAACTTCCTTTTTAACAGGGAAGGATGCCAAAGATGCTATTATAAATCCCCCAGATCTATGGATTTTAGATATAATGCTACCAGATATAGACGGCTACCAGCTTATTAAGGAGATTAAACTAACCTCTCCAAAGGTACCAGTAATATTTATTTCCGCTAGGGATGCCGACATCGATAGGGTTTTAGGATTGGAATTGGGGAGCGACGATTACTTGGCCAAACCCTTCCTTCCTAGAGAGTTGGTTATAAGGACTAGAAATCTATTGGAGCGAGTCTATGGCGTTAACAATGAAGTATTAGATATTCCTCCCTATACAATAGAGGAAAGGTCTAGAAGGGTTAAATCCCAGAACAGCTTAATAGATTTAACTTCAAAGGAATTCGATCTGTTGCTCTATTTTGCAAAGAATCAAGGTATTGCCCTCTCTCGCGAACAGATTTTAGAAGCCATTTGGGGAGCCAACTACTTTGGTACCGACAGGGTGGTAGATGATTTGGTGCGTAGGCTCAGAAAGAAGATGCCGGATTTAAGAATAGAAACCATATACGGATATGGGTATAGGATGATAGAAAATGACAAATAGGATGAAGAATTGGCCTCTTTCAATTCAAATTTGGGTAGTTTTTGCTGCCATCACTTTGGGCATATCCTTAATATTATCCTTGATATTGCCATTGACTTTAAGAGATTTTTTCACCAATGAAATATATGTAACCATTGAATCGGCCCAAACCCTTTTATTCAACCAATACGACTTACGTTCCATAAGGGATTTGTTGGAGTCCCAGGGACCTGAAAAATCAAGGCAGACTTTGGAAAATATACGAACAGTCAACCACTTTATCATATATGAGGATAGCCCAATAATCTTCACTTCTGCCTTCCCATTGGATTTCCTAAATGAAGTAAAAAATCAGGCCTTAACCCAAAGGAACAATAGCGAAAGGTATAGTGGAAAGGTGGGGGCAGAAAAGATATTCTATGTAATTACCAAAGGCAAGGCTTTAAACCAGGATGCCTACTTAGTTTCCTACATGTGGGACTCCTATAGGGAGGATTTAGTTCAAACCCTATTTAGGAAGTTAGCCTTTGCCATGTTCCTAGTGTTTATCTTTAGCTGGATTCCTGCCATATTGCTTGCTAGGCACCTATCCAGCCCCTTGGTAAGCCTAGAAAAGCGGGTAGAAAAACTTGCAAATAATGAATGGGAAGAGCCGGTGGAATTGGATAGGCAGGATGAAATAGGGAAATTAGGGGAATCCATAGAACAGCTTAGAAAGCAATTAATCTATCAGCAGGAAATGCAGCAATCCTTTTTGCAACATGTATCCCATGAATTAAAGACTCCAGTAATGGTTATCCGTAGTTTTTCCCAAGCCATTAGGGATGGAATCTATCCAAAAGGCGATTTGGATTGTTCCGTAAAGGTAATAGATGAGGAAGCGGAAAGATTGGAAAAACGCATAAAGAATTTACTCTATATCACCAAATTAGATTATCTAAATACCCATGATATCCCTTATGAAATTTTTCCCTTAGATGAGTTAATAAGGGATGTAATAGATAGGCTTTCTTGGAGTAGAACCGATATAGATTGGAAACTAGAACTTCCCCCAAGGGATATCAAAGGGGATGTAGAACAATGGAGGGTGGTTATAGAAAATCTATTGGATAATCAGATTAGATATGCTAAAAACTCAATATCCATATCCTTAAAGAATATAAACGATAAGGTGCTGCTTAGATTTTGGAATAATGGGCCTAGTATCGAGGCAGAAACTTTAGATTCCCTCTTTATCAAGTTTAACAAGGGCTATAAGGGAGAATTTGGTCTTGGATTGGCTATTGTACAGAGAATTATATCTTTGCATGGAGGAAAAATCTGGGCTGAAAATGAAGAAGTAGGAGTGTCCTTTTATATAGAAATACCTATGGATTAATTAATCCATAGGTATTTATCACTCCAAAAACCACTTGAATACCTTAGAAAGAATAAAGAAGGATAATATGGAAAACAAAAGCAAAACCGATAAGTTGAACAATATTTCTTTATTAGATATACTGGATGAATCTAAAATCAAAGCCCTAATTATATTTGCTGCATAGGTGCTGGGGAATAAATAGGATATAATTCTCAATACTACATTCATATTATCTATTGGATAGTATATAGGTGACAGAAAAACTATTCCATAGGAGACTAAACTGGATATGGTCAAATTTTGATTGAAGTTTTTCGATTTATATCCTATTATAGTTCCAATACCAACTAAGGATAGTGAAA
>JAAYEU010000089.1 GCA_012728595.1 Tissierellia bacterium
AGGTTTAACTAATATTGTACTGGATCCATAAACTTCTTTAACCGTTTTAAAATATATATTTTTTTCTATATAATAAAGCACTCGTGAATTAAATCTCATTAAACTGCCCTTTTCACAAGTGCAATATAATTTTTTGAACCATTAAAATTTAAGCTCTATAAACTTCTATTGCCCCTCCTCCTATGGCGTAATATCTTCCTGCACCTATAATACTTATGATATCAAGCATATGAGTCTCTTTTATTGGTTTGTTAAATTTTATCTGGCCTATATAGCCCTCTTGTATTATCCTATTCCTTCCTATACGTAATGGATTGTGTACTTTAAATTTTACCCCATCAAATAGGTAGCTTATATCTATCTTGTCGATTGGATTATCCGTCATATTATAGAGCCTATTTAAAATGTCCAATTTTTCCTTTTCCCTAATAAAAATATTTTCTTTTACGTCTATTGGTGTTATTATTTTAAGACCAGTTATTTCTCCATCCCCTCTGGTTATATAGAGTTGTCCTATGGTTCTATTTATGACCATGAATCTATAATTTTCCCTATAAAGGCCTCTTGCTTCGAATTCCTTTAATATAAAGTCAATAAAATCAACATGTTTAATAGCATCTCCAAGAATAGTAAATTTCAAATCTAGTATATCACCAGCTTTCATTAATCTTTTAGAAAATAAAGGCCTATGAACTTTAACAGGCAGATTTTCAATGTATAGAAAATCTGCAGCAGTCAAATAGCTGTATAAACACTTTTTATTATAGCTACAGCTTATACACTCTTCTTTTATGTTAATACATAATATATTTTTTAACCTATTGAATATGGTCTTATAAAAAGCAATTTCTGGCTCTTCCCTAAAGGTTAAATCATCTAAAAATTTTATTTGGTAAGTGATGGTTTGGATATTCAACATATTATCTATCAACCTTTTCAAGTGTGATAAAGCCCTGAAATTTAGATAAAATTGACTTTATAATAATTTTACACACCCAAATCCCTGGCTATTCTTACTACCCAGTCCTGTATTCACTCCTAATTGGAGAAGAAGAGGATTCCCTTTAAGTAGAAATTTCCCGCTATATCCTTTTATAATAAATCCTTTGTAATTTACAACGGATAACTTTGTATGACCTATAGGTTTGATTTCTACTTCCTCTTTCGGAGGCTCCTTCAAGTAAAAAGCCCTATATTTATTCTTAAGATTATTGGATATAATCTGAGAAAAATCATTTTCTTTTGGATTAAAGTAATAGGTAAATTTCCTTCCATCCTCCCTAAATAGCGTGCTATATACGACAATTGGAGAAAGGGTATATACCTTTATTTCTTCACTATTTACTATCTCCTTTTCAACTGCCAATTCTTTCACTTCTAAATTGTTATTTCCCAATCTGACTCTCTGACGTTTTAAAAAACCATTTCCTATGGAATCAGTAAACTCCTCATAGTGGGATGAGATGGTAAGCTTTATAGGGCCATCGAATATGATTAAACCATCGTTTTTATTAAGTATATATCTTCCTTTTAGTCTAGAAAAGGTAAACATCTTAAATGTCCTCTTTTCAGTTTGGAATCCCTTTTCATGTAGAAAATGGGCCAATTCATCATCTAATATGCTATATATCATGGCTTGGATAATATGGTTATATTGAATAGGTAGTACTATTCTATCAGAATCAACGGGACTAAAACATATAATTTCCTTCATTATTAACCTCCAAAAATATCGAATTACAGAACTATATATTATTTCGACAAAACTCTCTTAATTCCTTTATTTTTAATAAATTAAATAGAGCTAAAAATAAAACCCATGCATCATAATGATTACATGGGTTGTTTGGTGTACCTAGGAGGACTCGAACCCCCAACCTCCTGATTCGTAGTCAGGCACTCTATCCCGTTGAGCTATAGGTACAAGTATTAACTTATTGGAGGCGGCACCCGGATTCGAACCGGGGAATAAAGGTTTTGCAGACCTCTGCCTTACCACTTGGCTATGCCGCCAGATAAATGGAGCGGGTGAAGGGAATCGAACCCTCGCAACCAGCTTGGAAGGCTGGGGCTCTACCACTGAGCTACACCCGCATACGTTAAAAATTACAATTGTTAAATTTATAATAACTCAGAAACCTTTTGTTTCTGAGTTTCATAAACCTTGATGGAGCGGAAGACGGGATTCGAACCCGCGACCCTCGCCTTGGC
>JAAYEU010000090.1 GCA_012728595.1 Tissierellia bacterium
TACGGCTACATAGCCATCGGTTCTAGGCTCACAAGCACCGCAAAGAATTCCATTATCGTCTCTCCAGATAATCTCTCCTCTACCAAAGCCGGTGCTGTCCGCCTTAACCACAATATCATGGCCTGACCTTTTCAGCTGTAAAGCCAAGTTATTGTCGAAGAACTGTTCAATCTCTATGGTCTTATCTCCAGTCCACTGCCAACGAGGCCTATCTAGGGCATCCTGTGGGTTTAGCTTGTATTCTATGGTATTTATCAAAACCTGTAGATGGCCTTGAGGCTGCATAAAGCCTCCCATTACTCCAAAGGGGCCTACAGGCTTCCCATCCTTCATTAAGAAGCCTGGAATAATGGTATGGTAGGATTTTTTGCCACCTGCCAGACAGTTTTCCGATTCTGGATCTAGGTTGAAATTACAAGCCCTATTGTGCATAGCAATTCCCGTTCCTGGAATGACTACCCCTGAACCAAATCCCATGTAATTGCTCTGGATAAAGGAGACCATATTCCCATATTGGTCGGCTGTAGCAAGATATACCGTACCGCTTTGAGTCGGCTTTCCTGCTTCTGGCATGATGGCTTCATCCTTAATAAGTTTTGCCCTTTCCTTGGCGTAATCCATGGATAATAGCTCTTCTACACTAATCCTCATGGTCTTTGGATCGGATACATATCTTTTAACATCTGTAAAGGCTAGTTTTAGGGCCTCTATCTGATAGTGGGTGCTATTAAAGGAATTCATATCTCCTAAATCTAATTCCTTTAATATATTTAATGCCATAAGAACGGTAATACCATGGCCATTAGGTGGCAACTCGTAAACATCATAGCCCTTGTAGTCGGTGGATATTGGCTCTACCCATTCTGGCTGGTATTCTTCTAAATCGGATAGCTCTAGAAATCCATCATGTTCTTTGAAGTAATTAGCAATTTTCTCAGCCAAATCTCCCCTATAAAAGCTTTCAGCTTGAGTTTCTCCAATTTCCTCTAGCGTATTTCCATGGTCCTCTAGGCGGAGTAAATCCCCTGCCTTCATACACCTTCCCTCGGGTGCAAAGGTGTCGAACCAACCCTGGATGGACTTATCCTTTTCTAAGGCTTTGGAATATTTACGGAAAGAGCTTGCCCATACGCTTCCTACACCAGGCTGAATTATGAAACCTTCCTTTGCATAGGCAATGGCAGGCTCTAATAACTCCTTGAAATCCAAAGAGGAACCGAATTTCTTCCATAATTCAGCCCAAGCTGCAGGAGCTCCTGGAACATTTACAGGTATTACTCCCGTTGTAGGGATTTCATCTAATCCCCGGTCTTTTAGGGCTTGGATGCTTATCTTCTTAGGAGAAGGTCCGCTTGCATTTAATCCATGCAGTTTCCCATTAGCCCAAACTATGGCAAAGGCATCTCCTCCTATTCCATTAGCCGTCGGCTCTACTACCGTTAAGGCTGCCGCAGTAGCTATGGCTGCATCTATGGCATTGCCACCTTTCTTTAGTATCTCTAAGCCAGCATTGGCTGCCAGTGGATTTCCTGTAACCACCATACCCTTTTTACCATAGATTACATTCCTTCTGGAAGGGTAGTGATAGCTTAAGGGATCGAATTGAAATTTCATTTATTGCTTCCCCCTTTAGTCCCATTTCTTTTCATATATTATAGCATAGAAAACTCGGATAGAGTTTTCTATCCGAGTCTATTAACCAACTTCTTTTAATTTTTCTGCCTGGTATGAAGTTATAAGGCTATCAATCATCTCATCTATATCCCCATCTAAGAAATCTTCTAACTTATAGATGGTCATATTTATCCTATGGTCAGTAATCCTTCCTTGAGGGAAATTATAGGTTCTAATCCTTTCAGACCTATCTCCAGTGCCAACCTGGGAACGTCTTTCTTCCGCTATTTCAGCGTGTTGTTCCCTCATCATCTTGTCGTATAATCTGGATTTTAATATCTTCATGGCCTTTTCCCTATTCTTATGTTGGGATTTTTCATCCTGGCAGGATACTACCATACCCGTTGAAAGATGGGTAATCCTAACAGCTGAGTCGGTAGTATTAACACTTTGGCCACCATTTCCAGAGGAACGGAACACATCTATCCTAATATCGTTTGGATTTATCTCGATATCTATATCCTCCGCTTCTGGCAGTACTGCAACGGTGGCAGTTGAGGTGTGGATTCTACCACTAGATTCAGTAGTAGGCACCCTTTGCACCCTATGAACTCCCGATTCATATTTTAATCTACTATAAGCACCCTTACCCTTGATCATGAATATTACTTCTTTAAAGCCTCCAACACCCTGTTCATTGGCGCTCATAAGTTCCGTCTTCCATCCTTTTCTTTCGGCGTACATGCTATACATCCTAAATAAATCCCCTGCAAATAATCCTGCTTCATCTCCACCAGCGCCAGCTCTTATTTCAACTATTACATTCTTATGATCGTTAGGATCCTTTGGAATAAGGAGTAATCTTAATTCCTCTTCCAGTTTAGCAATCTTTTCCTCATATTCTGCAATCTCTTCCTTTAGCAGTTCTCTCATCTCGTCATCTAGTTTTTCTTCCAGAAGCTCCTTATCCTCTTCCAAGGTCTCTTGGGCTTTTGTATATTCCCTATATTTATTTACAATAGGCTCTATTTCCGCATGTTCCTTCACCAACTTCTGCCACTCTTCCATATTGCTCATAACTTCGGGATCTATTATCTTCTTACTCAACTCTTCATACTTTTTATCTATAAAGGATAATTTCTCTAGCATACTTTACCTCCTTTCCAAACATGCTGTTTAGACAAATTGCTACAATTCTCTATAAATATAATAAGGTATAAATTCTTTCATATATATTATACCATGACCTATAGTTAAAAATCCAATCTTATAGTGGACTCAGCCTACTAATCTAATCCTTACTGCTTTTATCCTTTCCCTTATAATACAGTATTGAGCCTATTCCTCCTATCAAAATCAAATAGATAGGACTAATATTAAAAAACACCAAAATTAAAAGGGCCGCTATGGATATAATGTATTTATTATAGTCGAATTTAGATTTCTTAGCCAATTGGTATACAGCAGAGGCAATTAAGGCCACTACTGCCGGCCTTATTCCTATGAAGACCCTTTCTACAATAGGATTGTTCCTAAACTGAAAAAATACCGTTGCAATTAGAAGTATTATTAAAAAGGATGGCAAAATAGTTCCCAAGCAGCAGGTTAATGCCCCCTTTAAACCCTTCAGCCTATATCCAACCAGTATGCTTAGATTAACTGCAACTGGCCCTGGTGAACCTTGGGACACAGCAATGGCATCTAAAAACTCATCCTCTTCTATCCATTTTTTCTTTTCCACTATTTCCCTTTGGATTATGGGTATCATAGCGTAGCCTCCCCCAATGGTAAAGGCCCCTACCTTAAAAAAGGTAATGAACATATTAAAAAGCATATATTCCACCTACCTTAATAGAAAATTACTCCCGTTATTCCTGCAATAATGATAGCGATTATTGGGTTGAGTCTTTTGAAGGTTACTATATAGAATATGCCTAGGGTTATTAATACCGACTTTATATCTACGAAGGCATCCATAGCTACGGAAACAGCTGCAGAAGCTATAAGGCCTAACACTATGGGTCTAATACCCCTAAAAAACCAGTCGGAATAGGGGGAGTCTTTAAACTTGTTTACAAAATGAAATATCAGACTCATTATTATGAAGGAAGGCAAAACTACTGCAATGGTAGATACTACAGAACCTAAGATACCCGATATCCTATATCCTAAGAAGGTTGCCGAATTTATGGCAATGGGCCCGGGAGTCATCTCCGATATGGCTATAATATCTATAAATTCAGCATTGGTAAGCCAGCCATGAACCTCTATTATCTCCTTCTTTATGAGGGGCAGCATGGCATAGCCTCCCCCGAAACTAAATAAGCCTATTTTAAAAAAGGAAAGGAATAATTTAATCAAAGAACTCATTCTTTCAGCTCCTTTTCATATACCCCTAAAACTACCCTATCTAGTCCCTGCAGGTCCTTTAATATTTCTATATTCTTAAAACCTTCTTCTAATAGCATATCCCTTAGCTCTTGTCCTTGGTCATAACCAATTTCAAATATCAATAATCCCTCATGGGTCAAATATTTCTTGCTTTGGGGGATTATCCTCCTATAGAATTCTAAACCATCCTCTCCTCCATCTAAAGCTTCCCTAGGTTCATAGTCTTTTACTTCTTCCTGAAGCTTATCTATATCCTCTTTGGGTATATAGGGAGGATTGGAGGCTATTATATGGAATTCTTCCTCTATTCCCTCTATTCCCTCTATCCCGTCAAATAGGTCGCCTTTAAATAGATGGACATTATCCAATTTGAATCTTTCTTTATTTATGTTAGCCACCTTAAGGGGGGTGTCGTATATATCCACCCCATAGACGGTAACATTTTTTCTATAATAAGCAACACTTAAGGCTATGGCTCCACTTCCAATGCCTAAATCTAAAAGCTTTATGGCCGTATCTTTATACTTTTTATCTATATAATCTAAAAGGTATTCCACCAGTATTTCCGTATCAGATCTGGGGATTAAAACCCCTTCTTCCACATAGAATTCTAAACCCATGAATTCCTTCTTCTTTATGATGTATTGGAGGGGATAGCCTTCTTTTCTCATCTCCATAAGTTCTAGGAACTTTTCCACAATGGCCCCTTCAACCTTTTCCCTGCCATGGGTATAAATATAGATTCTATCCACATTTAATAATTGGCTCAATAAAAGGGTAGCCTCTAATACTGGATTGGTATAGGGCCTATCCTTAATTAGATCTACCCCTTTTTTTAATAATTGGTTTATCTCCATAAATCCTCTTCCTTTTTACCTGTAAGGACTGCTTTTAAAGCCTCTATAGCCACTTCTATTTGCTCTTCATCTGGTTCCTTAACCGTTGCTATTTTTTGAATGAACAGTCCAGGATAGGATATTATATAGGCTAGTCTTGAATTGCTTTTACCGATTATCCTATTTATCTCATAGGATATGCCTGCTATTAATGGCAGCATGATTAGCCTTATCAAAACCCTTTTTATAGGATTAGGCCATCCAAAAAAGGATAGCACTAAAATACTGACTATCATGACCATAAATAGGAAACTGGTTCCGCATCTTGGGTGTAATATTGGATACTTCTTTATATTCTCCACAGTCAGTTCTTCCCCATGTTCATAACAGTGGATGGCCTTATGTTCTGCACCATGGTATTTAAATACCCTACCTACATCTTCCATTTTGGATACCGCTACTATATAGACTAGAAATACAAGGATTCGGACAAAGCCTTCTATTAAGTTTAATAGGAAGGGATTAGCCTCTCCCCTATTAAAAAAGTTGGTTATAAGGCTGGGAAGTAGTATAAAGAGCAGAACTGCAACGGCTAGGGAAATGAATAGGGTAAATACTATTTCTACATCCTCTTTTTTATCCTTAAATATTCTATCGAAGAAGGTTTCCTTATTTTTGTCTTCCTCATCTTCAAGGCCCTCTTCAAAAAATTCAGCAGAATACATCAAAGCCCTTATTCCAAAGGCCATAGATTCTATTAGTCCCACTACTCCTCTTATGAGAGGAAGTCTAAAAAATTTATGCCTCATACCCAGAGTATTTAACTTTTCCTCTTTTAATATTATTTCTCCATCTGACTTTCTTATAGCAATGGCTAAATCCTTTGGACCTCGCATCAAAATCCCCTCTATCAGGGCCTGACCACCGATGGTGGTTATATGCTTGGGCGCTCTATTTAAATCTTTTATTCTCATAATGAAAACCACCCTTTTTCAATTCACAATTCACAATTTTTAAGCAATGGACAATTGACAAAGAACAATTGACAATTGTTAGGGCCATTCTATAGGGTCTATTGTTTATAGTTAATTGTAGGCTAAAAAGTCAGTCAATTGACTCTTTGTCTACATACCCAAAAACTTAACCACAGTAATTGTCAATTGTACACTGTCCTTTGCCAATTGAATAAATGCTGTGAATTGTCGAAGGTTTTTTAAATAAAAATAAAGGTTAGATGCTAGGTAGGCAACTAACCTATTTGGTTTTAAATTTGAATTAATCCAAACCATATTTTTTCTTGAATTTTTCTACACGGCCGCCACGTTCTGTGAATTTTTGACGTCCTGTAAAGAATGGATGGCAATCTGAACAGATTTCCACTCTTAATTCTTCCTTAGTTGATCCCGTTTTAAAAGTATTTCCACAAGCACATCTTACTGTAGCTTCATAATATTCTGGATGTATTCCTTTTTTCATTATTTTCACCTCTCTTTGTTACCAGTATATAAAATACATTTTTCTCATAAATTGACCTATTAATTATAGCATAATCTTATGAAATTTTCAACTAAAACCATATTTTCTTTCTCATCAATTCTATAAACTCTTCATTGGACTTAGTAGACATTAAATTTTCAATCAAGCTTTCCGTTACCTCTTGGGTCGATGCATTTCCTAAAGCCTTCCTAATAGACCAGATGGTCTCCAATTCCTTCTGGCTTAATAATAAGTCTTCTCTCCTAGTTCCGGATTTATTTATATCCAAGGCTGGGAATATCCTCTTTTCTGAAAGCCTTCTGTCTAAATGGATCTCCATATTACCTGTACCCTTAAATTCTTCGAATATAACATCATCCATCCTACTTCCTGTCTCCACCAAAGCGGTGGCTAAAATGGTTAAACTGCCGCCTTCCTCTAAATTTCTAGCAGCTCCAAAGAATCTCTTAGGTTTATGTAAAGCACCGGGATCTAGTCCACCTGATAGGGTTCTACCGGTAGCAGGTATGGTAAGGTTATAGGCTCTTGCTAGCCTGGTTATACTGTCTAATAAAATGACTACATCCTTTCCATGTTCAACTAATCTTTTAGCCCTTTCAAGGACTATTTCTGCTACCTTAGTATGGTTATTGGGGAGTTCATCGAAGGTCGAATAAACTACATCCCCTTTTACAGACCTTTTCATGTCGGTAACCTCTTCAGGCCTTTCATCTATTAAAAGAACTATAATTTCTATTTCTGGATGATTTTCGGAAATGGCATTGGCAATGGCTTTTAATAGAGTGGTTTTTCCAGCTTTCGGTGGAGAAACAATCATCCCTCTCTGCCCTTTGCCAATAGGAGCAATAAGATCGATAATTCGCGTAGAAAGATTGTTTGGAGTAGTCTCCATGGTAATCTTTTCTCTTGGATAAATTGGGGTTAAGCTATCAAAATCTGGCCTTTCAAGGCAAGTTTCCGGCTCCATACCATTTACACTCTTAACATATAAAAGTGCTTTATACTTTTCCCCTGATTTAGCAGGCCTAGTTATTCCAAATACCTTATCTCCCGTTTTTAATTTAAATCTCCTTATTTGTGAAGGGGATACATAGATATCGTTATCTCCCGATAAGTAGTTGTCAGATCTTAAAAATCCGTATCCATCTTGATGGATTTCAAGTATCCCTTCAGCTCCATCGATAATTTCCATCTGTTCTAGCTCTTCCGTTACCCTTTCAGGTAACTCCTCCATATCGATATCCTTGATATCGATTTCCTCAGATACCGTTATTTCCGGAACTTCTTCTTTTTCTTCCCTAATTTCTTCTTTTTTATCCTCTTCAATGTTTTCTAAAATGAGATCTATTAGTTCTTGTTTTCTGTATTTAGTAATGCTTTTAATCCCTAGGGTTTTTGCAATAACCCGGAGATCTTCCAATTTTTTTTCCTGCAATATACTAGAATCCAAAACTACACCTCCAAAATATTAAAAAGTACCACTAGGAATCCCTATAGGGATTCCTAAAACGGTTTATAATCTGACTGTATTTATCAAAAAGTCAAATAACTTGGAATGACTTTAAGAAATGCTCGGAAGATAGGTATTTATAGAATATATAATATCATCATAATTTTTAGAAGTCAAATTTATTTACTTTGCATACTCCGGCTTTTTATCTAACCTATGTATAGCCTCTATAAACCTTATGGTGCCAGTTTCTCCTCTCATTACAACAGAATAGGTTTTTGCCCTATTGTTTTCGTAATAGACCACTCCTTTTAGCAGTTCTCCATTGGATACCCCTGTAGCAGCAAATATGATTTCATTTCCCTTTACCATATGGTCCATAGTCAATATGCTATCTAGTTGGTTTAATCCCATAGCCCTGCATCTTTCCTTTTCCTCTTCCTTGGTGGGATAAAGCCTTCCTTGTATCTCACCGCCTAAGCATTTTAAAGCAGCGGCAGCTAAAACCCCTTCGGGGGCTCCTCCTATTCCAATTAGGATATCCACCCCTGAATCCTCAAAACAGGTAGCAATGGCTTGAGCCACATCGCCATCTTGAAATAGTTTAATCCTTGCTCCTGCCTCCCTAACCCTTTGGATTAGCCCCTTATGCCTAGGCCTATCCAACATAGTAACGGTTATATCGGAAATATCCTTATTTAAAGCCTCGGACAGATTTTTTAAGTTGGTTTCCACCGGATAATCCAGGCTAACCCTACCTACCCCTTTAGGTCCTACTGCTATTTTCTCCATATACATATCGGGAGCATTTAGCAAACACCCCCTTGGAGCAATTGCCACTACCGATATAGCACCAGCCAGCCCCTTTGCAACTGCAGTAGTTCCATCTAATGGGTCTACTGCAATATCCACCTTTAAACAGCCCTCTCCAGCCTTTCCAATCTGCTCCCCTATATACAGCATAGGAGCTTCATCCATTTCTCCCTCACCAATGACTACCACACCATCAATAGTTAATGTATCAAACATCCTTCTCATGCCCCGGACTGCTGCTTCATCTGCCTTGGTCTTATCGCCCCTTCCAAGGTAACGGGCCGATTGCAAGGCTGCAGCCTCCGTCACTCTTACCAAATTCAATGTCAAATTTCTATCCATAAAAAGGCCCCCAATACTCATTATTTACTATATAGTATATTCTATTGATGGTTTTTATGTCAATTAGTATGGCTTATATATTTGTTTATTGGTGCTTTTTTAATATATCCTTTAATATATCCTTCTTATCCAATCTATGGTGGGCTTCTACAAACCTTATGGTTCCAGTCTTAGACCTCATAACTATGGAATGGGTCTTAGCCAACTTGTCTCCATAGTAGACTACTCCCTTTAATAATTCTCCATCGGAAATGCCAGTGGCTGCAAAGAAAATGTCATCTCCTTTGGCTAAATCATCTATTGTAAGGATTTTTTCTAATCTTTCATCAGTCCAGCCTAGCTCATAGCATCTTTCCCTTTCAGCTTCACTCATGGGATAGAGTTTACCTTGAAAATCTCCACCCATACATTTGAGGGCAGAAGCAGCAATTACCCCTTCTGGTGCCCCACCGATACTGATCATTATATCCACACCCGTATCTTCAAAGGCCGTAGCAATGGCTGCTGCCACATCGCCTTCTCCAAATAGTTTTATTCTGGCACCTATCCTTCTTACTTCCTGTATAAGCTCATCGTGCCTTTCCCTATCCTGGATAATTACGGTTAAATCGGAAATCTCCTTATTTAAGGCCTTAGCCACATTGTAAAGGTTTTCTTCAATACTTGCTTCTATGTTAATCTTCCCTTTAGCCCTTGGCCCTACAGCCATCTTCTTCATATAGGTATCTGGCGCATTTAGTAGGCATCCTTTAGGAGCCATGGCTATTACTGAAATAGCATTGGGTAAACCCTTGGCCACCAGGCTGGTTCCATCTAGAGGATCTACTGCAATATCCGCCTCCACATCCATACCCTTCCCGATGATTTCACCAATATATAGCATAGGTGCCTCGTCCAATTCGCCTTCACCAATTACCACCTGTCCTTTAGTATTAACCAAGTCAAAAGCTGCCCTCATCCCATCCACCGCAGCCTGATCCGCCTTTTCCTTATCTCCCCTACCCATGTACCTAGCAGAAACCAGGGCAGCAATTTCTGTAACTCTTACTAGAGATAAGGCCAAATCCCTATCCATATTTATCACTCCTTCTGCAATAATTCTATAACTATTATAGACTAAAATGGAAGATAATAAAAATAAAAATTCACAACTGCATGGGCAGTTGTGAATTCTGCATTAAAAAAATTGTCAATTATCCTCTGTCAATTGTCAATTGTTTAAACTTTCCCAGTCCTTCAAAAATTTCTCGATGCCCATATCTGTTAGTGGATGGCTTACCATCTGCAGAAATACATCATATGGTATTGTAGCTATGTGGGCGCCAGCTTCGGCTGCTTTGGTTACGTGGATTGGATGTCTTATGCTGGCTGCTATAATCTCCGTATCAATATTATGGATATAGAATATCCTAACTATATCCTCTATGATATTCATCCCTTCATTGCCTATATCGTCTAACCTACCCAAAAATGGACTTACATAGCTAGCTCCTGCCCTTGCTGCCAGTAAGGCTTGATTTGCTGAAAATACTAAGGTTACATTGGTCTTTATACCTTCTTTAGATAAAAGCTTTACCGCCTTTAGGCCTTCCTTGGTCATTGGGATTTTTACGACTATATTAGGATGAATTTTTGCAAGTTCCCTTGCCTCATTTAACATTCCATCCACATCTAGGGAGATGACTTCTGCGCTAATAGGTCCATCTACTATATTGGCAATCTCCTCTATTACCTCCTTAAGATCCCTTCCCTCCTTTGCTATTAGTGATGGATTGGTGGTAACTCCACATATAGCTCCCCACTGGTTAATCTCCTTAATTTCATCAATATTAGCAGTATCGATAAATAATTTCAAAAAATCACCCCTTCGTATTAAAGGCTACCAAAGGTGGCCTATTTTTATGCTTATATTCCATTATCTATAGCTTTAAGCTCTACCAGCTGAGCCGAATAACCTCATCTTCTCCTTTATAACTTCCTTCATAGCCTCTTTACCCGGGCCTAATATCTTCCTTGGGTCTATGTTGTCTGGGTCTTTCTTTAAGAAGTCCTTAATTGCATCGGTAAAGGCTATTCTTAAATCGGTATCTATATTTATCTTATTTATTCCTAGACTAACCGCCTTTTCTATTGCATCGTTAGGTACTCCACTGGAACCGTGTAGTACTAGTGGAATATTTACTGCTTCCTTTATGGCCTTTATCCTGTCGAAGTCTAGCTTTGGTTCTCCCTTGTATACTCCGTGGGCCGTTCCAACGGCTATAGCCAAGTAGTCTACCTTGGTCTTGTCTACAAATAATTTTGCTTCCATTGGATCTGTAAAGGTAGCTTCCCTTTCATCTACTACTATATCATCTTCAATTCCACCAATTTTCCCTAACTCTGCCTCTACAGATATGCCTACTGCATGGGCTATTTCTACTACCTTCTTGGTTATGGCTATATTCTCTTCCAATTCATATTGGGAGCCATCTATCATAACTGAAGAAAAGCCATGCCTGATACACAACATAATTTGCTGGAAGTCTGTACCATGGTCTAGATGTAATGCTACTGGCACCTTGGCCTTTTCTGCAGCTACTTTTCCTAAAGCAGCAATATATTCAACCCCTGCATACTTTAATCCTCCTTGGCTAGCCTGAAGGATAACAGGAGAGTTGAGCTCTTCAGCTGCTTCTATTATAGCTTGAACTATCTCCATATTGTTGACGTTAAAAGCCCCTACTGCATAGTTGTTCTTATGAGCATCCTGTAAAATTTCTATTCCAGTTACTAACATCTTAAAGCCTCCTCTTATTCTTAATATCCCTATTTTCTTTCATGGAATCGATACATGAAATCTTTTCTTCTTCAAGTATTATATTATCCTTTTTTTCTAAAACACTCAAGTCCTCTTCTGTTTCTGCAAAAATTATTTTTATGCTATGGCAACTTAAGCACTCCAATTCTACCCTGTCGGAAAATAATTCTACATATATTTGGGAATTGCCACACTTACATTCAATTCTACCCCTCTTCTTTAAACCATATATGTAGCTGAGTACTCTAGCCAATATATCAAAATTGGTGAAATATTCCTTAGAAAGTTCTTCTTCACTGGTCTGCCCTACCCTTAATGATTTTTCCAATAGTATATTGTTGGCCTTTTCACTATCGCCTATGAATAAAACCTCTTGAGCAAAAGGGCAGTGTATTAGATTATTACCCATTAATATATTATACAAATCTAGATTATAATAATGCTTACTACCACAATTGAAACAGTTAATAAATACCTTTATCCCCTTTCTATCCCTTGAGAGGACAACATTCTCCTCTCCACAATCACATCTATATGTAAGCTTTTCCTCCCCTTTTATCTGAAACAAATTTACCCTATATTCCTTAAGTCTTGTACAAAAATGGCATCTGATAATTAGGCTTTTGCATCCATCTATAACCATAGGATACACCTCCCAATTATCTATTCGATATTAGGCAAAAAAATCCTGCTATTTGTCGAAAAATCTTAGAAAAAAGTTCCTTTTACAAATAAATGTAAAAGGAACTCGCATAGATTATCTTCTCTTTATTCCTAATATCTCCCTAGCTTCATCAGGAGTAGCTATTTCCCTTCCTAACTCTTTAGCAAGCCTTACTACCTTTTCTACCAATTCACCATTGGATTTAGCCAATACTCCTCTTTCTAAATAGACATTATCTTCAAAACCTACTCTGACATGGCCACCCATGGCAATGCCTATTGCAGCCATCGGCATCTCATGCCTACCAATTCCCGTAACAGTCCAGGTGGATCCAGCTGGGATGCTATCTACCATGAAGGCCAAATCCCTAGCAGTTGCAGCCATCTGTACTCCAAGTACAAAATTGAAGTGCATTGGCTCTAATATGTAGCCTTCTTTCGCAAACCTAATTGCATAGTCTACCATTCCCTTATCGAAGACCTCTATCTCGGGCTTAACTCCCTTTTCTATCATAACTCTACCAAAGTTCTTTATGGTATTTTCCGTATTTACGAATATCTCGTCTCCTCCAAAGTTTAAGGTTCCACAATCTAAACTAGCCATCTCTGGAAGAAGCTCCACTGGTTGCAACCTTTCCTCATCTGACATGCCCACTG
This sequence comes from Tissierellia bacterium, assembly GCA_012728595.1. Taxonomy (GTDB): domain Bacteria; phylum Bacillota; class Clostridia; order Tissierellales; family Tepidimicrobiaceae; genus Tepidimicrobium. The sequence continues at coordinate 13,064 of JAAYEU010000090.1, forward strand.
CTCCCCCTGTGGAAGGCTGAATAATTACATCGGGACATCTCCTTTTTATCTCTTCTATACATACCCTAAACCTTTCCTTATCCTGGGTAGGGGTACCATCATCATACCTTACATGAAGGTGGATTATACTAGCCCCAGCCTTATAAGCTGCCTCCGCCTCCCTGCCTATTTCTTCTACGGTATAGGGTACATTTGGATTATGCTCCTTCGTAACCTCCGCTCCACAAATAGCAGCCGTAATAATCAATTTTTCCATTCAATTACCCCCTTTAGAATTTGTAAGTTTTGATTTTTTAATTAATAAATTATCAATTGATTACTTCCTCATCTTATCCTTAGGAACTACGCAGGTTCCCACTGCCCTACACACCACTACAGGCTCATCTAATACATCGCAGGCCGATTCATTTATGTCTGGCCTTGGAACTATGACTTTTCTTGCCTCAAACTCCATCTTTCTTGATGTGTTTCCAACCTTTACAATCCTTCCTTCAGCTTCTATAAATTCCCCTGCATAAACGGGAGCTAAAAATTCTACACTTTCATATGCTACGAATAAGCCTTCGTCCCCATCATGTCTAATGAGTAGTTCTGTAGCCACATCGCCAAATAGTTGGAGGATTCTAGCCCCATCCACTAAATTTCCTCCATAATGGGCATCGCTTAAACTCATTCTAACCCTAATCATTGCCTTGTCCATATTCCACCCTCCATTTTTTATGTAATCAAATCCATTATAACATAATAATCCATCTTATACCATATAATAAAAGTAAGTCCCCAATGGGATATACTACCCAAATGGGGACTTACTTTTATAGGGATTCAATCCCTTCTTTTATCCTATCTAGGGCCTCCTTGAGTATGCTTCTAGGGCAGCCTATGTTAAACCTATAAAAAAGCCTTCCTTCCTGTCCGAACATATCTCCCCTGTTTAAGGCTAGTTTACATCTGTTTACAAAGAAGTGGTTTAGTTCTTCAGGGTCCATATTAAGGCCTGAACAGTCAACCCAAAGTAAGAAGGTCCCCTCTGAGTCTATTACCTCTAATTGGGGAAGATTATTTTCAACATAGCCTATGAAGTAATTTTTATTTTCCTCTATGTAATGGATTAATTCATCCAACCATTCTTCTGATTCTTCATAGGCTGCAATCAGAGCTTCCTGTCCAAATATATTAGGCCTAGATATATGGTCCTTTTCCAATTCTATATTAAACCTTTCCCTTAGCCTTCTATTTGGAATGATTATGTTGGAAACCTGTAATCCAGCTATGTTGAAGGTTTTACTTGGAGCGGTGCATATAATGGAATTTTCCCTTATTTCTTCAGAAACCTTGGCAAATACCGTATGTTTATGCCCCTTAAATACTATGTCGAAATGGATCTCATCAGAAACTACTATAATATCATTTTCTAAGCAGATTTTTCCAAGTCTTCTTAACTCCTCTTCGGTCCATACCCTGCCTACTGGATTATGGGGGCTGCACAAGAATAATAATCTAGTCCTAGAATCTATCTTTTCCTCTAGGTCTTCATAGTCCATGTAGTATTTCCCATCTTTATAGATTAGAGGATTGGTAACTACATGGCGGCCATTGGTCTCTATGGTGCTGTAGAAGGGATGATATACGGGGCTCTGAATTATGACCTTATCTCCGGGCTTGGTAAAGGCCCTAACGGCATAGCTTAAGGCAGGTACCACACCAGGAGTAAATACAATCCATTCCCTTTCTATATCCCAACTATGCCTTCTTTTCATCCAGTTGATTACTGCTTGATAATATCTATCGGAAATCAGGTTATATCCGTAAACTCCGTGTTCCGTCCTCTTCTTTAAGGCATTTGAAATGGCAGGAGCCACTGGAAAATCCATGTCTGCTACCCACAGGGGAAGCAAGTCTTTATCACCATATAGCTCTTCTAAATTATCCCACTTAACGCAATCGGTACTTCTTCTATCTATAATTTGGTCAAAATCATACATAGGTCATCTCTCCTTAATTTTTGATTAATTAAATTATATCACAAAAGAATTTTTTATTTGTAAAGGCTACCCTTCCATCTAGTAAGAAGGGTAGCCTAATAATCCTATTTAAGTCCCCTTAGAAGGGTATCTATTAAATCCCCTATCTCAATATCCGCCTCATTCTTGGGGCACATCTTGTTTCCATAGAACTGGCCAATAGAACCCATTATAATTATGGAGGCTATCTTTGGGTCTAAATCCTTCCTAAGCTCTCCTCTTTTTATAGCCTCCTCAATGGCCCTTTCCATGGAATGGGATATCCTTTTGAAATCCTCAATGATATCCAGCATCAATTCCTTAGGCAGCACTTCTTTCTCACTCATTATTGCCTGCCTTATATCTAAGCATTTCCTTAAATAGGATTTATGAAAATCATATATATGGTATAGTTTTTCCTCCAAACTTTCATCCTTAGCTAGTAATCCATCTAATCCCGCTATATATTCTTCTATTCCATACTTTATCATCTCATAGAATAAGGTTTTTTTGCTGTCGAAATATCCATATATAGTGCCCTTTCCTATTCCTGCCCTCTTGGCGATATTCTCTATTCTACTGCCATGGAATCCATATTTAGAAAACTCCTCCATGGCAGCCATTAGTATGTTTTCCCTTTTAGCTTCCATACCTTCACCTAACTTTCTATCCTTTAAAGGGGTATTAATTATCCCTATTGAGTAGATGATACATGGTTGGTACTGCAAATAAGGTTAAAACAGTTGCATATATCAACCCACCGATGGATACTATGGCAAGGGGCTGTAACATTTCAGCCCCACTTCCTAGGCCTGCCGATAGTGTTGATAGTCCAAATATGGTGGTTATAGCCGTCATTAGTATTGGCCTCATACGGGTTCTTCCTGCCAACACCAAGGCTTCAGTCTTATTTAAGCCCTGTTCCCTAAGTTGGTTGGTATAGTCTATGAATACTATACCATTATTGACCACAACCCCACTTAGTACCAAGAATCCTATCATGGCAATAACGCTTATTTCATGGCCTGTTATGACTAAAGCTAACAGCCCTCCTGTAAAGGCTAAGGGTATGGTAAATAGGATTATAAATGGGGATAATAGGGATTGGAATTGGGCTACCATGATCAAATAGATCAAGGCTATAGCCAACAACAACATCTTAAATAGATCTTCTAAGGATTCATTTATCAGTTCCCTTTCCCCAGCTATCTCTACCCTGTATCCAGCAGGAATGGAATAATCCTCTAGTCTTCTCTCAAAATCCCTACTTACATGTTCTATATTGTAATCACTATCCAATTCAGCAGTTAAAGATATAAACCTTTCTTGAGCATCCCTTCTTATGGAGGATAACCCTTGAGCTTCTTTGATGCTGGCAATATCCTTTAGTAGAACTTCAACTTCTTCCCCCTCCTTGTTGCCCTTTATACTTATATCCTCTAATTCATCCTGGGTAAAATCCTCATCTTCCTTATTCAATACAATAACAGGATAATCCTTGTTTTCAATGCTTATATTGGTGGTAGAATTCTTGCTGCCAATTATGGAGTTTATATGGCTAAATACCTGGGCTACTGTTAAGCCCTTTTCCATAGCCTTTTCTTTATCTACTTGGATTCTTATCTCCTTTAAATCCTCATCTAATCCTAATTCCACCTGACTAACCCCTTCTGTATCCTCCAATAGCTTTTTCATATCTAGGGCTATTTGGTGTAGAGTGTCCATTTCCTTTCCCTTTATAACTACTTCTATACCTGAACCAGCTAAGGCGGATATATCCATATTGGAAGAATCCACACTAATGGTGCAGTCTAAGTCAGCAGTTAAGTCTAAGATTCTATTTTTAATCTCTTCATTTCTTATATCCTTATCCTCATCTAATAGCAGATAGAAGGATATTGATTCTCCACCTTCAAATCCACCGAAACTCTCCATCAGTCCTCCGCTAAAAGCCCCAATGGTTTCAATTTCCTCTATATTCAAAAGCCTTTCCACTACTATATCTGCCATCTTTTCCGTCTCTTTAGGAGTAGAGCCTTTAGGCATTTCAAGGGTCATGGACATCTGTGGTGCATCTACATCTGGCATAAAGGCCGTTCCTGCTCTATATCCTCCATATAGGCTGAATATGAAGAGTAGAACAACTAAAGCTAATAGCATACCCCTATGGTTTAGTGAAACCCTTAGCATTCTTTCATACAGGTTTAATAGTTTCTCAAAGCCAGTCCTTTCTCTGACAGTAACCTTCCTTAAAGTAGTAGAGGCCATAGTAGGCACCAGGGTTAGGGCTACTAAAAGGCTAGCAAGCAGCGAATAGGCAATGGTAAGCCCCATGTCGGTAAACAGCTGCCTGGAAATACCCTGTACAAATACTATTGGTAGGAAGACACAGATGGTAGTAAGGGTAGAGGCAGTAATGGCTCCTGCTATCTCATTGGCTCCCTTTATGGCTGCTTCCTTTGGCTCCATTCCTTCATTTCTCAAGCGGTAGATATTCTCTATCACCACTATGGAATTGTCAACCAGCATCCCTACCCCTAAGGCCAAGCCTGCTAGGGAGATGACATTTATAGTAACTCCAGTAAAATACATCAAAGCCACTGCAAAGATTATGCTTATGGGGATGGAGGTGGCAATTACAAATGTAGGCTTAATATCCCTCAAGAATATTATCAATACCACTATTGCAAGTATTCCACCGTAAATAATATTTTTCAGCACCGAATCGATGACCATGTCGATATAAATTCCCTGGTCCATTAGGGGCGTAAAGCTTAAACCCTCATATTTGGCTTCCAGCTCTTCCGCCTTTTCCTTAATGCTCTTGGACACATTGGAAGTTAGGAAGTTGCTCTGCTTCTGCATTACCAACATGACAGCATTGCTGCCATTTACCTTGGCATACATAGCTTCTGAATTATCCTCTATGGATACCTGAGCCACATCCTTTAAGTAGATCTTTCCTATTACCTCTTCCCCCGTATCAAAGAGAAGTAGATCTTCCAGCTGGGAGATATCCTCTATCTTTTCTCCCACCTTTACCAGTGTTTTTACTCCTCCATCATCGGTTACATAACCTGCTGGCATGGAGAAATTCTGTGCCCTTAAAAGGCCTGAAATCATGTCGGAAGTAATAACCCCATCTAGGGATGCCTTTTTAAAGGCTTCATCCCTTGCCTTTTCAAACTCTTCCATGGCCTTTTCCAGTTCCTTCTCTCCACTTTCAAGCTTTGCCCTTGCCTTATCCATTTCCATGGTCAATTGGATTTTTCCAGTTCTTAATTCCTGCTCTTGGGAAATTAACTCCGTTCTTTTAGCCTTTATATTGTTCTCTTCCTCTTTAAGCTCTTCTAGTTTAGTAGATATGGTGTTAAGACCTGCTTCAATTTCTTTTTTACTTTGGGAAATGAGCCCTAAATTCTTCCTTATTTCATCTAGCTTTAGTTTATCCTCCTGCCCTATTTTATCTCCCAAGGCTAGTAAGGCCCTTTCCCCTTCCTTTAATTTCTCCTCCTGTTCATTTATTTCCCTTAAGCTGTTATTCAACTCTTCCCATCTACTAGTAAGCTCAGTCTTTGCCTGGGAAATTTGAGATTCCGCTAAAGCCAACTGTTCCTTACCCAAGGCTATAGCTTTTTCCCCTTCAGAAAGCCTTTCCAATTGCCTTTCTTCTTCTGAAGCCAATTGGGTTTTTCCATCTTCAATTTCCTTTTTGGCTTTGGTTAACTCTTCCTCTGCATCCAGAAGTTCTCCGTCCACCTTCTCCAATATCCTCTTATTTAGAGTTTCAACCTTTTCATCATCTATACGGATTAGGATTTCTTCCTCCAGTAATCCAATACCGTTTACGGAAGCCACTCCATTTACGCTTTCCAATTCTGGAATTATTTCATCTCTTACCAATTGGGAGACTTCTACTAAATCCATATCCTTTATATCTACTGCCGATATCATTATGGGCAGCATATCTGGATTCAATCTCATCAACATGGGAGAGCTAATGGAATAGTTATCCCATGCGGGTTTAATCATATCCAACATACCATTAATCTCGATAGTAGCCGAATCCATATTGGTGTCGCTATTAAACTCTAAAATAACTATGGATGAGTTTTCCCTAGAGATGGAGCTAATATTTTTAACATTGCTAACCGTTGCCACAGCCTGTTCTATCGGCCTTGTGACCACCAGCTCCACTTCCTCGGGACTTGCCCCAGGATAATTTGTCATTATCACTATATAGGGTAGGTCAATGCTGGGTAGTAGGTCTGTATCCATATTGATAAAGGAAACTACCCCTAATATTAATACTGTTATCACTGCTACCACTATGGTATATGGTCTTTTTACGCTGAATTTAGATAGCATTTAAACCCCTCTTTCTAATGAATGTGCTTTCCGACCGACTGGTCGGTCATTTGGATTGATTATAAAATATTATGGCTAAATTGTCAATGGATAATAAAAAACTGCCGCTATTTTCAACGAACTTAATAGCGGCAGTTTGATTTTTTATATCAACCCAATCCCCCGAAGCAATACTAATAATATAATGATGGGGATTATGAACCTGCATAGGAATATCCATACGTTAAACAGCGTAAATTTAATGCTTCCATCATTGGTAACCTCTGCTTTTACCTTATCCTTATCCCAGAACCAACCTACGAAGAGGGTGATAAATATACCACCTAATGGCAATAACACATTATTAGCAAACCAATCTAATAAATCGAATATATTCATATCCATAAGTTTTTTATCTTTCCATATTCCCATGGATAGGGAGGATGCAATACAGATTATAAATAGTATTATGCTGGTGATTGTAACGGCTTTTTTACGGTCCCATCCCCTATTATCAATTAGATAGGATACCACGACTTCTAGTAAGGAAAGAGAGGAAGTTAAAGCTGCTATTGCAATCATGAAGAAGAATATAAATCCAAATATCCTTCCGATTATGGGTCCCATGGTGGCAAATATGGCAGGAACCGTTACAAATACCAGTCCTGGTCCCGAGTCTAAGTCGAATCCAAAGGATACAGTAGCAGGAATAATAACTACTCCAGCCAATAGGGCCACCAGGGTATCCAATATGGGTACTATGGTTGCATTTTCCACTAAATTCTCCTTCTTACTTAAATAGCTGGCGTATGTAATCATACAACCCATTCCTAAGCTCAAGGAGAAAAATGCCTGCCCTAGGGCTGCCATCATAACGTCTCCCGTTAGTTTTGAAAAGTCGGGGACAAAAAGATACCTTAACCCTTCCGCAGCATTGGGTAAAGTCAATGAACGAATAACCAATATGATTAAAAGTCCAAAAAGAGTAGGTAACATGACCTTAGAAGCCCTTTCAATACCCGTACTAATTCCCTTTACTACAATTACTATATTGGCAATCATATAAATAGCAGTCCAAAAAATTGGTGAAAACATTCCCTCTATTAAGGACTCAAATGCCCCTCCCATGACTGCAGCATCGGTGGATAACTCACCGAAGAGGGTTTTAAATATATAGGCTACCGACCATCCTCCTACTACAGGGTAGTAGCCCATGATTATGAAAGCAGCTAGTACTCCCATTCCTCCAACAAAGGTAAACCTCTTATCCAATTTCTTAAAGGCATCTACCGATGATAGTTGGGTATGCCTGCCTATTATAAATTCAGCAAGCATAAGTCCAAAACCTAAAACTATTACACAACTTAAATAGAACAACACAAAGGCCCCACCGCCATTTTTTCCTGCTAAATAGGGAAAACGCCAGATATTTCCTAAGCCAACAGCAGATCCGGCAGCGGCCAGTATAAAACCAATCTTAGACACGAATTGATCCCTTTGTGATACTTTGGGCTCTTGCATAATCTCCCTCCTTTAATGATGATGTTGTTTGGGTACTACTTTTCTCTCCCCCTTTCTAGAGCAAAAATTAAGTTTTCTTTAGTAATACCATTTAATTTCCAATTTGTCAATAGATTTTGAATTTTGTTACAATTTTAACTTACTACAATTTTCTGCAAAATTTTATTCCTTCCATCTTGTGTCTATGGCAACTACAGGACTTAAGTAGCATCATAAATATTAAACATATTGTAACTATTAAATGAAAAACATATGTGGTAAAATTATAATATTAAACCTAGCTGGGGGTGAATCCATAGTTGAGTGACCTAATTATATTAAAGGATCTTACAAAGATCTACAAGATGGGCGAAGAAAAGATTTACGCTTTAAAGGATATAAATTTAACCATTGAAAGTGAGGAATTCGTATGCCTCTTGGGCACTTCTGGTTCCGGTAAAAGCACCCTATTAAATATGATGGCGGGATTGGAAAAACCCACTAAAGGTGAAATTACTATAGGAAAGTACCATATAGAAAAGATGAACGAGAAACAATTAGCCAAATTTAGACAATTAAATATTGGCTTTGTATTCCAGTCCTATAATCTAATTCCCACCCTATCGGCCTTGGAAAATGTAAGTCTAGGCCTTGCCTTTAGGGGAATTCCAAAAAAGCTTAGGGAGAAAATGGCCAAGGAGATGTTAAAGGCTGTAGGCTTAAGCAATAGATTAAACCATAAACCCACTGAGTTGAGTGGTGGCCAACAGCAAAGGGTTAGTATTGCTAGGGCCTTTGTTGGAAAGCCTAAGATTGTATTTGCTGATGAACCTACGGGTAACTTGGATTCTAAAACCACCATAGAGGTTATGGATTTGATAACTAATATGGCAAAGGAAAATAAACAGACCCTAATAGTGGTTACCCACGATGTAGAAATTGCACCCTATGGCCATAGGGTAATCTACTTAAGGGATGGTGAAATCGAAAAGATAATGGAAAATTAATTAAAGGGGGAGCAAATCAAATGAGAAAACTATTAAGCATAGCTTTAATCTTATTGATATTAATACAGGGGACAAGATTGGGAATAGCA
>JAAYEU010000091.1 GCA_012728595.1 Tissierellia bacterium
ATGCCCTCTAAGCTATATACCTTCAGGACAATATTGCCATTTAAGTTTTCATCTTGCCCCTTATCTACAGTTATATTATCTATTAAGATTTTTCTAGGGCTATTTTTCAATCTATTAATTAGGTCTAATATTCCATCATAACTACCAGTATAGGGTACTGAAACCGTCATATTACTTGCTTGAAAATCCCCAAAATCTTCAAATTCTTTCCTGCTAAAGTTATAATCACTAACAGAAATGTTTTCATCGTCAATTAAACTATTTAGTAGATAAATTATTTCAGCCTGGTCTAATTTAGGAAAATATTTGGAAACTATTCTCTCCTTATCCCTACTTAACTCTTCCCATTCTTTCTTGATATCATTTTCTTTCTTCAAGTTTTCGTTTATGGAGGTTATCATATTTTGATACTCTATTTTTTGATTTCTCAATGAATTGAGCCTTTCAAATTGAGGAGTAAGGACAAACCTATAGACTAGCCAAAAGAATATAACTATGGCTAGTAGGGATAAAAGAAATTTTTCATTCCTAGTCAATTCCCTTCTTTTAAATTTTCTCAGCCTAATTTGCTTGTTGTCCATCATTGTCATCACTCCTCAAAAGGATATTTATACTGAAATTGTAGTAATCCTCTCGTAAAGAGATATTAGAAGTAAAAATTTCTTCATGGATATCTAAAGTCTCTATGCCTTTTTGAAATTCAGCTATGGACCATTTATCTTTAGATACACCTACAAGATATATTTCATTTTTATGGATGCTCAAAGATGTAAGGAAAATACCCTCTCCTAGTTTAGAATTAATATTATCCAATAACTCTTCGCCGATTATATCTCTTTCTTCAATAGTTTCATCTAATTCCTTTATAATTTCCACTAAAGCCCTAAACTCGTTAATCTCCATCTCCATATTATTTATTTCTTCAACTTTTTTTAAAATCCTACTATCCTCTGCAGTGCTTCTTAAACTTTCCACTATTCTACTTTCATGCCTGATTAGGATAGCATTATAAACTGCATAGCCTAAAAGAAATATTATAATAAAGCTAAAGACTGTAAAATATATTAGTCTTCTATCAATTCTAAATTCTTTCTTATCAATAAAGGATTCAAAAAAATTAATATCTCTCATCTTTGCACCTCTGCAATTCTTATTAATCCTCCAATTGCATTTGAATATTTACTTAAATCACCATTTAGCTTAACTTTATCTAAATTTGATAGCTTTACTGCTGGGATGTTGAAGTAATTTGAAAAAAGATTATCCATACCATTTACATTGGAAAGACCACCCTTCAGTAAGATAAAGTTAATTGTGTTTCCAATCTCTCTAGTTGTATAAAACTTAAATATTACGTTTATCTTTTCCATTAGCTCATTCATAGTTGTACTTGCAATGTTTACTAATCTAGAATAGTCATTATATTCATCTATGTTATGGCTAATATTTTCAATTTGGAAAATCTTTTCTTCTATTTCTTCCTGAGAATAATCAAAGAAGGAAACTATATTATCAATTAATGCCTTTAAACCTATATCCAAGACTCTAGATACAAGTATCTTACCATTTTTTACAATGCTTAGTTTAGTATTAATGTATCCTAGATCTATGGAGGCAATAGCCATATCCCTAGTATTATAAAAATCGTTTATAGATGAATTAAAGTCTAATAATTTAGCCATTGAATTGGATTGATAATCTAGAACTAAAGGCTTTAATCCCACATCTTTCATTAAATCTAAATGATCTAATACAATTTTTCTTGGAGTACCAACTAAGAGCAAGTCTATCTTCTCAACTTCTTCCAGCCTATATCCTGTTATAAGTGGATTTATAATGTAATCCTCTGGAGCTAGGGGGAACAAATCATCTAACTGATATTGTATAATAGATGGTATCTCCTTTTCAGGAACCTTAGGTATAGTAACATTTCTTGTAATTATTTGACTGCTATTAATTGTACCGTAAGTAGCTTCAATCCTTACTTTGTTATCTTTTAAGGCTTTTTTAATTTCATCAGCTAAGGAATCCTTATTTAGTATCTCACCATCCCTATAAATATCACTAGGTAATTCTACAGTAAATGCCTTATTAATATGTATACTCTTGTTTAAAGCTTGTCCTTCTACGATTTTTATTTCTTTCCCGCCAAAATCTATAGATAGGACTTTTTTATTCAATGATGGTAACCTCAAGTACATCCCTCCTTTTCTTACATCTTCTTTTGTACAAATATATTGATGAAAGAATGATTGCCAGAACTAAAATATATGGAACTCTCAAACAAACATATATAATAGCAACTATAGGTACTAATATTGTCTTCAAAACAAATCTTACTAAATTACTTTTATCGACAAAATTTGAATATTTGAAAGAGAACTTATAATATAAATCAATAAGGCTTCTTCCTATATTATATTTAGCTAAAAAGTTATCTCTAAACTCTCTCAATACTGCTAAATAAGGATGATTTTCAGTCAAAAGAGTACTGAAGAAGCAAAACCTCATCCTACTAGGAGTTGGTAATGCACTTTCTTTAGTGGTATTGTTGTATAAAATATATGAACCTCCCCCATCTGGAGAATCAATATTTGACCTACCTTCTAGCATATTAGCAGCATAGACTTTTGTAGAAATAGAATCAATTTCTTTATTGTTTTCATCCAATGCTGTTATAGTAATGCTGATAACATTTTCAGTATCGGCTTGTTTTATCTCTAGTTTGTTTTTATGGGCAAAGATTTCTTCTTCCACCCAAGCTCCACTACCATCTTCATTGTAAAGATAAGCACTAATAGTATCTCCATTGGATTCAATAAATTTGTCATCTGCTAGATATTCATTTCGGTTCTCGTATTCATGATCTTGAATTTCAATGTAAAAAGCAGTGCTTAATTCATTAGAAATGTAATCAATAGCATATTTCAAATCCTGCTGTAAATCTAATCTATCTATAGCCTTTTTATGAGTAGTTTTTGAAAAACGTAAAAAAGAATAAGATAAAACTATTATGACGCTAAATAGAGATAATCCAATCAATAGTTCCAGTAGGGTAAATCCTAGCTTCCTTTTCCCTATATAAGATTTCCTAAGCCTCATATAATCCCCTTCTCCTTTAATATCCACTGACACTATTTACCCAAATGCTACCAAGGTCAGAATAAGTCCAAGCCTCACCATCTGAAGAAATAAATATATAACCCTTATTTGGCTTATTGCCTACAGCTAAAAATTGGCCGTCTGCATAAGTTATATCTGTAAAGAATAGGTTATTATCTTTATATACTTCCCACTTTATACCAATTTCATTATTACTATTATCACTTTTTAAAATAATTCCATCTCCAACCGCTATTAAAACTGGATTATCAATATCCCCGTTATAGGCTATAGATCTTAATGTAGTATTACTTTGTTTCATGTATTTGAAGTTGGTCTTGTCTTCTCCATAATTTGAAATAGTATTTGTTATAATAGTTCCATTTGAGCCTACTGCTACAAACATTGTAACC
>JAAYEU010000012.1 GCA_012728595.1 Tissierellia bacterium
AAAGGAGGTTTATTCACAAGTGCAATCTAATTTTATCACACAATTATTAGATTTAAAAGGGGTTAAAGTAACTAAAATATCGCATGAGGATTCTTTCGTTAAAATCTACATTACAACTGATCCAAAAGAGCATATTTGCCCTGCTTGTGGTGCTAAAGTGGCCAACGTCTCTGTTTCTACTGTTATTCGTATCTTTAATCATGTTAATTATGGTACTCCTACACTGCCTAAGGTTCTATGTATTGATGAGTTTAAGGGAAATGCAGAGACTGGAAAGTATCAGTGTAGGGAATTAGCTAAGTGGATTCAAAATGCAGAAAGCTCTGGAATACCAGAGTTTGAGAAGTGTGCCCAAAATACATGTAATTCTATCCATCTCAATCATAACACAAAAATAAGGGTAAAAATAGTAATGGAGCGGGATTTAAGAAAATCCCACCCCAAATATTGACAAAGAGCCTTAATCTATTTATTATTCAGCTGTTACTGTTCCCTCTTCTGCCATTCTCTTATATTTTTCGTATCTTTCCTTAGCATCTTGTTCTGCTGCCTTGAATAGTTCTTCGGCTACTTCTGGGAAGGTCCTGCGTAAGGATGTATACCTTACTTCTGAGTTTAGGAAATCCATAAATGGTTTGGATGGTTCTTTTGAATCCAATATGAATGGATTCTTGCCTTCTTCTTTCAGTCTTGGGTCGTATCTATATAGGTGCCAGTATCCTGTTTCTACTGCAAACTTTTCTTGTTGAATAGTTGTTCCCATTCCTGTTCTTATACCATGGTTAATACATGGTGCATAAGCTATTATCAAGGATGGTCCATCATAGGATTCTGCTTCTTGTAATACCTTCATTAAGTGGTTCATATTGGCTCCCATAGCTACTTGTGCAACATATACATATCCATAAGATGCTGCGATCATTCCTAGGTCTTTCTTTCTTACCTTCTTACCAGAAGCGGCAAACTTAGCGACTGCTGCTGTTGGTGTAGCCTTAGAAGATTGACCTCCTGTGTTGGAATATACTTCTGTATCGAATACTAGTACATTCACGTCTTCTCCAGATGCTAGAACGTGGTCTAATCCACCAAAGCCTATATCGTAAGCCCAACCATCTCCACCGAATATCCAGATGGATTTCTTGATTAGGTAATCCTTAAGTTCTTTAATTTCTTTAAGGATTTCGTTTCCTCTATCGTTTGAAACTTCCCTATCTAATTTTGGTATTATAGCTCCTGCTGCAGCCTTTGATGCTTTCGGATCGTCTTTTCCTTCTAACCATTGATTAAATACTTGGTTTAATTCTTCATCTACATTTAGATCTATGAATTCTTTCATCAGTAGCTCTAATTTCTCTCTTATCTTCTTAACTGCTACTGCCATACCATATCCATACTCTGCGTTATCTTCAAACAAGGAATTTGCCCAAGCTGGTCCTTTACCTTCCTTATTTACGCAATATGGAGTTGATGGTGCACTTGCTCCCCAAATTGATGAACAACCAGTAGCATTGGCTATTATCATTCTATCGCCAAATAGCTGAGTTACAAGCTTAGCATATGGTGTTTCACCACAGCCAGCACATGCCCCTGAGAATTCTAATAATGGCTGTTTAAATTGACTATTTTTAACGTTAGTTGCTGGAACTAGGTCTTCTTTTGGTTCTACCTTTTCTATTGCATAATCCCAATTTTCTGCTTGCAATTCGTATTGCTCTTCAAATGGCTTCATAATTAAGGCTTTTTCCTTAGCTGGGCATATATTAGCACAGTTTCCGCATCCTGTACAGTCTAGGGTTGATACTTGAATTCTAAACTCTAATCCTTCCAAGCCCTTGCCAATTGCCTTCTTAGTTTCAAAGCCTTCTGGTGCATTCTTCTTCTCTTCTTCATTTAATAGGAATGGTCTTATTGCTGCATGTGGACATACATAAGCACATTGGTTACATTGGATACAATTGTCTGCTATCCATTCTGGAACTTCTACAGCAATACCTCTTTTTTCATAAGCAGCTGTTCCATGTGGGAATACTCCGTCTTCTCTGCCCACGAAGGTACTTACTGGAAGTTTATCTCCTTCTTGTCTATTCATTGGAATTACAACATTCTTGATGAATTCAGGTATTTCTTTTTCATCTTCTTTTTCTTCATCTACTGCATCTTTCCAAGATTCAGGTACTTCTACTTTTACTAAGGCGTCAATTCCTCTGTCTACAGCTTCGAAGTTCATCCTTACAACTTCATCGCCTTTTCTTCCATAGGTCTTTTCTATTGAATCCTTCAAGCGTTGTACTGCTTCGTCTAGAGGTAGAACTTCTGCTAGTTTAAAGAAGGCAGCTTGCATAATCATGTTGATTCTGCCGCCAAGTCCTATTTCATTGGCTATCTTGGTTGCATCTATGATGTAGAAATCTATATTGTTTTCTGCTATATATCTCTTCATTTCAGCTGGCAGATGCTCTCCTACTTCATCCTTATCCCAGCTGCAGTTTAATAGGAATTTACCTCCATTTTTTAATCCTTTTAGTAGATCGTATTGATGTACATAGGATTGTTTTGAACAGGAGATAAAATCTGCCTCATCTATTAGATAAGTTGATTTAATTGGTTTATGACCAAATCTTAAGTGGGAGATGGTCACTCCACCAGATTTTTTACTATCGTAGGAGAAGTATCCTTGAGCATACATATCGGTATCATCGCCGATAATCTTAATAGCGCTCTTATTTGCTCCTACAGTACCGTCGGAACCAAAACCCCAGAATTTACATCTGATAGTTCCTTCTGGCTCTGTGTTGATTTCTTCTTTTATTTCTAATGATGTATGAGTAACATCATCTACTATACCTATTGTAAATCTATCCTTTGGATTTTCTTCCTTCAGATTGTCAAATACAGCTTTAATTTGTGATGGAGTAGTATCCTTGGAGCCTAATCCATATCTTCCTCCAACGATTACAGGCTGTAGGTCTGATCCGTAGAATACGCTTTGAACGTCTAAATGTAGAGGTTCAGCAATAGCACCCTTCTCCTTAGTTCTGTCTAGAACGGCAATCTTCTTAACTGTCTTTGGTAATACATCGAAGAAGTATTTTGCTGAGAATGGTCTATATAGGTGAACCTTGATTACCCCTACCTTTTCGCCTCTTTCCATTAGGTAGTCGACAGTTTCTTCTATGGTTTCAGTTACAGAACCCATAGCTACGATTATTCTTTCTGCTTCTGGATGACCATAATAGTTGAAAGGTCTGTAGTCTCTACCAGTTAATTTGTTTATCTCTTGCATATAGTCATTTACAACTTCTACTATGTTTTCGTAGTATGGATTTGAAGCTTCCATTGCTTGGAAGTAGATATCTGGGTTTTGAGCAGTTCCCTTAGTATATGGTCTTTCTGGATTTAAGGATCTATTTCTAAACTCATTTAAAGCTTCATAATCTACTAATTTCTTTAAGTCCTCATAATCCAGTACTTCAATTTTTTGAATCTCATGGCTGGTTCTAAATCCATCAAAGAAGTGTAAGAATGGAACTTTACCCTTGATGGCTGACAAATGGGCTACTCCAGCCAAATCCATTACTTCCTGTACACTACCGGAAGCCAGTAGAGCAAATCCAGTTTGTCTAGCAGCCATTACGTCTTGATGGTCTCCAAATATGCTTAATGCATGACCTGCAATAGCCCTAGCAGATACATGGAATACTGCTGGTAGTAATTCTCCAGCTATTTTATACATATTTGGTATCATCAATAGTAATCCTTGAGAAGCTGTAAAGGTTGTTGTTAAAGCACCTGCTGAAAGTGAGCCGTGAACTGCACCTGCAGCACCAGCTTCTGATTGCATTTCTGTTACTAGTACATTTTGACCAAAAATATTCTTTTTACCATGGGCAGACCATTCATCTACCAATTCAGCCATATTGGATGATGGCGTAATTGGATAGATAGCTGCTACATCGGTAAATGCATACGCTACATAGGCAGCAGCCGTGTTTCCATCCATGGTTTTCATAACTTTTGCCATTAATAGACCCCCTTATATGTTGATAAGTATGTTTATTTTTAGACAAAGGTTTTCTCCATTTTCCTAAAAATTCCTAGAAATGTTGGAATTTTTAGGCATGCTACCAAATGTATTTAATTTGCTATTTTCGACTCCAAATTAAGTATATTAAACATTAGAAATAAAGTCAACCAATTACAACATCATTTTACATTTTCTTATCCTGGCTTGCTCCTTTATCTTCTCATTTAATTCTACAGCAGCATTATAACCTAACTTCTTTTGCCTGGTATTTCTTGCAGCTACTTCCACAATCATAGCCAGATTCCTACCTGGTCTAACGGGTATGGTCAATTTAGGAACTTTTATTCCTAATAGTTCCATATACTCCTCATCTAAGCCTGTTCTATCGTATTCTTTAGATTTGTCCCAAAACTCAAATTCTATGATCAAATCTATAAACTCATTGCTCTTAATGGCCCCTACGCCATATAATCTTTCAATGTCCAATATTCCTATTCCCCTTATCTCCATAAAATGTCTAATTAAATCGGGAGCTTCTCCCCTTAAACCTTCCTCCACCTTTTTAATTTCTACCACATCATCAGCTACCAAACGGTGTCCCCTTTTAATAAGCTCTAAAGCGGTTTCGCTCTTACCTACCCCACTTTCCCCAATTATGAGTACTCCCATGCCATAAACTTCTACTAAAACTCCATGGACAGTGGTTTCAGGGGCCAACACATAGTCTAAGTAGTTGATCAAGTAATTCACAAGTTTACTGGTAGCAATATCAGTCCTTAATATGGTCCTATTGTAGCTTTTAGCTAATTTTATCATTTCATCAAAGACTGGCAATCCCCTAGCAATAACTATGGCAGGGATAGGATAGGAAAAAATTTTTTCAAACCTTTTATAGCGTACATCTTCTGTCAAACTATTACAGTAATGCCACTCCACATTGCCAATTATCTGCAGCCTTTCATAGGCAAATTTATCAAAATACCCTGTCAAGGGCAATCCAGGTCTGTTTATTTCGCTGGCAGTAATTTTTATCTCCTCTATATTATCAGCCTTATAAACTACCTCCAAATTTAAATCTTCTATCATCTTACTCAAAGTTATATAATCCATACTATCTCCCCTCATTCTTTCTAAAATGTTTATATAGGTCTTCAGCTACCCTCCTGTTCATGCTTTTGACTTGAGCCAATTCATCTACAGAGGCTTTCTTTATATTCTCTACAGTTTTAAAGTGCCTTAGAAGTTCCCGCTTCCTCTTTTCTCCAATGCCCTTTATGCCATCCAATTCCGATTTAATCATGCTTTTACTCCTAAGGCTTCTATGGTAGGATATGGCGAATCTATGAGCTTCCTCCTGTATTTTGTAAATCAACCTAAAGCCAGGGCTATCTTCATCTAATCTTATCTCTTTACTGTCGTATATGATTCCCCTGGTGTTATGGAATTCATCTTTAACCAGTCCACAAATGGGGATATCTAAACCTAATTCTTCTAAAACCTTTAATGCTGTATTTACTTGCCCCTTGCCTCCGTCCATCATTATCAAGTCTGGGAAGAGGGAAAAGCCCTTTAGTTGGATTTCATTTTCCTCCATAATCTCCTTTTCCTTTAATCCCCTTATAAACCTTCTTCTTATAACCTCCTCTAAACTCTTATAGTCATCAGGACCAGATACGCTTTCAATTTTAAACCTTCTATAATCGCTTTTTTTAGGTCTTCCATGTTCAAAGACCACCATGGCTCCTACAGATAAGGCGCCAGATATGTTGGAAATGTCATAGGCCTCTATTCTATTAGGGACATTGTCTAATCCCAATACTTCTTTCAATTGTTCTAAAGCTTCTTCTTCCTTTCTTTGCCTCCTTAATATTTTCTCTCCATGCTGCTTTAACATGTCCATAGCATTTCTTCTTACCATCTCCATAAGTTGTGACTTCTCGCCTCTTTTAGGTACCCTTAAGCTTACCCTGTTCCCCCTTTTTTCTGATAGCCATTTGGATATGGCTTCCATATCTAAAATCTCCTCTTCTATGAATATCTCCTTGGGAACATAAGCTGTACCCAGATAAAATTGTTTTATAAAGGAGCTTAGGATTTCTTTCCTATCCTCATTGAAGGTATCTGGTATTATAAAGTGTTCCCTACCGACTATCTTACCCCCCCTAATGAAGAAGACCTGGATACATACCTCATCTATCCCCCTTGCCATCCCTATTACATCTTGGTCAATTATGTTAGAGCTTACTACCTTCTGTTTCTCCAGTATTATATTTAATGAATTAATTTGGTCTCTATATTTTGCGGCACTTTCAAAGTCTAGATTCTCAGCTGCCTTCTTCATCTTCTCTTCGATTACTTCTAATAGTTTATCCTCCTTACCGCTTAAAAACATTATTATCTCATCTATCATCTCTAAGTATTTTGTCTCATCCACATTCCCCTGACAAGGACCTAAGCACCTTCCAATATAGTAGTTAAGACAAGGTCTAGTATTTTTTTGCTTTTTTTCGAAGTTTCTATTACAAGTCCTGATGGGGTAAAGGTTTCTAATTATATCTATGGTATCATTGACTGCATAAGCATTGGGATAGGGACCAAAGTATTTGGCACCATCCTTTAAAACTCTTCTAGTTTTTATAACCCTGGGATATTTTTCATTGGTGGTTACCTTTATATAAGGATATTGTTTATCGTCTCTAAGCAATATATTATATTTGGGCTTATGTTTTTTGATTAGATTGGCCTCTAAAATCAAAGCTTCCACTTCGCTGTCTACTATTATATATTCAAACTCATGAATATGCTTAACCATTGCATTTACTTTAGGAGGGTTGTTTCGAGAGGATTGAAAATACTGCCTTACCCTCTTTCTTAATGAGTTGGCCTTTCCTACATAGATTATTTGTCCTCCTCTATCCTTCATCAAATACACACCAGGTTCATCTGGTAACTTCTTTAGTTCTTCATCTATGTTGAACATAAAACCACCTTTCAGTCTAAAATCAATGCATAAAAGCAATATAAACTATAATATTATAATACCATAATGCCCATAAAAATAATAAAGCAATTATTTTAACCTTAAAATGTTATTTACTTATCATTTTCGGTATTATATAAATAGAGGGGTGTTTAACCATTATTTGGAATATAAGGGAAAAGGGGGATGGTTATGTTCTTTTCAAAGAAGTTGAATGTATTGGACATAGGAGTTGAAGAACTAAAAGATGATGAGATCTACTTATGTTTATTAAAGGACAAAAAACGAAGGATAATTGATGACGACCCAATCGAGATAGTTGGTAAGGAATTGAAGATACTTGCTGAAATGAAAGGCCAAAGATACGGAATGATAAGATACAGTAACGAATATTTCTATGAGGTAATAGGCATAAAAGAAGAAGCACCCATTTAGGTGCTTCT
>JAAYEU010000092.1 GCA_012728595.1 Tissierellia bacterium
GATTTCAAGTATTCAGCTATTGCCAACCATTCTTTAATCTCATGACCATTATCATAGATTATATGCTCTTCAAAATCCTCTATGGGTACTCCATCTTTAGTTTTGGGAACAATGGAAAGTAAGCCGAAGGATTTATCCCCTACTATTGAAAGCATTTGTGCTGAATATAGGCCTGCTACTAGCCTGTAGAGCTTATCATCCTCTATCTCTTCCCTGCTGCCATCCTCCCCTTCCAGATAAACATCTGTAACCTTGTTAAATATAAGCCTGTTGGGATTAAAGGTAAAGTTTAATCCTGACAGATAAAGCTGGGCTACACTCATGATTGGGGCAATGGATGCATCTACCTCTGCTACGGTTTTTAACTCTTTGCCAGTTAAGTATACTGAAATCAATGGATAGCCTGAAACCTTATCTGCTCCTATTCCTAAAGAGCTTACGGTAAATACATCGTCTACCGTTATATAGCCTTTAACAAAGGAACCCCTAATTGTTCCCTTGGGTACCACAGACGCTGCAATGGGCTCATAATTATCTCCTTCTGCCTTCTTAACAGCATAGATATAGGAATCGCTAATTAGATTTCCCAAAGTATCCTCCCCATGCTCCCGGCCTAGTTGGCCTAAGGGTGTAAAGTTAAAGGGAGTATAGGCTAAAACCTCATCAAAGGCTAGATTGAATCTACTCAAATACTTTTCCTGTACTAGGGATTTATAATATTCTATTTCCTCAGAAATAGCTTCATCCATTGGAATAGAATGGGTTATAGGCTCTAATCTATAATCCTCTAACTGCCATCTATTTTCTTGACCTTTAGAGACTCTTAATACCCCCAACTTTTCTCCATATTGACCTGCTGAAGCAATTATGGTATTTCCTACTATTATGGGTTCATCTAGGGTAGTATGGGTATGGCCACTTATTATAATATCTATATCTGCTACTTCCTTTGCCAGTATCTCATCTTCCGATTTAGACTTGTCTACTTTGGTTCCTGAATGGGATAAGCATATTATTAAATCCACCTTTTCTTCATCTTTTAATATGCTTACCATATCCTTGGCTGCTTGAATTTGATCGGTAAATTCAACTCCAGCCATGGGAGCGTTGGAGTCAGCCTCCTTCCCCATTAGGCCGAATACCCCTATTTTTATACCCTTCCTTTCAATTACGGTATAATCCTTTACTCCATATTCCATCATGGCTTCCTTCAGCTTCTCTAAGTCTGTAGATAAGCTTCCATCTTCACCTTCAGGAAAGGATATGTTGGAGGCTACAATTTGAGGTAGTGGATCTTTACTCTTCTTTGCAGCCATTAAGCTTTCTGCTAGCCCTTCTGCTCTAAAGTCAAATTCATGGTTACCAAAGGTGGTTACATCGTACCCCATCTTTCCCATTATCCTAAGGGCTGGGGAATCAGTTGAAAATATAGTTTGAAAAAGGGTCCCCATGGAGTAATCTCCGGCATCTACCAATAAAAGCTCTGGGTCCTTTTCCCTTTCACTTTTTATAACAGAATAAAGCCTGGCATATCCACCTAGGGTTTTAATCTCCCCCTCCTCCTCAACTTGGAAGGGATAATAATGATCGTGTAGATCATGGGTAAATAGTATAGTTATAGAGCTTTTTCCCCCTTCCATAAAAGCACTTCTTGGAATGGCAATAATTAAAAGAATAATGAAAATTGACAATATCTTAATGTTTTTTCTCATCTTCTCCCTCCATTACCCCCATATTATCAGTGACTTTTTAAAAACCATTCAATCAGTTGGGATCCTAGACTAATGGATTTCTTATGCATTTTTTCTACCTCTTCCTTGGAAAACCAATCTGCATCCACTATTTCTTCCCCATCTACTCTTATTTCACCTTCTAGGTATTCTGCAGTAAAACCTATCATCATAGAATTGGGAAAAGGCCAGGGTTGGGACCCAAAGTACCTTATATTCTTTACCTTGATTCCAACCTCCTCGTAAGCTTCCCTTTTTACACATTCTTCAAAGGTTTCTCCATATTCAACAAAGCCTGCAATTACACTATACCTTCTGTCGGGAAACTGCTTATTGCGGGCCAGCAACAGCTTATCCCCTTTAGTAATTGCTACAATTACGGCTGGAGAAGTTCTGGGCCAGGTGGTATTATTACACTTTGAACAAACCATAGCCCTTTCAAACTGACTATCCTTTCTATGCATTTTTGAACCGCATCTACCGCAGTATTGGTTTGATTTCAGCCAGTTAAGGAGTAAATTGGCCTTTGAGACTAAAAAATACATATTTTCCTCTACAGATTTAGATAGGGTTTTTAAATCCATCAATCCTATTCTTTCATCCTCTATAAGGTCTACAAACTCCCCACAATAGCAATTGTATCCAAAATAGGATCCCATACATTGAATATTATATATGCTTATATTCAATTTAAGTACATCTTTACGACGGGGTATATGAATTTGCCCTTCTTTTTCATATACCATTAATTTATCATCTTTAAACAAAAACCAATAGTCTTCCTCTTTCTCATTATGTAATGGCTTTACCGATGGCTGAAACGGAATATAAACGTCCATATTAAACCTCCTAGCTATAAAATTACAAACCTTTCTTTGCCTCTAAAAAACATTTTCTACATAAGGGCTCATACTCATCAGTAGCACCAATTTTAATCCTCTCCATATCTTTGGATTTCCTATGGCTTACCCAGCCATCATTGCCACATCTTACACATACGGCATGATGCTTATATAGATAATCTGCTATGGGCATTAATTCCTTTACGATTTCGAAAGGCGTACCGGTAAAATCCATATCTAGGCCTGCGACTATAACCGTTAATTCCCTTTCAAGAAGGCTATTGATTCCAGCAACAATATCCTCAACAGAACCTCCTAAAAACTGCACTTCGTCTATGGCAATTACATCGGGTTCTAACTCCTTGCAGTATTCTATTAATTCATCTATATTGTTGACCAATATTGCATTTATGGAAGTAAAATCATGGGTTACAATTGCATTTTTATCATATCTATTATCGATAGCAGGCTTAAATGCTATAGTTTTATATTTAGCAATATTAAATCTTTTGATATCCTTTTCTAAACTGGAAGTTTTGCCTGAAAACATAGAACCTGTATGAACAATTAATTTTCCTCTGTATTGATGCAAGACAATTTCCTCCTTTTTTCTATTAGCTTTTTCTATTATACCATGGTTTTTCTAATTTTTTCGCGAAAACTTCCCTATATATTCACATAAATTTTTTTATTGAATATTATAAAGTATCATATGTCCTATAAAGGGGAGTTGTGCATGGGTAAAAGAACTATGGTTGAAATAAAAAATATAGGTATGACCTACCATACTTTTAATGGGGAAACGGAGGCCCTTCGTAATATGGATTTTCATGTATATGAAGGGGAAATACTGGGAATTGTAGGTCCTAGCGGCTGTGGAAAATCTACCCTGCTTTCCATTATTGCAGGTCTGATTAAACCTTCCACAGGAGAGGTCTTGGTAAATGGAAAGAAGGTTGTAGGACCTACCAAGGATATAGGCTATATGTTCCAGAAGGACCATCTGTTTGAATGGCGAACAATACTTCAAAATGTCTTGCTTGGCCTTGAAATTCAGGGTAGGGTAAAAGAGGAGGATGTAAAAAAAGCAGAAAAGTTGTTGGAAACCTATGGCTTGGCAGAGTTTAAGGACAGCTATCCCAGACAGCTTTCTGGCGGGATGAGACAAAGAGCTGCTTTAATCAGGACCCTAATTGTAGAACCTAACCTACTATTATTGGACGAACCCTTTTCCGCCCTAGACTATCAAACCAGGCTAGCCATATCTGATGAGATTGGTCTTATACTGAAAAAGGAGAAGAAAACCGCCCTTTTGGTAACCCACGATATTGCCGAGGCAATATCTCTATCCGATCGAATAATCGTATTAACCAAAAGGCCTGCAACTATTAAGGATATTATTGAGATTGAACTAACTTGCCCTGGAGGAGAATGGAGCCCAATTAAATGTCGTGAAGCTCCTGAGTTTAGGCATTATTTCAATAAAATATGGAAGGAGCTCGATGTTCATGTCTAAGACTAATATATCTAAAGAACATGCCAAATATCTGAATAAGATAAAAAAGAGAAGGCGTTATATTTTAATAGTGCAGATATCCATTTTAATACTAGGCTTAATCCTTTGGGAAGTGGCAGCTAAACTCAAATGGATAGATGTGTTTTTAACTAGCTACCCATCAGGTATTTGGACTCTATTTTTGCAATATCTAAAAAACGGAAATCTCATATACCATGTAGGCATTTCAGTCTTTGAAAATATTATAGGCTTTACTGCAGGGACTTTGCTTGGAATCCTTATTGCAATAGGGTTATGGTGGTCCGATTTTTGGGCAAGGGTATTCGACCCCTATCTGGTAGTCCTCAATAGTTTGCCAAAAACCGCCCTTGCTCCCATAATAATCATCTGGATCGGTGCAGGCTATTCTGGCATAATAGTTACGGCCATCACCGTATCTATAGTGGTCACAATTATGAACGTTTATTCAAGCTTTATCTCCTTAGATAAGGACAAAATCAAACTTTTGGAAACCTTTGGAGCTACAAAGTTTCAAATACTAAAAAAAGTAGTGCTACCCCACTCCATACCTTCTATGATAAGCACATTAAAGGTAAACATTGGGCTATCCTGGGTAGGGGTAATAGTAGGAGAGTTTTTAGTTTCTAAAGCGGGTATAGGTTATTTAATAGTATATGGTGGTCAGGTATTTAAGCTGGACCTGGTGATGATGAGTGTATTTATCTTGGCAGTAATTTCAGCACTAATGTACAAGATAATATCCATTATAGAGGACAAATTTTTGAAATGGAATGAATAAA
>JAAYEU010000093.1 GCA_012728595.1 Tissierellia bacterium
TCCACTGCCAATCTATCCACATCGGATATAGACTATCTTTTTTCAGGAGACCTGTTGAATCAAATAACATCTTCTTCCTATACGGCCAGGCAGCTGGAAATTCCCTATTTTGGCCTATATGGGGCCTGTTCTACCATGACAGAATCCTTAAGCTTAGGCGCCATGGCAATAGATGGAGGCTTTGCTAATTATGTGGTATGTGCTACTTCCAGCCATTTCAGTTCTGCAGAAAGGCAATTTAGATTTCCATTGGAATATGGAGCCCAAAGGCCTCTAACGTCACAATGGACGGTGACAGGTGCTGGAGCCACAGTATTATCCGCTACTGGAAATGGCCCTTATATCACCTATATTACCACTGGAAAGATTAAGGACTATGGAATAACCGATGCTAATAATATGGGAAGTGCCATGGCACCTGCTGCAATAGACACCATAACACAGCATTTCCAGGATACAGGCTATAGTCCTGACGATTATGATTTAATAATCACCGGGGATTTAGCTGCTGTTGGAAAGAAAATATTATTGGATTTGATGGGGAAGAAAGGGTATGATCTATCCAAGAATTATACCGATTGTGGTGTCAAAATATTTGATGGGGTAGAGCAGGATACTCATGCTGGAGGAAGTGGATGTGCTTGTGCAGCTGTAGTCTTTAATGGTTATATCTATAAGGAAATGATAAAGGGCAATCTCAATAGGGTGTTATTAGTAGCCACAGGGGCCCTACATTCACCCATATCCACTTTGCAAGGAGAATCTATTCCTGGTATTGCTCATGCTGTTACCATAGATAATTCTTTGAATTAGAGAGGATGGGATAAATGGAATATATAAAGGCTTTTATAGTAGGAGGATTAATTTGTGTAATCGGTCAAATACTTCTGGATACAACTAAGCTGACACCTGCCCATATACTGGTTAGCTTTTTAGTATCTGGAGTAGTCCTAGGTGCCATAGGCTTATACGAACCAATTGTAAAGTTTGGAGAGGCAGGTGCCACAGTTCCCATATCAGGATTTGGATACTCCTTAAGTAAAGGAGCAATTGAAGGAGCTAAAGCTAAGGGAATTGTTGGAGCTTTTATGGGGGGATTGGAGGCTGCAGCAGGGGGCATATCGGCAGCCATCATATTTGGATACATTATGGCCATAGTATCCAATCCAAAAACAAAAAATTAGAAGGAGTCAACCTTGACCCCTTCTACTCTTCATCACCATTGATGCCATTACTTCCTTCCTCAGGAAGATTATTATATTCATCTAGCTGGTCGTTGTTTTCAAATTGTCCGTCTTCATAATCCTCATAACCATCTTCGCCTTCATAATCTTCATTTTCTCCATCATTGAAGAAATCCCTTAGCCAATCGGATATCCAACTGTCTTGTGTATGCTTTTCACAAACTTCCGATGGAGCAGTGTACTGATAATCAGCAGGCACTATTCCATTATGTTCTTGAGGATTATAAGGAGGATTCCTCTTGATAAATACCCTGTTTTCTACTACATCTTCAGGGCAGTATTCACTAGCAAGCTTATTGGTAGTAACATCCACTTCTAATTCCACATGGACATCGCAAAATTCTGTTGGCTGGGTACCCTGGGCGAATATCTCGCTTCTTACTTGGCTACCTCTTGGGTCCCTTTGACAGAGTTCTGTAGCCAATTTTCCAGACTGAGTACATACATTAAGAGTAACTATATTAGGCGGTTGTTCAAAGCTTTTAGCCTCCAAGCCTTCATGGACTTTAGTCATTATGATTCTCCATAATTGTGCTGCCATAGCACTACCCTGGCTTAACTTTATTTGTGGAGAGTCATTTCCAATCCAAAGTCCCATTACATAATGTGGAGTATATCCAACAAACCAAGCATCAGCTTGATCTTGGGTAGTACCAGTCTTTCCTGCCGTTGGCATATTAGGCACTTGTGCCCTTCCAGCAATACCATTGGAAACAGTGGTTCTTAGTATATCCGTCATTATATAAGCTATTTCAGGAGAAACCACCACATTCTTCTTAGGGCTATTGTCCAACAATAGATTATCATGCTTATCCAATATCTTTGTAAAGGATATGGGCTTAATATAGGTTCCTGCATTAGCTATAGAACCATAGGCAGCGGTCATCTCCAATGGGCTTAAGCCCTTGGTCATTCCACCCAATCCTAAAGCAGATAGGTTTTCATCGTTATTTGCACTATTTTCTGCGCTGGTTACAAAGTTATCCTTAGTAGGATCTTCCTTATTGATAATACCCATCCTGCTTAAATACTCCATGGAGGTTGCAACCCCTATAGATTGTACCGTTTTAACTGAGTTTACGTTGACAGATTGTTCAACGGATTTTCTTAGGGTATAAATCCCTCTATAGCCTGAATACCAGTTGTTTGGCCACAGGTTGCCATTCCCATCGTAGAAGGGTATATCGTCAATGGGTGTAGCTGCAGTGTAACCATTGTCTAAGGCAGGTAGGTACGCAGCTATAGGCTTAATAGTTGAACCAGGCTGTCTGGCTGAAGCAGTAGCCCTGTTTAGAATCCTATTACCCTCTACATCTCTACCACCGACTAATGCCTTTATATGGCCAGTTCTATAGTCCATAATAACTGTTGCAGATTGTGGTTGTACTATGCCTTCCTTTTGTATGGAGAAGTATTTTTCACTAATCAATAGTCTTCCTTCACCATCAACAGTATGGAATTCAGGATTTTTATTTAAGAAATTGCTTGAAATGTTTATGGAACCATCTTCTCCTATGGAAAATCCATCGCTGGGTAAGGATAGAGTACCTACCCTATGGGTTATCAAGTTCTTTCTTTCATCTATGGTGTAATAATCGGCAATGTCTACATTCCCCATATAGGTTGTTAGTTTTGGACTCTTTATTATTAGATTACCATCTGCTATCTCAAAGCTATCCTTTTCTATAATTAAATTGTAGTTGTCATCTAGTAGATTCTCTTTTTTATAAAAGATGGTGTTGTTTCTATCATCAATTATATTTCCAGCCTTGTTTACCCTCCACTTGATTAGGGCAGGGGCCTTAATATTTTCTGGGCTTCCTAATAGGATTTCTGTAAAGTTATTGTATATATCCTCCAGGGTCTTTTGTAGCTCTAAGTCCATGGTAGAATATATCTTTAGTCCTCCAGTATACAGCTCTTTTTCAGCTTGTTCACGACTATAGCCCAATTCTTCCATTAAAGCTTCTATAACTTGAACCTTTATTAAGTCATTGAAGTAGGAGGATATTCCTTCTACTTTCCTTTCTCCTGGCTTTAGACTTTCTTTGATGTCATGGGCCAAGGCTTCATTATATTCCTCTTCGGTAATCTTACCTAGTTCCAACATCTTTGCAAGGACTATTCTTTGCCGCCTTACACCTTCTTCATTGAAGACAGCAATGTACTTATCCCCCAGTATATCCAATTCCCCTACTTTGACATGTTTTTCGCTATCAAAGTCTTCAGGCCTGATGGTTTGATATAGGGCATATCTGGTTGGACTTTTAATAATGCCTGCCAAGGCAGCAGATTCAGCAATGGTTAAATCTTCCACATCCTTAGAAAAGTATGTTTGAGCTGCCGCTTGGACTCCGTAGGCTCCTTGTCCTAAAAAAATTCTATTTAAATACCCTTCCAATATCTGGTCCTTTGTCAGTACCTTTTCCATCTGCAAGGCCAGATAGGCTTCCTGAATTTTTCTACTCCACTTTTGCTCAAGGGATAGATAGAGGTTTCTGGCCAATTGTTGGGTAATGGTACTTCCACCCCTTACTATTTCTCCTGCCTTTATATTGTCTATGGCAGATTTTACAATACCTATTATATCTACTCCAATATGCTTTTCGAAACGCTCATCTTCGATGGAAATGAAGGCATCCTTTAAGTGCTGGGGCATTTGATTGATGCTTACTATAGTCCTGTATTCACCAGTATTCATTTGGATTTTTTCTAATACATTTCCATCTTGGTCTAATATAAAAGATGTCTGATTCAGTAAGGAATTAATATTGGTTGGATTTATATCAGGGGCATCTTTGATAATACCGATAACTATTCCTGCCACTATACCTGCTCCAATAATTGTTAATATAACTAAAGCTAAAAAGAAAATTTTTAGCCTTTTTTTCCATTTAGGCTTTGACTTTTTCTTGTTATCTTCTGACATTTAAAGACCTCCTTAACTTAAACAAGCTTATAAACATTTCAATTATACCACACAAGCTTTAGAATGTTAATAAAATGAATGATTAAATTGCTATAATCTTCCTAATTTCTATCCTGAACTTATATATTTTACATATATTATATACTAGGAGGGTTTTTTGTGAAATATTTTATGATCAAAATAAAAAGAAAAAAATTGATATTATGGATTATAGCCATCTTTCTACTAATATTATACATTTTTAGGTATATAGACAAAAACATCGTGCCAACGGTAAAGGCAGTTGCAGAGATAAAAGCCAGGTCCGTAACTACAGAAGCCATTAACGATACTATTAAGAATAAAATCAGGAAGGATATAGACTATAGCGACTTGATATTCGTCCAATACGACAATGAAGGCAGGGTAACTTTAATGCAGGCTAATACGGTCTTAATAAATAGTATAGCCTCAGAGGTGGCCTTGGAAGTGCAAAAACAGCTGGAAAAAATATCGGAATCCATTATAAAGGTACCCCTAAGCAATGCCTTTAACAGCCAACTGTTGAGCCTACCAAGTATCAAAATAAAGATTATTCCACAGGGTTCAGTTTCTGTAGACTTTGCAACGGAGTTTGAATCAACAGGAATCAATCAAACTAGGCATAGAATCTATATAATTGTAGTTACGGATATTAGGATGATAATCCCTCTTGAGTCGGAAAATCTAAGGGTTACCACCAATATACCCATAGCGGAAACCATAATAGTGGGGGATGTACCCGAAAGATATGTAAATATACCCGATAAGAATCTATTAAATATAAGCGATTAATGGTATAATAAGCATGATGAAAATAGTTACAGGCGTGGAAGGGTGATAAATTGACATTAGAAGCTAGAAATAAAGAAAAGGTTTTAATAGTTGGGGTTGAATTAGAAAGCGATACCATAGATATAGAGGATTCTATGGATGAGCTGGAAAAGTTAGTAGAGGCAGCTGGGGGAGTGGTTTTAGGAAGGATCATCCAAAAAAGGAGAGGAATAGACCCTGCCTACTTTATAGGTAGGGGGAAGGCCATGGAAATTAAAAACTACTGTGAGGAATTGGATGTGGACACAGTAGTTTTTAACGATGAACTATCCGGCGCCCAGCTTAGGAATTTAGAAAAGTTAATTGATAAAAAGATTGTAGATAGAACCAATCTAATATTGGATATTTTTGCCAACAGGGCTAGTTCCAAGGAGGGAAAATTACAGGTTAAGTTGGCTCAATTAAAATATAGGTTGCCAAGACTGGTTGGCTTAAGGGATTACCTGTCTAGGGAAGGAGGAGGTATCGGAACTAGGGGACCTGGTGAACAGAAGTTGGAAACTGATAGGCGCCATATTTTAAGGGAGATAAACAATATTGAAAGGGCCTTAAAGGAGGCTGAAAAAACCAGAGAAATAAAGAGGAAGAGAAGGGAAAACTCAAACCTGCCAATAGTGGCTTTAGTTGGCTATACCAATGCTGGCAAATCCACTTTATTGAATCGAATTATGGAAATGGATGAAGAGTATGATGAATCTAAAAAGGTATTTGAATATGATATGCTATTTGCAACCCTAGATACATCCTTAAGAAGGGGGAGGCTACCTAACGGCCAAGTCTTTTTGATGACGGATACCGTAGGATTTGTGGATAAACTCCCTACCCATTTAATAGAGGCCTTCAAGGGGACATTAGAGGAGATTAAGTATGCAGACTTAATTCTACACGTTGTAGATGCCTCCAATTCTAATTTGGATATACAAGTAAAGACTACCATGGACATTTTAAAGGAACTAGAGGTTATAGATAAACCCATAATTACCGTTTTTAATAAGATGGATAAGGTGGACATTAACAATTTGATTTACGACAATAAATATATCGGAAAAAAAGTCTTCATATCCTGTAAAGATGGTACCAATTTAGATAAACTACTTCAGATGATACAGGAAAGTTTAGCAGTAAGCTATAAGGATGTAACCCTTTTAATACCCTATGGTGATCAACAACTGGTAAGTTATTTTTTAGAAAACTACAATGTAGCCTCCGTTGAATACGATGAAAGGGGAACTAAGTTGAGATTTAATATTAGCCAGATGGATTACGAAAGATATTTTAAATATATTATAGAGGAGTAGAAGAGGAAGATTTCAAAAGAGCATAAACAAAAAAATGATTGAATATTTTCAGAATTTTGGGTATGATAATATTAACACTAAAAAGGAGGCTGGTGTCCATGATTGTAAGAAATTGTGCAGGTGGTGTTGTTTTCAAAGGGGATAAGGTTTTAATATTAAAAAATGAAAAAAATGAGTGGGTTTTACCCAAGGGCAAAATTCGTAACGGTTCTCTTCCAACCGAGACTGCAATTAATCGTGTGAAATATGAAACGGGTGTAGATGCAGCCATTGTTTCTACCGCAGGAGAGACCAGTTACGAATTTTTTTCATTATCTAGAAAACAAGCAGTTTGCAATATAATCATTTGGTACGTCATGGAGGCGATTGGTGGGGCTGTGGATGTAAATGAGGAGGAAGGCTTCCAAGAGGGTGACTTTTATCCTGTGGAACAGGCTATAGAGATGATTACCCATAGTCAGGACAAATCGCTGGTAAGCTTATCCTATAACAAGTATTTAGACTATAAGAAATACGTGTCAGATCAAATTTATGCATAAGTAGCGGTATAAAAAGGCAGACCAAGAAAAATAGTCTGTCTTTTTTATGTTATAATAAAGGCAGTTGGCTTCATAAAAAGGATATGGAATCTATAATAAAGTGAAAGGGGAAATCCGATGGATAGCAACTACAGAACTATATACGGTTATGGAGAAGACGAGATTATAATAAATAAATCCAGATTTATAGGATATGCCATGCCTATTGAAACGGAAGAGGATGCCTTGGAGTTTATCGACAAAATAAAGGCTAAGCATAGGGATGCAACCCACAATGTTTATGCCTATGTAGTGGGTAAGGACAATAATATTCAAAGGTTTAGCGATGATGGAGAGCCTTCGGGAACGGCAGGTATACCAGTCTTAGAAGTAATTAAAAAGGAAGACTTAAGGAATGTAGTAGTTGTAGTAACCAGATATTTTGGTGGTATAAAACTAGGAGCGGGAGGGCTTATAAGGGCCTATACTAAGGGAGCAAAGATTGGATTGGAAGCAGGCGCAATAATCGATAAGGTCCTGCATACTAAGTTGAAATTGAGGATAGATTATACTATATACGGCACCATTGAAAACCATCTGATGACTAAGGGCTATATAGTTGATGAAATAGTATATGACGATGGAGTTAATATCTATGTCTATATTGAAAATTCTCAAGTGGATTATTTCAAGGAGATTATTACTGACTTAACCAGTGGCAGGGGAATAATCGAATATGTGGCAGAAGAGTACTTAGCCATGAAGGATGGGAAGAAATTTGGAGATTAACAATACCTATAAGGGGTATAATTAATGGGGGTGATTATATGATTAAAGAGGAAATGCTAAACAAAAAGGTATGGGCGGTAGTAGGGGCTACACCCAATGAGGAGAAATTTGGTTACAAAATATGGAAAATCCTATTAGACCATGGTTATGAAACCTATGGGGTTAATCCTAATTACGACTTTATCCACGATGAAAGGGTATATCCAAGCTTAAAAGAGGTTCCAGCTAAAGTGGAAGTGGTGGATTTAGTAGTTCCACCCAAAGTTACCCTAGGGGTTTTGGATGAGGCCAAGGAATTGGGTATTGAATACCTTTGGTTCCAGCCCGGCACCTTTGACCATGAGGTGATTGAAAAGGCCGAAAGATTGGGTTTTAAAATCCTATATAACGATTGTGTACTGGCAACACTTATGAAGCGTAAAAGGAAATAGTTTAGGCTATTTCCTTTTAAATAATTCATATATTCCTATGAAGAGAAGAAAGATACCAAAGTATCTTCTCAGGGAGTCAGACTCAATCCTAATGGCCAGGATTGAACCAAGTATGGCTCCTATTACACCTCCTAATATGATCCATTTAGCGTATTTAAAATCTACATTCTTATCCCTTATATGTACTATGAGTGCTACAATGGCCACTGGGATAAATACTATCAAGTTTACTCCCTGAGCCTGATGTTGTTTTAAGGCGGCAAAGAAGACCAAGGAAGGTATTAAGACAGCCCCCCCTCCAATGCCCATGCCGCTAATGATTCCTGACAGTATGCCAATTATAAATAATTTCATTTGAAAATCATCCTAACTGCAGTATATATGATAAGGCTTCCAAATATCTTTCTAAGGATTGGAACGGGGACCTTTTTTAACAATTTTGCTCCAATGAAACTGCCTATTATACCTCCTAAGGCTACAATTAGGGAAAGCTTTATGTCTATAATATTATTTTTAAAGTAGATATAGGAACTAATTAGGGAGAGAGGAAATATTATGGAAATAGCAGTTGCATGGGCTTTATAGTCCTCAAGCCCTATTAAGAATACCAGGGCTGGTACCACTAAAGTTCCTCCTCCAGAACCGAACAATCCATTGACCAATCCTGTTGTCAATCCTATTGCTATTAATTTAAAAGGTTTTGAATGCATATTTTACTCCTTTATGGTATAATTAATTAGGTTAAAGACCAGTTTACTAATTATTACTTTTACCATAAATGGATATCTTATACCCATAATGTATGAGCCTTGGAGGTAGTTAAATGGAAAAGGTATGTAATGAGATTGTGGAATGGTTAAAAGCTAAGGTCAAAGAAGCTGGAGGAAAAGGCCTGGTATTTGGATTAAGCGGTGGCATAGATTCAGCAGTAATAGCAGCTTTAGCCAAAAGGGCTTTTCCGGAAAACGCCTTGGGAATCATAATGCCTTGCCATAGCGATCCTAAAGATGAGGAAGATGGACTGTTGGTAGCAAGAGAATTGGATTTAAAGACTGTCAAGGTGGACCTTTCTAATACCTTTGATGAACTTGTAAAATCGGCAGCTATAGAGGAAGCGAACAATTTGGCTATTGCCAATATAAAACCAAGGTTGAGGATGACTACCCTATACTACTTTGCCCAAAATTACAATTATTTGGTGGTGGGCTCTAGCAATAAAAGTGAGTTTACCATTGGCTACTTTACTAAACATGGCGATAGTGGGGTAGATTTATTGCCTTTGGCCTCCTTTGTAAAAAGGGATATCTATAGAATGGCTGAGCTTTTAAACATACCCAGGGAGATAATAGAAAAACCTCCTTCTGCAGGCCTTTGGGAAAACCAAACCGATGAAGATGAAATGGGTTTTGGATATGATGTGCTGGATGACTATATCTTAAATAGAAGTGGACCCGAGGAGATAGTAGAAAGAATAGAAAAGATGAATAAAGCTAGTGAACATAAGAGAAATTATCCGCCTATTTTTATACCGGAAAATAGGAATTAATAATTAATTCAATATATTTTTGAAAATTGAATAATTTAAGGATGGTGAATTTTAATGGCAGGTCACTCTAAATGGAGTAATATTAAACATAAAAAGGGAAAAGAAGATGCTAAAAGGGCTAAAGAATTTACTAAATTAGGTAGATATATCATGGTAGCTGCAAGGGAAGGTGGACCAGATCCAGAATATAACCCAGCCTTAAAAGCTGCCATAGAAAAGGCCAAGGCTGCTAATATGCCTAATGACAATATAGAGAGGGCTATTAAAAGGGGCAGTGGAGAATTAGAAGGAAGTAACTTTGAAGAGATAGTATACGAAGGCTACGGACCAGGTGGAATAGCAGTCTTTGTATCCTGCCTTACAGATAATAGGAATAGGACTGCTTCTGAAGTAAGACATGCCTTCGATAAATATGGTGGCAATTTAGGACAAACTGGTTGCGTTTCCTTTATGTTTGATAGGAAGGGATTATTGGTAATCGATAAAAAGGAAAGTATTGATGAGGAAGAACTAATGCTTCAAGCTATAGACTTGGGAGCTGAAGACTTTAACAGTGAAGATGATTTTTACGAAATCATAACAAGTCCTGAAAATTTTAACCAAGTAAGGGATGCTTTAAGCAGTAATGGCTACGAATTCTCAATGGCAGAATTAGCCTTCCTACCTCAAAACACAAGTGAGTTAAAGGACGAGGAAGATATTAAAAATATGGTAAAATTGATTGAGATGCTGGAAGACAACGACGATGTACAAAATGTCTACCATAATTGGGAAATTCCTGATGATTTGGAGATTTAAACTTAATTAATTGGCGCATAAAAAACACTCCTTTTAACATAATAATTTTGTGGGCACCAACTATTTAAAATAAGGAGTGGAATTAATGGCAGTCAATCAAACTTTTGAAGCTATTAAGGAAAGGTTTAGAAAGGCAGATGTAGACGGGAAAATAGAAATATATACTACTGTTCAAGGGCTTACAGTAGAACAATATAAGGAACTATTGAGGATGTTTCCCATTAAATATTTAGACAAATTGGAAAGGGCTATGGGATAAATTCAAAAAAGATTGAAAGTTTGTCTTTCAATCTTTTTTTATAGATTTTTGTACTCTATTTATCTATATGGGAAAGGTGGATATAGATGAGAAGGTTGTTAATCCTAATATTAGCAATAGCACTACCCTTTTATTTCCTTTTAAAAAGCGTAGAAGTTAATACCTTTAATATGGATTTATACTTAAAGTCCTTTGAAAGGAATAATACCATCCACATAAGTGGAAGGAGTATGGAGGAATTAGAGGGTATTACTAAAACTCTTTTAAATTACTTAAGGGAAGGTTTAGATGGACAAGTTCTATCCCCCTACTTCAATAATAGGGAAATAAGCCACATGGAGGATGTGCAGTATCTCTTTGAATATGGCTTTATGTTAAAAAAAATTAGCCTTCTTTTATCTATAATAGCCATAGGAACCCTTTTGCTAAGGTATGGAAAAAGAAGCCTAGGCCTTGCTTTTTTTTACGGGCCCTTTATTTGGCATGGCCTTTTTACACTATTATTCATCCTTTCCTTGTTAGACTTTAATAGATATTTTACCTATTTTCATCTAATATTTTTTGATAACGACCTGTGGTTATTAAATCCTAAAACCGATTTACTCATACAGATGCTGCCAGAAAATTTCTTCATAAGTATATTTAGCCGTATAGTATTATTATTTTTACTCTTATTGTCAATAATACAGATAATCGGTTACATACTTATGAAGAAAGGGAATGATTATGATAGGAGATTTATTTGATTTCAAAGACTATTTTAAGCGAATTAGAAGGCAATTTATACTCAACAACTATTATACTAGCAAAATGAAGGACGGCAAGAGCATTCAAGCATCATTAATCGATTGGATATTTTTGACTATAATTATATTTACATTCTTTTTAATAACCATTTACAATTCTACCAAAAAAGTTGTACTGTCTATTATATTGACTATGGTAATAGTAGGGATATACTTGATATTTTTAATTGTTTGGAAGAGGAAAAATAGGCTTGTAAAGATTAAGGAAATAAATGAGGATTTAGCCAGTAAGCAAGTTTTAAAGGAGATTACTAAATACGGGAACAGGGATTTTTTAACATACGTGAAGGAGTTAATAGAGAAATACTATGATACTGAA
>JAAYEU010000013.1 GCA_012728595.1 Tissierellia bacterium
CAGCAGAAACCATAGACAATATACCCTATATAAATGATGGAAGAAGAACTTGGCAACGACAGATACTAAAAGCCATTAGAGGTGCTTAAAAAGAATCAATAGTAGGTAACAAACAAATTTAAATATAGAAAGAGCTATAACAAATAATAAAATAAAATGTTATAGCTTAATTTAGTGACCTCAAAAACAAATAGCTTATAAAAAAATTGGTGAAACAAGCAACTATGCACTTTTCATAAAATATGGGGAAATTTAAAAAATTTTTCCTACAGTAACTTGACACTATCTCCAAAAGAAGCTATCTTATTTTTCTTTCCATTATATGTTATAATATTAGAAAAGCCATTTACGAGGTGAATATATGGTAAAAATAGATTATCTAAAGTCGAAAGCAGTGGAAATAAAGGATTGGGTAATAGGCGTAAGAAGGGATTTTCACCAATACCCTGAATTAGGCTTTGAAGAATATAGGACTAGGGATAAGATAATAGAGTATTTAAATCAGATGGGCATTGAAAATAAGGTAGTTGCTAAAACTGGAGTATTAGGGATTATAAGGGGAAAAAGAAAAGGAAAAACTGTGGCCTTAAGAGCAGATATAGATGCCCTTCCTATGGATGATAGGAAGGATGTTTCCTATAAATCCAAGGTAAAAGGCAAGATGCATGCCTGTGGCCATGATGCCCACACTGCTATTTTGCTTGGAGCAAGCCGGCTACTAAAGGAGATGGAGGATGATATAAAGGGTAACATAAAGTTAATATTCCAGCCGGCAGAGGAAACGGTTGGAGGAGCCTTGCCCATGATAGAAGGAGGAGTATTGGAAGAGCCCTATGTAGACGGAGTTTTTGGCCTTCACGTAGATAATAGCCTTGAAGTGGGACAGATCGGCATTAAATACGGTCAAATGAAGGCAGCCTCCGATGAGATTAAGATAACAGTTTATGGTAAGAATAGTCACGGAGCTTACCCCCAAGATGGAGTAGACGCCATTATAATAGCAGGTCAAGTATTAACTGCACTTCAGATGGTGATCAGTAGAAATGTGGACCCTAGATCTTCTGCTGTACTTACAATTGGAACCATCAAGGGTGGGTATGCAGCAAATATAATAGCCGACATGGTAGAGATGGAAGGGATAGTGAGAACATTAGATGAAGAATCTAGGGAGCTGGTAATAGATAGAATTAAAGAGATTGTAAAGAAGATACCTAAATCTTTAGGAGGAAGGGGAGAGCTGGAAAGGGTAAAGGGTTATCTCCCACTAATAAACGACCATGATATGGTTGAAATAGTAAGAAAGAATGGCTTGGAGCTATTGGGGCAAGATAAGGTATATGAAATATCTTATCCCAGCTTTGGGGTAGAGGATTTCTCCTATTTTGCAGCTGAAAGGCCTTCTGCCTTTTTCCAGCTGGGCTCTGGAAATAGGAAAAAAGGTATAGTCCATAGCGGACATACCCCTTATTTTGATATAGATGAGGAGTGTCTAGTTAAAG
Organism: Tissierellia bacterium; assembly: GCA_012728595.1. Taxonomy (GTDB): domain Bacteria; phylum Bacillota; class Clostridia; order Tissierellales; family Tepidimicrobiaceae; genus Tepidimicrobium. Next base: position 1,500 of record JAAYEU010000013.1, read on the forward strand.
GCGTTTTATTGCAAGTAAAGAATGCTTTAGAATTTTTAAAGAGGGAATAGGAGGTTAGTAGATGGACTATTTAGAGAAATACAACTACTGGCTAAACAATGATTACTTTGATGAGGAGACCAAAAAGGAATTGGAATCCATAAGAAATGATGAAGAAGAAATATTGGACCGATTTAGAGATGATCTATCTTTTGGAACTGCTGGACTAAGGGGAAAAATTGGAGCTGGGACCAATAGGATGAATAAATACACCGTTTCCTTGGCCACCCAAGGCTTAGCTAATACCATAATAAGTAAGGGGAAAGAGGCCATGGAAAGGGGAGTAGCAATAGCCTACGATGTAAGACACTTTTCCAAGGAGTTTTCAGAAATTGCAGCTAGGGTTTTGGCGGCAAATGGCATAAGGACCTATTTATTTGATGATATTAGGCCCACACCCCTTTTATCCTATACCATTAGGAGCTTAAACACCATCTCGGGTATAGTAATTACTGCTAGCCACAATCCAAAGGATTATAACGGCTATAAGGTCTATTGGGAAGAGGGTTCTCAGATATTAGATGATGTTGCCGATGAGATATTGAATAATATCAACAAGATAGGCGATTTTTCCAATATTAAAATTATAGATTTAGAAGAGGGGATAGATAAAGGGCTGATTCAATATATTGGGAAGGAAATAGATGATGAATATATAGAGAAGGTAAAAGCACTTAAAGTTAACGACGACATAGACAAGGAAATTAAAATAGTCTATACACCGCTAAATGGAACTGGAAATCAATTGGTTAGAAGAATTTTAAGGGAAAGAGGCTTTACTCAAGTATATGTAGTAGAGGAACAGGAAAATCCAGATCCAGATTTTACTACGGTAGGATATCCTAATCCTGAAGATGTTAAAGCCTTTGATTATGCAAGGAAATATGGTAGGGAAAAGGAGGCGGACATTTTAATAGCAACGGATCCAGACTGTGATAGGGTAGCCTGTATGGTGAAGGCTGAGGGGGATGAGTATGTCTTTTTAAATGGAAACCAAACGGGAGCCCTCTTGGTAGATTATATATTATCAAATAAGGCTAAAAATGGAGATATACCCGAAAATGGAGCCATAGTAAAGAGCATTGTAACGGGTGATTTAAGCAGGGCAATTGCAGAGGACTATAATGTAACTACCATAGAAACCCTTACAGGCTTTAAACATATATGTGGAAAGGCCAATGAATTCGATAGGACTAAAGAACATACTTTTATCTTTGGATATGAGGAAAGCATTGGTTATGTATATAGCACTTTTGTAAGGGATAAAGATGGAGTGATATCCTCCATGTTAATAGCTGAGATGGCTGCCTACTACAAGAAAAAGGGCAAAAGCCTGTTAGATAGGTTGGAAGAATTGTATGAAAAATATGGCTACTATCTAGATAAGCTGATCTCCCTAGTACTAGAGGGAATTGAAGGACAAGATAGGATTAAAAGGATAATGGATTCCTTTAGGAATTCACCTATTACTAATATTGAAGATATGAAGCTGGTAAAAGTTATAGATTATCTAAAGGACGAAACGGGGAATCCCAAATCCAATGTATTAAAGTATATATTCAACGATGGATCCTGGTATGCAGTTAGGCCTTCAGGTACAGAACCTAAGATAAAGATCTATATCTATTCCAAAGACAAAAATATGGGATTGGCCAAATCTAAAATAGAATACATTGAAAAGGCAACTATGGATAGGATAGAGTCCATTGAATGATAAAAACCTCTAGGGCAGCCTAGAGGTTTAAATTATATTCTTTAACTTTATTATCTTCTTAGGTCTTCCCACTCCTTTAGTAATAGCAGTGGTGACGATTTCTCCATAACCTGAATTTTCTAATTTACTTATCAGGCGTCTAGCGCTTCTTACTGAGATATTTAAGTAATTGGCTAAGGTTTCAGAACAAAAGTACTCCTTGCTGGAATCCTTTATGACGGAAATCAGTTTAGATAAATAGGTGGGATTAATTCCTATTTCTTTAGAAATTTCGTTCAATTTCCAATCTGTTATTACCAGCTTGTAGGAATTTTCATTATATCGATTAACGGGGCCCCTTACTTTCATGTTGTGATCAACTATGTACAATGTTCCATTTTCTTTTTTTTCCGCCATGCTCAAAGCATATTTTGAATTCCTTTCAGCATCCCAACCGCTAAGTCCAAATCCCATGCCGGAACAAATCTCAATATTTTCCTTTTCTAGTTTTTTGACCATTTCATGATAAAGCTGTAGATTCTCATCATACTCCAGGGTTCTTCTAGTACTACAGATCATAAAAAGGTTATTTTCCAATTTTAACATACTGCCCTGGACCGCTTTTGCATAGACTATTAATTCCTTTTCTACAATATTATTCATGGCCAAAGCCTGATAATCCGTCTTAGTGGTGTTGTCCATATTTTTGACTTTAAAGATCTGTATGCCTATTTGGTTAGCTTCCATCTCTTTATTCTTTATCTTGTAGATGAGATTATCCATGGATTTTTTTATTAGGGGTACCGTTAAATTTAGCCGGTAAACTGGCAAATTTAAGGCCAACAACCTATTATAGATGGACCCAAAAGCAGTGATGATTAAATCCACCTTTCCTTCCTCGTACAAGGATAGGTGCCAGTTTTCATATTCTACTTCAGGAGTAGCTGGATTGAAGGGTTTATTATAGATGTTTTTTACGCTTAGGCCAAATTCATCTACGATCTCATAGATTAAATCCCTTTCCAAAAAATCTATGCTTAAGTTTTCAATGGTTTTCCCATCCTTTTTTATCTCCCAAAAGACTTTCATTATGCTGCTACCATCTCTTGGAATTGTTTCAAAGGGAAGGACTAAATTTGTGGATTTTTCCGCTTCCGATGTAACTCCAGCCCCTGTAAAAAGGATTCCCTTACTTAAGCTCATACATTCCTCTATGATTTCCTGGATTTCATTTATTCTATTTATGGTATATATAATTGGCTCTATATTAGGATAATTTCTTTCGATTACCTCCATGATCTTATCTATAGGATCAAAGGTGCCGATTATTCCAATCTTCAATGGTTATCCCTCCTCTGTCCGATTAATCCAATTTGCTGTTTATCAACCGAACCAGCCCAATATTATAAATATTTTAAAAATTCTCCTTCTTCCATTTTATCATATAATTCTTATTTTTTCCAAATAAAAATTTTTTGATAAGATAGAATACTATGTCTACAGCCGGAAATCGGTAAATTACAAAAAATATGACTAAAATTGTAACAATAGTCAACTTTAAATACGGTTTGACATCTAAAAAAAAGTATGATATTCTTATTCCATGAATAAAGGACATGACCTAAATATGTCCGAAATTATAATTTTTTTAATATTTTTTACTTACATAAAACTGTTCTTTTTTCTGGCCATAATATGTTAAAAGCTCCGCTATAAATTTTAAAGGGAGGTTTAATCATGTCAGCTCTTGTAGATAGATTTTTACGCTATGTAAAAATTGATACAGCCTCAGACGACAAATCTGATACTGTACCAAGCACCAAAGCCCAATTGGAGTTTGCTAAAATTCTTGGGAAAGAATTGGAAGAATTAGGTTTATCCGATGTTTCAGTTGATGAAAACGGTTACGTTATGGCTACTCTGCCCTCTAACATAGATAAGGAAGTACCAACTATTGGTTTTATTGCTCATATGGACACCATACCAGATATGCCTGGTAAGGACGTGAAACCAAAGATCATTGAAAACTACGATGGAAAAGATATTCTACTCAATGAAGAAAAGAATATTGTGCTATCTGTAGAAGAGTTTCCAGATATAAAGAACTATATAGGTGAGACTATAATTACCACTGACGGTACTACTTTACTTGGGGCAGATAACAAGGCAGGGATTGCTGAAATAATAACTGCCGTTGAATATTTAATTGAAAATCCTCACATTCCACATGGAACCATTAAGATAGCGTTTACCCCAGATGAAGAAATCGGTAGAGGGGCAGACCATTTTGATGTGGAGAAGTTTGATGCAGATTTTGCTTATACCATGGATGGGGGCCCTTTAGGTGAAATAAACTATGAAAACTTTAATGCAGCATCAGCTAAAATTACCATAAGAGGAACTAATATCCATCCGGGCACAGCTAAAGATATGATGGTAAATTCAATTTTGGTTGGCATGGAATTAAATAGCATGCTTCCAGTAAATGAAAGGCCAGAATATACCGAAGGCTATGAGGGCTTTTACCATATTACCAGATTTAAAGGGACAGTAGAAGTTACAGAAATTGAATATATAATAAGGGACCACGATAAGGATAAGTTTAATAAGAAAAAAGAAGCATTAGAAGATGTGGTTGGGTTCTTAAACAGAAGGTATGGTAATATTATCGCATTAGAAATTGAGGATAGCTATTACAATATGAAGGAAAAGATTGAACCTAAGTTTGAGATTATAGAGTTAGCCAAAAAGGCAATGGAAGAATTGGGGATCGAACCTAAAATCGTTCCCATAAGAGGAGGAACAGATGGAGCAATGCTTTCCTATAAGGGATTGCTTTGTCCTAATATCTTTGCTGGAGGCCATAACTACCATGGGAAATACGAGTACATCCCTGTAATGGCCATGGAAAAGGCAGTAGAGGTAATATTAAAGATAATAGAGCTTAATACAAAAGAAAATATTTAGCTTACAATGTACTGTTATTTGTCCAAAAAATATCGATCCCAATGGACTTAGGAGATTTGAATATACAACTGAAGAAGAAAAAAATTTTTTATAATAATTTAATAATAAATAATAATTTATACAAATCAAGGAGGGAACTCAATGTCAAAACAAACTATTAAAAAAATAGTGTTTGTATTAACAGTAGCATTAATGTTAACTGCTTTAGCTGGCTGTGGAGGTGGCCAGACAGATGTTACAGAGAAGGATGAACTGATTGTAGCAACAGCTTATGATGCTAAATCACTAGATCCTCACGCTGTAAATGAAGTTGCAGCTTCAAATGTAATGCTTCAAATTTATAATACTCTTGTTGTATTAGATGAAAATGGTGAAGTAGTTCCATCATTGGCAGAAAGCTTTGAACAAGTAGATGATGTAACTTATAAGTTCACCATTAGAAAAGGCGTAAAATTCCACAATGGAGATGAGGTTACAGTAGAAGACGCAGTATTCAGTCTTCAAAGAGCTGCAACATCTCCAGCTGTAGCTAACCTATTTGGTGATATCGATCCAGATAGCTTTGAAATCATCGACGATACAAGCTTTACTTTCCAACTAAAGGGTGCAAATACAGGATTCCTATATAATCTAGTACACCCTGGAGCAAGTATATTGAGCAAAAAAGCTGTAGAGGAAGCTGGAGACAACTACGCTATGAATCCAGTGGGAACTGGTCCATTTAAATTTGTTGATTGGAAAAAAGGAGATAGGATAGAACTAGAAAGATTTGAAGATTATTTTGGTGAGAAACCAGCTTTCAGCAAAATGACAATAAGAGCAATTCCAGAAGCTACAAATAGAACTATTGAGCTTGAAAGTGGTGGAGTTGACGTTGCTTACGATATATCAGCTAATGACGTAGATAGAATAGAAGAAAATGAAGATCTTAGATTAAATAGATTAGTGGACAACCAAACTCAATATCTAGGATTTAACAACCAAAAAGAACCATTTAATGATAAGAGAGTTCGTCATGCAATCCGCTATGCCTTAGATATTCCGGCAATAGTAGATGCTGCATGGAAGGGTGTAGGCGATGTGGCAATTGGGCCTATGTCACCAAATATTAACTACTTTAAAGCTGATATTAAGCAATATGAAAACAATATAGAAAAGGCAAAAGAACTACTTGCAGAAGCAGGGTATCCAGATGGATTTAAAACTAAGCTCTGGACTAACGAAAGACAAGAAAGAATTGACATGGCAACCATTATCCAAAGTCAACTTAAAGAAATTGGAATCGAAGTTGAAGTTGAAATCCTTGAATGGGGAAGTTATTTAGAGAAGTTGGGTAATGGAGAACAAGAAATGTTCATAATAGGATGGACAGGCCAATCTTCAGACCCAGACCTAGCTCTTTATGGACCACTAAGTGAAGAAACACTAGGTGCAGGAGCAAACTTCTCCTTCTTCCTAAATGATAGAGTTAATGAATTGCTTCTACAAGGTAGAAGAACACCTGACTCCCCCGAAAGAGAAGCAATCTATCATGAAATCCAAGACATTTTTGCTGAGGAACTTCCATGGATTCCATTATGTCATGGTGAAGCTGTAGTAGGTACACAAAACTACGTTAAGAATCTAGAGCTTACTCCATTTGGATTCCACCCTCTATATAAAATTACTTTTGGTGAATAACAAAACAATATTATAACAAGGGTGTAGTTTATACACCCTTGTTATAATGGTAAACACTATGAGAGGAGTGAGGACATGATTAAATATATTGCACGTAGACTTTTGATGTTGATACCAGTACTATTAGGAGTAACATTTATAGTATTTACGATGATGTACATTACTCCCGGGGACCCTGCTAGGTTAGTATTAGGGGAATCTGCACCGGAAGAAGCAGTTGAAGCTTTAAGGGAAGAGATGGGGTTAAACGACCCATTTTTAGTACAGTATTTTAACTATATGAAGAACTTAATCGTCCATCGTGATTTAGGGATTTCATATGTAACTAGACAACCAGTAATGCAAGAGATAGTAGCAGCCTTTCCATCAACTCTAAAACTTGCTGGTAGTGCTGTACTATTTGCTATCATATTAGGAATACCCATAGGTATAATCTCAGCTGTAAAGAAATATTCAATCTTTGATAATGTGACCATGGCATTCGCTTTGATAGGAATTTCAATGCCTGTATTCTGGTTAGGACTTCTTCTAATCCTATTATTCTCAGTTAAATTAAAGATGCTTCCATCATCAGGATATGCTTCCTTTAAACACATGATATTGCCTGCTGTATCCTTAGGGGCTCAGTCGGTAGCCATAATAGCTCGTATGACCCGTTCTAGCATGTTGGAGGTATCAGGACAGGACTATATAAGAACTGCAAGAGCGAAGGGGCAAAAAGAAGGAACGGTAGTATTAAAGCATGCTTTTAGGAATGCTCTAATACCAATTTCAACAAGTGTTGGCCTTCAATTTGGAAGTTTATTAGGCGGTGCAGTACTTACTGAAACCATCTTCTCCATACCAGGCATTGGAAGATTAATGGTTGATTCTATCAAGATGAGAGACTTTCCACTGGTACAGGGAAGTGTTTTAGTAATATCAGTTGCCTTCTGTATAGTCAATCTGCTAGTTGACCTATACTATGCATATATCGACCCAAGAGTAAAAACTCAATACAAATAATCGGTAAGGGAGGGACAGATCAATGGCAGAAGCAAATGCAATAGCAAAAGGCAAGAAAGAAAATAAAAGCAATAGTCAGTTAATGGGTGTGTGGATAAGGTTAAAGAAGAATCGTTTAGCCATATTTGGACTAGTAATATTGATTTTGTTAATTTTAATGGCTATATTTGCCGATATTTTAGCACCCTATGGTTATGATGAACAAAATCTTCAAAATACATTCCAGACTCCAAATTTAGAACATCCATTTGGTACAGACGAATTTGGTAGAGATATATTAAGTCGTATTATCTATGGGTCCAGGATTTCATTACAAGTAGGTATAATAGCCGTAGGAATAGCAGTAATTATTGGAGGATTCTTAGGGGCTGTAGCCGGCTATTTCTCAGGAAAAGTTGATAATATCATAATGAGATGTATGGACGTTCTTTTATCTATACCTCAGATGCTGCTGGCTATCTCTATTGTAGCAGCCCTGGGTAATAGTTTAGCAAATCTTATGATTGCAGTTGGAGTATCCTCTATTCCGCAATATGCAAGGATAGTAAGAGCATCAGTAATCTCTATTAAGAATCAAGAGTTCGTTGAATCAGCTAAAGCTACAGGTTCAAACGATTTAAGAATAATATTTAAGCACGTAATACCCAACTGTCTAGCGCCTGTAATTGTACAAGCTACTCTGGGAATTGGATTGGCAATACTAACTGCAGCAGGACTTAGCTTTATAGGTTTAGGAATTAAACCACCAACTCCTGAGTGGGGAGCTATGCTATCAGGAGGAAGAATGTATATAAGGGATTACCCTCATTTAACATTGTTTCCTGGTATAGCCATAGTGGTTACAATTTTCGCCTTCAACGTACTAGGAGACGGATTAAGGGACGCGTTAGATCCAAAACTAAAGCAATAGAGAGGTGTTCGATATATGGGAAACTTATTGGAAATCAAGAATTTGAGCATAGAATATGTTACCGATGAAAGAACCAATAAAGCCGTAAATAATTTAAATCTAAAGATAAGAGAAGGGGAAACATTAGGATTTGTTGGTGAAACTGGAGCAGGAAAAACTACAACGGCTTTAGGTATTATGAGATTAGTGCCAAGTCCGCCGGGTAGGATTGTTAGCGGTGAAATTATATTTGAAGGTGAAAACCTACTAGAAAAAACTGAAAAGGAAATGAGGGAGATTAGGGGTAATAAGATATCCATGATATTCCAAGACCCTATGACCTCACTCAATCCAATTATGACCGTTGGAGAGCAAATCGAGGAGGTTATCAAGCTTCACGAAGATTTGCCTAAGGATGAACTGCGAAAAAGAGCAGAAGCCATGTTAGAAACGGTAGGAATTAGAAAAGAAAGGTTTGACGATTACCCCCATGAATTTAGTGGTGGTATGAAGCAAAGGGTAGTTATTGCAATGGGATTAGCATGTAATCCTAAGTTGATTATTGCCGATGAGCCTACGACAGCTTTGGATGTAACCATTCAGGCTCAGGTACTAGAGCTTATGAAGGAATTAAAAGTTAAATTTAATACTTCCATGCTTCTTATTACCCACGACTTAGGGGTAGTAGCTGAAACTTGCGATTATGTTGCAATAATGTACGCTGGAAGTGTATTAGAATATGGAAATGTTGAAAGGATTTACAATAATCCACTCCATCCTTATACAGTGGGATTATTTAATTCCATCCCTAGTCTAGATGAAGATAAGGATAAATTAGACGTAATACCTGGCACCCCTCCAGATCCCGCTAATTTGCCAACTGGATGTAAGTTCCATCCTAGATGTTCAAAATGTATGGAAATATGTAAGCAGAAAATGCCTGAACCAATAGAAGTAGAGGAAGGCCATTATGTTTCCTGCTTTTTATACGACAAGGACGTAAAGGAGGGCAGATAAATGGAAAGGGTATTGATTGATGTAAGGGATTTAAAAAAATACTTTAATACTAAACAGGGCACATTACATGCCGTTGATGGCTTGAACTTTCAAGTTTTGAAGGGAGAAACTTTAGGATTAGTAGGAGAATCTGGTTGTGGAAAATCTACAACGGGAAGGGCCATTCTTAGGCTCCATGAACCAACTTCTGGTGAAGTAATCTACGATGGGGAAGATATATTAAAATATAACAATAAAAAGATGAAGGAAATGAGAAGGAAGATGCAAATAGTCTTCCAAGACCCTTATTCCTCCTTAAACCCAAGGCTTAGTGTTTTTGAACTAATTGCTGACCCTTTGTACGTAAATAAAGGTGTAGTTCCTAAAAATCGGATAGAAGAAAAGGTTAAATACACCATGGAGCTTGTAGGATTGGAAAAAAGGCTAATCAACTCCTATCCTCACGAACTGGATGGTGGAAGAAGGCAAAGGGTTGGAATTGCTAGGGCCCTAGTCTTAAATCCAGAATTTATCGTACTAGATGAGCCGGTTTCAGCCCTTGACGTTAGTATCCAATCCCAGATATTGAATCTATTAGATGAGTTGCAGGAAAAACTAAGCCTAACCTATATATTTGTAGCCCACGACCTAAGTGTTGTTAAGCACATAAGCGATAGGATAGCTGTAATGTATCTTGGAAATATAGTAGAATTAACGGATTATAAGAAGATATTTGAGGATCCGCTACACCCATATACCCAGGCCTTGTTATCAGCTATACCAATTCCTAAGGTTGGAATCAAAAGGGAGCGTATAATGCTAGAAGGGGACGTTCCAAGTCCAATTAATCCAGGTCCTGGATGTGTATTCTACGGTAGGTGTAGAAACAGAAAAGATATGTGTAAAGAGGTTAAGCCTGAATTTGAAGAGAAAAAACCAGGCCATTTTGTAGCATGCCATATAGTATAGATTTAATGGAGGAGATCTAAATGAATGTGGATTTAAAATACACCTTGGATTTGATGCTTGAAATTTTAAAGATAAATAGCCCTGGTGGAGATACCTCTGAAGCCATAGAGAGACTTGAAAAGGAATTTGAATCCTTTGGAATTGAAGTTAAAAGGACTAATAAAGGTGCTATTTACGGAACTATTAAAGGGGAACTAGAAGGAGAAGAAAGACTGGTTTCTGCTCACATAGATACCTTAGGAGCTGTGGTAAAGGAGATAAAGGCTAATGGAAGGTTAAAGCTTTCCAATATAGGTGGATTTTCCTGGAACTCTGTTGAGGGAGAAAATGTATATATAAAGACTAGAAAGGGTAAAGTCTACACTGGTACCATATTACCAGAGAAGGCCTCCATCCATATATATTCAGATGTGGTATCCCAAGTGGAAAGAACAGAGGAGACCATAGAAGTTAGAATCGATGAAGATGTTCGTTCAGAACAAGATGTTAAGGATTTAGGTATAGCAGTGGGAGACTTTGTTTCCTTTGAGGCAAGGCCTATTATCACAGAAAATGGATATATAAAGTCCAGATTCCTAGATGATAAGGCCTGTGTAGCTGTAATGTTTGCAGGAATAAAATACCTAATAGATAACAAACTTACTCCTAAAAGAACTACCCATTTCTTTATCAGCAATTATGAGGAAATTGGCCACGGTCTATATGGAATTCCTGAAAATACAGCTGAAATATTGGCCTTGGACATTGGAACTGTTGGACAAGGGCATACTTCCGATGAAAAGAGCGTAACTATTGTGGCTAAGGATAGCCGAACACCCTACGATTTTGGATTTAGGAACAGATTAGTCCAATTAGCGGAAGAAAAGGGTATTCCATATAGGGTAGATGTCCACTATAGATATGGCTCAGATGCAAGCCTTGCTATGCTGCAAGGAGTAGATGCTAACTTTGCTTGTATAGGCATGGGAGTAGATGCTACCCACCACTATGAAAGAACCCACATAGATGGGGTAGAGAATAACATCAAATTATTAATCGAGTATTTAATGGCGGATTAATAATATTTTATATATAAAAAACTCTTTCCTGGGTTACTTAACCTTGGAAAGGGTTTTTTATTATCTTCTAGCCACTAGGCTAATTCGACCTTGCCCGTATTTAAATCATAATACCTTCCTTTTTGCTTCATCAGATAGTCATGGTCTCCTCGTTCTATTATCCTTCCATTTTCCATAACCATAATTGCATCCGAATCCCTTATAGTAGATAATCTATGGGCGATAACAAAGGTGGTCCTTCCCTCCATTAGCTTATCCATACCTTTACCAATTAGCCTTTCTGTCCTAGTATCTATAGAGGATGTTGCCTCATCTAATATCAATACCGTTGGATTGGCTACTGCTGCCCTCGCAATGGATAGAAGCTGCCTTTCTCCCTGAGATAGAGATTCTCCATCGGCTGTAAGGTAAGTATCGTATCCATTAGGAAGATTATTTATAAAATAGTGGGCGTTGGCAAGCTTTGCAGCCTCTATTACTTCTTCATCTGTAGCATCTAGCCTACCATACCTTATATTGTCCATGATGGTTCCTTCAAATAGATGAACATCCTGGAGAACGATGCTCATGGTGCTTCTTAAATCGAATTTATTTATACGCCTGATATCAATACCATCATATAAGATCCTTCCCTTATCTATCTCATAGAATCTATTTATAAGGTTTGTAATAGTGGTCTTACCAGCACCGGTAGAACCTACTAAGGCAATTTTTTGCCCTGGCTTAGCGTAAATATTTATATCCTTCAGCACCTTTTGGCCTTCAAGATATCCAAAGTCTACATTTTCAAAGCTGATATATCCCTTTAAAGGTACTTTTTCATACTCTCCATTTTCTTTAGGTACCTTCCAGTAATCTCCCTGCTTTTCATCTCTAATAAGCCTTACATCTCCCTGGTCTTCTTCAACCTTTTCATCTAAAATATTGAATATCCTCTCTGCACCTGCTAAGGCAGCAAATAGGGTATTTAACTGGTTGGAAACCTGGGTAATAGGCCTGGAAATGGTTCTAGTATATTGTAAAAAGGATGCAATATTACCTATGGTAATCCTATTTAGCATTACTAAAAAGGCACCAAGCATGGATACTAGGGCATATAGGACAAAGGATAAATTGCCCATAATGGGCATAAGCATGACCCCATAGGTAGCTGCATTGGTACTTGCCTTTCTAAGTTCTTCATTTTTCTTATTGAAGCTTTCTATGGCTCTATCCTCATAGTTAAACACCTTAACTACCTTCTGACCAGACATCATTTCCTCTATATAGCCATTCATATCTGCTAAGGCTGCTTGTTGAATCCTAAAGTTTTTTGCCGACCTTTTTCCAACATATCTAATGAAAAAGAACATTACCACCAGCATGCCCACAACCACCAGGGTAAGTATTGGACTTAATACAATCATCATTATAAATGTACCCACTACAGATATAATGGAGATTACAATCTGAGAAATGCTTTGTTCTAGGGATTGATTTAGCATATCCACATCATTTGTAAAGGTGGACATCAACTCCCCGTGGGAATGGGAGTCGAAAAAGGATATAGGCAGCTTTTCCATATGGGCAAACATATCTTCCCGTATCTTATGGATTGTCCTTTGGGCTAGTCTAGCCATAAGGAGATTCCCTAAGTACTGGCCTATGGATATGGCTACCACAAGGCCTATCATTATTGAAATATACCTTATAAACATATTCATATCATCGTATTCCACCAAGGAATCGATAATAGGGCTTAACATTCCATTAGCTGCTATCTGGGCAGCTGATGAAATTATGATAAAGAATATCCCTAGAAAGAACAATATTCTATTGAACCTAAAATAGCTAAATAGCCTCATAATGGTCTTTTTTGGGTCTTGGGGGCGCAAACTTTTATGCCTTGACTTCTCGCTCATCCACCGATCACCCCTTTTTCTTGTGATTCATATATTTCCCTGTATATTGGAGATTTACTCAAAAGTTCTTTATGGACTCCGATAGACTCTATCCTTCCCTCATGCATTACTATAATCCTATCGGCCATTTTAATTGAGGATATCCTCTGGGCAATTATAATCTTGGTAACACCCTGTAATTCTTCTTTGAAGGATTTTTGTATTCTAGCATCGGTAGTCATGTCTACAGCGCTAGTTGAGTCATCTAGTATTATTATCTTAGGGGATTTTACCAAGGCCCTGGCAATACATAGCCTTTGTTTTTGGCCTCCAGAAAAGTTAGCACCACCTTGTTCAACCCAATGGTCCAATCCGTCCTTATACTTTGAAACAAACTCCCAAGCTTGGGCCTGTTTTAGGGCTCTTATAATCTCCTCATCGCTGGCATTTTCATTGCCCCACTTCATATTTTCACGAAGAGTACCTGAGAATAAGGTGTTCTTTTGTAGCACAAAGGCTACCTGGTCCCTTAAGGCTTTAATATCATATTCTCTAACATCCCTACCCCCTACCATTACCCTTCCTTCCGTTACATCATACAGCCTTGGGATAAGTTGAACCAGTGTAGATTTGGAAGCCCCAGTTGAGCCTATAATTCCTAGGGTTTCACCAGATTCAATTTTAAAGTTTATATCCTTTAAGACAAACTCCTTACTTCCAGGGTATTTAAAGTTAACCTTATCAAATACTATGGAAGCGTCTTTTAATTCTTTAACTGGTTTATCTATTTCTTTGATTTCAGACTCTGTATTTAGCACCTCTAATATTCTTGAACCGGAAGCAATACCGCGTAATAGCTGCATAAAAAAGAAAGACATCAGCATCAAAGCCATCATAACCTGGGTGATGTAAGTTATAAAGGATATAAGCTCTCCGCCTCCCATGGAGCCAATTCTTACTTGTTGTCCGCCGAACCACAAAACTGCTATAATGGTGCCGTATATTATAAGGTTCATTATGGGCATGAGGAAGATGACGATGGAAATAGCCTCTAGGGCGGTATCCCTTAAGGAGTCATTCCTTTTTCTGAATTTTTCCTCCTCAAATTCCTGCCTATTGAAGGACTTGACAACCCTAATACCAGTTAAATTCTCCTGAATTGCAGCATTGACCCTATCAACACGAGTCTGCAATCTTTTGAATAAGGGCCTTGCCTTCCTTAATATTATGGTGATGAAAAAGGCAGTTAAGGGTATAGCTACCATAAAGACCTTTGCCAGTGATGAATTTATATTAAAGGCCATAATAAGGGCGAAAAGGGCTAAAAAAGGAGCCCTGATGGCCATACGCAAACTCATCATGGTAACTTGCCCAATGGTATTACAATCGTTGGTAAGCCTTGTAATGAGGGAAGATACGGAAAACTTATCAAGATTAGCAAAGGAAAAGTCCTGTACCTTTCTAAATACATCCTTCCTTATTTCAGCAGCAAAACCGTATCCTGCTCTGGCACCTGCATGGGCACTCATGACCCCGAAGGCCATACCCAGTAGGGCTGACAATATCATTATAATCCCTATCTTTACTATATAGTCTATATCGCCATTGGCTATTCCTACATCCACTATTTTAGACATAAGATAGGGGATGATAATATCTGCTAAAACTTCTAGAATCATTAGTATGGGACTTAAGATGGCAAAAATCCTATATTTTTTCATATAGGGTAATAAAGTCTTCAAAATATCACTCCTATGCCGTTATATCCTTTTTTTCTGTAATTGATTCTTTTGATGAACTATTATGGGGTTTAAGTGGCTAACTATTTTTTGACATAACACATTTATGCTATACCATTTTTCAATCCTTGTCAATTTACCCTAATCAATATTATGCCAGTATAGGGTTTAATTTAAGCATAAAAAAGGGTAAAACACGGCTTCTTAAATTAAGAAACCGTGTTTTATAAAGGGTACATTAATAACTGGAAGCTATAATATTATTTGACTCTATTATAAATTTCCTCTACCTTTTTCCAATCTACCACATTCCACCAAGCATCAATATAATCTCCTCTTAAATTCTTGTACTTCAGATAATAAGCATGCTCCCATACGTCAATACCTAGGATTGGAATTTTTCCTTCTGAAATTGGGTTGTCTTGATTTGGTGTGGATACTATTTCTAGCTTGCCGTTATTCAGAACTAGCCATGCCCATCCACTACCAAATTGGCCTAAGGCTGCTTTCTTAAAGTCCTCTTTAAATTTATCAAATCCTCCTAGATCCTCCTCGATTTTTTGTGCCAATTCTCCTTCAGGTTTTCCACCGCCTTCTGGAGACATTATCTCCCAGAATAGGGTGTGGTTATAATGACCTCCACCATTATTCCTTACAGCAGTTCTAATCTCTTCTGGCAGTTCATTTAAAGATTTTAATATATCTTCAATGTCCATTTCCTGATATTTAGAGTGGCCTTCTAGGGCTTTGTTTAAATTATCTACATATCCTTTATGGTGTTTAGAGTGGTGTGTCTCCATTGTCAAGGCATCGATATGGGGTTCTAAAGCGTTATAAGGATACTTTAATTCTGGTAATTTAAAAGCCATTTTATTCTCTCCTTTTTCCATATAATCTATAGTGATCGTTTACCTTATTTATTCCCATTTTAAAAAACGATAAACACTATCAAGTAAAAATAATTATCATTTATATGGAAAAAGAGAATCTCTTTCCCTAAGAAAGAGATTCCTTCATCTTTAAACATTATTTAACTCATTTTCCAATCTTGGATATAATATTTCATCTTCTATTTTTAGATATTCCAATACTTTTAACTCAAATTACTTTAAGCTATCATAGGCTCTTTCATAAGTGGCACATGCGCCTTGAGGGGGAAGATAGCCATTTGTTATTTTATTTAGTTCCTTAAACAATGCCTTAATATCGTCTTCTTCAGATTCTAAAAGTTTTTTCTCTTGGAAAATTTCTTCTATTAATTCCTTCCTAGGCCTTTTATCGTATATTTTGATGAGTGGGAATATATCGGCCTTTTCTTTAATCATTCGTTGGACCAAATTTATCTGTATGATACCATATAACCTGTGAACTTTTGATAGTTCTTGATGTTCTCGACCGTGAACCCTTAATATGGTTGTAGTTAAGGTTGCTAAATCCTTCATTTCCCTTTGAAAATATACATGGTAGTCATCTGTTAAATTTTTTACTATATCGGTCATAGGCTGATCTTTCAAATCCAAATATTTATTTTCCATACTTCTACCTCCATACTATTATTATTTACATTATATCAATTTTAAATGTGAAGAACTTTGACCTAGGTCAAAATACCAGTTAATTTACTCTATAATTTAATTTAAATTTCCTTATAAAGCAGTTAATAGATACAAGCTAGAATATGTAAATTTTAATTTCCAATATGTTGTTGAATTCCTAATTTCTTTATGTTATACTTATTGTGGAGAGTTCGTTAATTGTATGACAATTCAATTTATTACATCAAATTCAAGATTAAAAGAGCGGATTTTTGAGAATTTTTATTAAGTTCAAGCAATTAGTCATATAATTAACAAATCTTTTATATTTACCCCAAATGATGTATAATTAATATGAAAAATTTAGAGAGGGAGGAGTTTCTATTGTATAAAATAGTTGAGAAAAAATTTCTTGCCCCTAATATCGTTTCAATGGACATTTTAGCTCCAAGGGTTGCAAACTCAGCTCAACCAGGCCAATTCGTCATCGTAATAGCCGATGAAACTGGTGAAAGAATTCCTTTAACCATCTGTAATTATGACAAGGAAAAAGGAACTGTAAACATAGTTATTCAAGCTATGGGTAGCTCTACAAAGAAGATTGCAGCTCTTGAAGAGGGCGATTACTTAAAAGATTTTGTTGGTCCTCTTGGAAGGCCATCAGACTATGTAAATGCGGATATCGAAGAAGTTAAAAAGCAAAAAGTACTATTTGTGGCTGGAGGAGTCGGAGCAGCTCCTGTATATCCTCAAGCTAGATGGTTCCATGAACATGGAATCGGTGTGGACGTAATAATTGGTGCTAAGACCAAGGAACTTATAATCCTTGAAGATGAAATGAAAGAGGTAGCGGAAAACGTATATATTTCTACCGATGATGGTAGTTATGGATTCAATGGTATGGTAACGGGACTTATGGAAGAGCTTATAGTTAAGCAAGGCAAAAAATATGATTTGGTAGTGGCCATTGGACCAATGATAATGATGAAGTTTGTATGCTTATTGACAAAAGAATTGGGAATAAAGACCACCGTAAGCTTGAACCCAATCATGGTAGACGGAACGGGAATGTGCGGTGCTTGCAGGGTAACCGTAGGTAATGAAACTAAGTTTGCATGCGTAGATGGACCAGAATTTGATGGACATCTTGTAGACTTTGATGAAGCTCTACAAAGATTGACCCAATATAGAGAAGAGGAATTAGAATTGGCAAAACGTGGTGAAGAAAAGAAATGTACATGCCAACATGGAGGTGCTAATTAATGGATAGATTTAAAAGGGTTCCCATTTCAGTACAGGATCCAAAGGAAAGAATTACAAACTTCGATGAAGTTTGTTTAGGATATACTGAAGAAGAGGCTATGAAAGAAGCCCAAAGGTGCTTAAACTGTAAACATCATCCTTGTGTAGATAATTGTCCAGTAAATATCCACATACCTAGATTTATAAAGCACATTGCAGAAGGAGAGTTTGAAGAAGCTGCACATGTATTGGCAGAACAAACGGCCTTACCTGCAGTATGTGGAAGGGTTTGCCCTCAAGAAGAACAGTGTGAAAAGGTTTGTGTCTTAGGCATTAAAGGGGAAGCAGTTTCCATAGGAAAGCTTGAAAGATTTGCTGCTGACTGGGCAAGGGAGAACAATATCGACCTAGCAAAGACTAAGGAAAAGAACGGATTCAAAGTAGCAGTTGTTGGTTCAGGGCCTGCAGGAATTACATGTGCCGGAGACCTGGCAAAAGAAGGTTACGATGTAACCATATTTGAAGCTTTACACGAACCAGGTGGAGTTTTAGTATATGGTATTCCAGAGTTTAGGCTTCCAAAGGATACGGTTGTAAAACCAGAAATAGAGAATTTAAAGAAATTAGGAGTAAAAATAGAGACTAACGTAATAGTTGGAAGAACTGTAACCATCGACTCCCTTCTAAATGAAGAAGGATTCCATGCAGTATTCATCGGTTCTGGTGCTGGACTTCCTAAGTTCATGGGCATAGCTGGAGAGAACTTAAATGGAGTATTTTCTGCTAATGAATTCTTAACTAGAAACAACCTAATGAAGGCCTTTAGGGATGATTATGATACCCCAATAAAGGTTGGTAGCAAGGTTGCAGTCATTGGTGGCGGAAACGTTGCTATGGACGCTGCTAGAACGGCCCTAAGGCTTGGTGCTGAAGTATATGTAGTATATAGAAGAACAGAAAAGGAATTACCAGCTAGAGAAGAAGAAGTTCACCATGCTATGGAAGAAGGAATCAAGTTTGAATTCCTGACAAATCCAATTGAAATTATCGGAAATGAAGATGGATGGGTTAAGAGCATTAGATGTCAAAGAATGGAATTAGGGGAACCAGATGAATCAGGCAGAAGGAGACCTGTACCTATTGTAGGTTCTGAATTTGAAATAGAAGTTGATACCATTATAATGGCTTTAGGTACATCACCAAATCCACTTATCCCTGCAACTACAGCTGGATTAGAAATAAATGACAGGAAATGTATTGTAGTAGATGAAGATGGACAAACCTCCAGAGAAGGAGTTTTTGCTGGTGGTGACGTTGTAACCGGTTCAGCTACTGTAATACTAGCAATGGGAGCAGGTAAGAAAGCTGCTAAGGGTATCGACAAATATATAAAAGAAAAATATGGTGAAAAAGCTGAAGCATAA
>JAAYEU010000014.1 GCA_012728595.1 Tissierellia bacterium
TCTCTATAGAGTAGGTTTGCTAATTCAATACTCCTATTATCTCCCCCTAGAATCATAAACTTCTTTGCTTCCATATCATCCCTCCAAAGATAAACCAATTAATACTATATTATGTGAATCTTTCTCCAATGTGACAAAATAACTCCCTAAACTGAAAGCTTTAGGGAGTTATCTTATATCTATATATATTTTTCTGGTCCTTGGCCCATCGAATTCACAAAAATATACCCCTTGCCATGTGCCAAGTCTTAATTTTCCATTTCTAATGATTAGGCTACAAGAAGAGCCCATCAAAGATGCCTTTATATGGGCATGGGAGTTTCCTTCAAGGTGCCGGTAATCCCCTTCTAGTGGGAACACCTTGTTTAACATCATCAATATATCCTCTACAACGGTAGGGTCTGCATTTTCATTGATGGTAATCCCTGCTGTAGTATGGGGTACGAATACTACCACTATTCCCTCCTCTATCTTTTTCTTCCTTATTGCCTCATTTATAATAGGGGTAATATCTATAAACTCTTGGTCCTTGGTGGTTTTTATTATGTATTCCATATAATCACCTTCCATTTATTAAGTTTTTTGTCTATAAGCTTTTCAATATAAATATTTAAATTGACAAAGGATTTCAGTTGATATAAACTATTTCTTGTCTAAACGAAAATAATAGGTCTTATAACCATAATACATTGGAGGAGGTTAGGCTATGGCAAAAATCAAGGAACTATTTGCTCCTAAGGATTTAACCGAAGGTCCACCTTGGAAACGGATTATCGAATTTGCAATACCCATGCTTATCGGGAATATAGCCCAACAATTCTATAATACTGCCGATTCCATAATTGTAGGCTATTATATAGGCGATAACGCCTTGGCTGCCGTTGGTAGTGCAGTTCCCATATTACACCTTTTGCTGGTATTATTCGTAGGCGTTTCTGTAGGTGCTGGTATAATGGTTTCCCAATATTTTGGTGCTAAGGATCGGGAAAAGCTTTCCCATACTATTGGAATATGTATCTCGTTAACGGCTATAGTTTCAGTAATAATCATGATAATTGGTCCTATTGTAACCCGCCCTTTCCTTAGGCTTTTAAACACACCAGAGAGTATTTTCGAATGGAGCACCCAATACTTGATCATTTTTTTCGTTGGTATAGCTGGGTTTTCCTACTACAATATTCTGTCTGGTGTTTTACGAGGCCTTGGCGATTCCCTATCGGCCCTTGTATTTTTGCTCATATCTACAGCCTTAAATGTGATACTGGATATCATATTCGTTGCCAAGCTTAATATGGGTGTTCCTGGGGTTGCTCTTGCTACCGTTATAGCCCAAGCAATATCAGCAGTACTCTGCCTTTTGAAACTTCTAAAGATGAAAGAGAATTTTGATGTAAACCTAAAGATGCTAAAACTACATAAGGACTATACACTTAGATTGATAAAACTGGGATTACCTTCTGGTATAACTCAGGGAATATTTTCCCTTGCTATGATTATTGTACAATCTTTAACCAATACCTTTGGGGAATTGGTTATAGCCAGTAATGTTATAATCATGCGTGTAGACGGTTTTGCCATGATGCCAAACTTCTCCTTTGGAAGTGCCATGACTACCTATACTGGTCAAAATATTGGTGCTAGAAAAATGGATCGGGTTGAAGAAGGGACTAAACAGGGTACCATGATTGCTGTTGGAGTTTCTACCGTAATAACCATATTGATATTAATCTTTGGTAAGTATTTAGTTGGTATATTTACAGATACAAGGGAATTAATCGATTTTAGCACCCGGATGATGAGAGTTCTTGCAGTAGGCTATGTCGCAATGGCAGTAACCCAAAGTCTAGGTGGAGTAATGCGTGGTGCAGGAGATACCGTTACACCTATGTGGATTTCACTCATTACTACAGTCCTTCTTCGTGTACCAGTAGCTTACGGTATTGCCTATTTTACAAGAAGTGAAAATTATCCTACGGGAAGACCTGAATCAGTTTTTATCTCCCTATTAGTTGCATGGACTATGGGAGCTATAATAACTACCCTATTCTTTAGAAGGGGTAAATGGCGTGAAAAAGCCTTAATAGAGGATTAAGGATAACCTTTCCCATCTTAAGGGAAGGGTTATAAATGCTTGCTTTCAGGCCATATAAAAGGTGCACTCTATAAATTTAGAAATTTATCAACTTCTTCCTTGACTCCTGTTCTGGCAATTAGAAAATCCTTGATTGAATTTAAACTATATTTTTGTGTCCCCAAAATAAGTATATGCCCTTCATAAGAAACCTCCGAATCATGATACATCAACTCAAAAATCTGCCTGAAGGGATTAGCCATGCCTACATTACCAATTCCAATAATAAATAGTTTATTCAAAAATTCATCATAATAGGATTCATTACTCATCCAAAAATCCTGACTCCGCTCATTCAACTTAAAATAGAGTGAAGATGGGTTGCCACAATACATAGGCACAAGCCAAATAACTTTATCGGCTTTCTTAGTTGATCGTAAATACATATAGGCATCATCTTGACGATATATACACTTTTTACTCATGCATTCATAATTGCAATTTTTACATTCATGAATATTCAAATCTTTTATAGCAATATACTCAACCTGATAATTTAAGGATTTACTTATAATATAATCTGCTAATGAGGAACAATTTCCTTTTTTTCGCGCGCTAAAAGATGCTATACTAATTTTCCCCATTGGTAATCCCCCATATCTCCCTTATCTAAAATACATTACTTTTTCCTATCCATTATAAATTACTAGTCACTATCCTCTATTTCATAGCTTATAATCCTGTTATCTTTATATATCATAGTTATAACAGTTCCTGATTGATCATAGGCTCCTACTCTTGACTCTTCCCCCCTTAACCCTACATGAGATTTCCTTAGATACACATCAAATCCCTGCATATTCAATTCCTCTTCTAAGAAGCTTTTAGCTACTATCTCCTGCTTCATCATAATTCTATTATCTGAGCCAAATAGTTTGTTGTAAGAAAATAAAAATACTACTGCCATAGCAATTCCTATTATCAATGAAAGATTATCCTTTTTAGTCCATTTTTTTTCATAAGAATAGCTTAATATAGTGTTTACTATTAATGCTAACAAGAGGATATGCCTAAACTCAACCAGCATACTTTGAATTGCTTTCATGAGTAATAATACAGCAAGGGGAGCTCCTATTATACGTGATAAGTGCTTAAGCCATTTTATATCGCTTCTATTATTGATTGCCCCCAATAAAATAAAGGTGAAGATGGCAGAAAAGACATAAAAGGTTTCAATAGCTGTATCAGTTATAAGATATGATATTAATATTAATAAACAGATAATCAATAGGTCTATAAGTAAACTTATTTTCTTAAAAGCCCTATCCTTTTTTATATATATAAACCTCTCTAATCCCACTAGCCCTATGAGTATCAGTGACAATATGAAAAGTTTCACACCATATCACCCCCTGCTAGATAGTTAAATAAGTAAGCACTTTATATAATAATACCATTTAATTCTACTTTTTTGTATTAGATTATCTAATATTAATGTCGCTTCCTATAATAGGGGCATTCGTCTTTCAAACACTCTCTATTTCTCAATCTAAAACTACAAACTGGACTTTCCTTTTCATAGTCATAAAGCTT
Organism: Tissierellia bacterium; assembly: GCA_012728595.1. Lineage (GTDB taxonomy): Bacteria > Bacillota > Clostridia > Tissierellales > Tepidimicrobiaceae > Tepidimicrobium. Next base: position 3,665 of record JAAYEU010000014.1, read on the forward strand.
TACATTTAAGTGTTTATCTGTAAACTTTGCTGCCTCTTCTATAGCTATAAATGAATTCCTTTTGCAGCACCTTGGCCCACCTATTTTGGCCATAGCAATTAAGGCAGTGCCCGTCATTAGATTGACTAAGGACCAGCTTTCTTTAGTCAATGGAGTTGCCCCAGAAATAATACTCATATACATGCCAGCACCTACTGCTGCCCCACAATTTCCATAAAAACCACAGAATCCACCCTTAATATCCTTAGCCCTTGCCTTTGCCACTGCAAGTTTTTTCCCTTTAACATCTTTTTTATCTAAGATATTATAATAAGATGTTATTAAAACTGCTGGTACTAAAAAATGGTGCTCAGGCCCATGCATATTAATTGCTGGACTTTTCATCAATTCCATTGCCATCTCCAAAGGATTAGTTTTATCCGTCTTTCTACAATAGCTTTCTATTAATCCACTTCCATCCATAGAGTGGCAGTCATCGCAAACATAGTGGCCATCTAAACAAGCTACATTAGACCTAAATTCTTTACGGCAATATACACACTCTACTTCCCTATAATCTTCAAAATAAATCAACTCTCTGCCGCATATCATACAATCTTCAGTGTGTTTTGTATCCTGGATTTTTGCCATCATAATCCCCTTCCTGTTAGTTTCTTTACCTTCAATATACATCCTTTTAATCCCTATTATTGATAAGTCTCCTCTTTACAAAAATGGCTGCAAAAATTAGGCCAATAATTATAAAGATTATAAAAACAATCCTGGTATAAAAATCCATATAATCCACTATATTATGCCATGCTTTTCCTGCTACCCCTCCTAAATATATGAGGATTGCATTCCATATAAAGGAACCTAATGCCGTTAAGGACACAAAAAAACCCATCTTCATCTTTGATATTCCTGCTGGTATGGATATTAGACTGCGTACAATTGGTACAAACCTACAGATGAATACCGCCTTGTTTTCATACCTATTAAACCATTTACCCGCCTTTTTGACATCATCTTTTTTTAAATGTAGCTTTTTACCAATATTGCTATCGATAATGCCATATATGCGCTCAATGCTTAATACCCTACCTATACTATATAGTATAATTGCCCCTAATACCGAGCCCATTGTGGCCGATATAACAACTTGCCAATAGCCCATTCCACTAAATGTGGTTAAAAAACCTCCAAAAGTTAAAATCACCTCAGATGGTATGGGTGGAAATAGGTTTTCGATGGTTATTAGTAGGAAAATGCCAATATATCCAAATTCGTTTATAATATCTAGCATCAAATCTTCCATTATGCCTTACACCTCATTATATCAATGCCGCTATTTATTATGCATATTATCACTATAAAATAAAAAAGCTAAACCACAATCGATTTTTCCAATATCCTACCCTTCAGTTTATTATATTCTCTATTTAAAACTAATTCAACTTAAACTGATGATTAATTTTTCTAGTCAGTACTTTTTATAGTATCATGAAATATTTGTATACCATAATTATATTATATTGATTCCACCTCCATATTTTGCTATTATATATTCAATTAAATAGTTAATAAAGTGACTAAGGGAGAATATAATGTTTAATAACTATTCAAAAACAATTTTATTAATTTTTACCATCATCCTAACTGTTACATCCACTTCAGTTCCAAGTTGGGCTGTTGAAAATGGGGTATGTCCCATTAGAATTGCAGAATAATTATAAAAAAAGTATTACTAGAGCTGAGTTCGCTAGACTTGTAGTTGCAGCAATTTCATTTTCAGCATGGGCTGTTTCTTCTATAGACTTTGTAACCCATAGGATAGATAAGAAAACTAATACTCCTGTAATGATGGGTTCAGACAACTTATTTAATCCTAAGGGAAATTACACCAAAGAACAGGCCATTTTAACTATATATAGACTTATGAACTCTTTAGACTAAGAAAGATAAGGTTCTGAATTACTCAGAACCTTTTTACTTCCTCTGGAAATGTAAAAAGCTAAAATACACAATATCCTTGATAATTCATGAAGTTTACAACTTAAGCCTTAACTTGGATTTCGTTTAATAGGGTAAAGCCTAAAATCATCATTCCACCTATTAACTGCATAAAGCTAATTGGTTCATTTAATATGGCTACTGAAAGGAGTATAGCTACAAGGGGGTCAATATAACTTAATATTGAAACTTGCTGACCTTTTAAATCCTTTATAGATGAAAAGTATAGGCAATAACATATTCCCGTATGAAGAGTACCAAGTATCAATATGTTGATTATTCCAATCAAATCTAAACCAGCTATATTTATACCGGAGCTTGCAAACACATAGGGTGTAAGGACGATTATTGCCGCCAAAAATTGGATTAGTGTTCTATCTATTCCGTTAACATCTTTTACCAGCTTATTAAGGAGAACTACGGTAGCATACAAAGCTGCCGCCCCAAGTCCAAGACCTATTCCTATTAGGTTGTCAGAAGACTCGTCCATTCCGCTTATGCCAATTACCATTATTAAACCTATGGTTGACATGACAAAGCATATTATTTGCTTAATTGTCATCTTCTCCTTAAAAAGAATTGGGCTAAATAGCATTACTATAACGGGAGAAAAATAGTAGCTCAATGTCGCTAATGAAACCGATGTATACTTATAGGCTTGAAAGAGCAAAATCCAGTTAAAACCCATTGCTACACCTGAAACAAAGAGTATAGGAATATCCTTTTTTATATCCCATAATAAAAGTCCTTTTCCCCTTAATCCCTTATATATTAGTATTACTACTGCAGCTATAATTGCCCTAAAAAGAGCAATTTCCCCTGATGAAAGGGAAATATTCCTTACAAAAATACCAATGGTTCCAAAAGTTGCCACAGAAATAATAATTTTAAGTTTTGCATTCATTTTTCCATCTCCTATATAATCTTTTCATAAGCCAATCTCTTGCTATTGTCCATTAAATGAATAATTCCGCAATATTTAAAGCCATTTTTCTCAATAAGCCTTTGCATGGATTTATTATCTTCATGGGTGTCTATCCTTATACTGTGTATATTTTTACTTAAGCACATCTTTTCTATGTTTTTAATTATTATAGAAGCCAAACCCCGGCCTTTAAGATTTCTTTCTATAGCTAATCTATGAATAACAGCATAATCAAAGTCGCTAATCCATTGCCCTTCATAAATCTTTTCATAGGTCCTTTCCCCATCAAAGGAAACTGATACCGTACCAACGACTTTTCCTTCTTTTAATAGGACATATCCATAGCCTCTCTCAATATCAGCTCTTATTACTTGAGGATTGGGATAGTTATTCTGCCATTGGTCGATTCCTTCTTCTTTAAAATAGTCTTGTGCTTGTTTGATGATTTTCATTATATTATCTATATCCGATTCCATTGCCTTTCTAAATTCCATACTACCTCCCCTTTTCATTAGATTAGTCTATTTTTTTCAAAAATATTTAATCAATATATTATCATGAAATTTTTTATAATCAAGTATCATTTCCTTGAATCATAATAAAAAAAGCTTGGATTCAATTGTAAAACTAAATTAGACCCCTTTTTGCTTTTGAGTCTAATTTAGTTTTACAAATCTATGGGTCTAATTTAACCTTACAAATTTTAAAGTGTCTATTTCTTGTTTTGCTTGCCTTCGGGTATCCTTTTAAAATCATTTTCAGGTTCTCATGGCAACATCAGCAGAGTGATATGTCAACACTTTGATATGTCAACACTTTTTTGGACACATTTTTACCGAACAATTTATATAAATTTCCATGAATTTGTTTGCTATTTTAAGATAATTTATTTGTTCCAGTCAAGGGTAAATAAACTCGCTATCGCTCGCCCTTGACAAGACCA
>JAAYEU010000094.1 GCA_012728595.1 Tissierellia bacterium
ATTATGTCCTGATGAGCTATGGAACTGGTGCGATTATGGCGGTGCCAGCTCACGATAGCAGGGACTGGGAGTTTGCAAAGAAGTTTAATCTTCCAATAGTGGAAGTGGTCAAGGGTGGCAATGTAGAGGAGGAAGCCTATACCGATACCGAAGCTGGAGTAATGGTAAATTCAGACTTGATTAATGGCCTTGAAGTAAAGGATGCTATTGAAAAGATAAGTGATTGGTTAGAAGAAAATGGTCTAGGAAAGAGAAAGGTCAATTATAAATTAAGGGACTGGGTATTCTCTCGTCAAAGATATTGGGGAGAACCTATACCTTTAGTCCACTGTGATGATTGTGGTTGGGTAGCTGTACCAGAAGAAGAATTACCAGTTATGCTACCAGAGGTAGAAAATTATGAGCCAACTGATACAGGAGAATCCCCATTAGCCAACATTACAGACTGGGTAAATACCACTTGTCCAAAATGTGGTAAAGATGCTAAGAGAGAAACGGATGCCATGCCTCAGTGGGCAGGTTCATCTTGGTATTTCCTAAGATATATAGACCCACACAATAAGGATGAGCTGGCAAGCAAAGAGGAAATAGAATATTGGATGCCTGTCGACTGGTACAATGGTGGTATGGAGCATACAACCCTACACCTATTGTATTCAAGGTTCTGGCATAAATTCCTATATGATATTGGAGTAGTAAACACCCCAGAACCATACAAGAGGAGAACGTCCCATGGTATGATTCTAGGGGAAAACAATGAAAAGATGTCTAAGTCCAGAGGGAATGTAGTCAACCCCGATGATATTGTAAGAGAATATGGTGCAGACACCCTAAGGACCTATGAAATGTTCATAGGGGATTTCGAGAAATCTGTACCTTGGTTGGAAGATGGTGTAAAGGGCTGTAGAAGGTTTTTAGAGAGAGTTTGGAAATTAAAGGATATTGTAGTGGATGGAGATGAATATTCCAAAGAATTGGAAACTAGCATTCACAAAACCATTAAGAAGGTTTCTGAAGACTATGAGACATTAAAGTTTAATACGGCTATAGCTGCCCTTATGGCCTTGTTAAATGAATTTAACGATGTGGGTAAAATCACCAAAGCTGATATTAAAACCTTCCTAATATTGCTAAATCCTGTAGCACCCCATATTACCGAGGAATTGTGGGAGCTACTAGGTTTTGAAGGCATGTTAAATGAAAGCAAATGGCCAGAATATGATCAGAATAAGATTCAGGAAGATGTAATAGAAATGCCTGTCCAAGTTAATGGCAAGGTAAGAGGAGTAATTGAAATCAGCCCAGATGCTACCCAGGAGATGGCTAGGGAAAAAGCCAAAGAAAATGAGAATATAATGAAACATATTGAAGGTAAGGAAATTGTTAAAGAAATATTTATTGCAGGTAAAATATATAATATAGTTGTCAAATAGACAAAAATATGAAATAATAGTTTTGCTATTGCTTTTGCAATAGCAAAACTATTATTTTTTATAGGGAGGAATAAAATGGGGAAAATAAAGATAATAACAGATTCTACTAGCTACATTAAAAAGGAATTTGCCGAGGAAATGGATATAGCCGTAGTAGCCTTAAACTATGTATTTGATGGGGTGGAGGAAAAGGAAGGATTTCCTGGCGAATTCCATGAATTCTATGAAAAACTACAGAATACCAAATTGTTTCCAACTACATCCCAGCCATCAGCAGCAGCTTTTTTAAAGGAATACCAAAAAGCCTTTGAAGAAGGTTATGAATCGATAATAGCCATTCTTTTATCCTCTAAATTAAGTGGCACTTACAATAGCGCTTTAATTGCAAAGGATATTTTAGAGGATAAAAGGATTACTGTTATCGATTCATTACAAGCTGCAAGCAACCTTAGGTTCCTGGTGGAAGATGCTATTAATATGGTAAAGGAGGGTATATTAGAAGAGGAAATAGTTAAAACTATTAAAGAAAAGAGAAAAAATATGTCCATATACCTTACGGTAGACACCCTAGAATATTTAAGAAGGGGAGGAAGGCTTTCAGGAATCCAATCCACCATCGGAGAGATGCTAAATATAAAGCCTATTATCCAATTAATAGATGGAGAATTGAAGCTATTGGATAAGGTAAGGGGAAAGAAGAAGGCCTTAAAATCCCTTAGCGACAAAGTCCAAGGTAATGTGGAAAGAATTGCTATTTGCCATATTTTGAATGAGGAAGAAGCCCTTAAATTAAAGGAGGAGCTGGAATCAAGATATCCAAATATACCAATTTCCATTGATGAACTTGGGCCAGTTATTGGCTGCCATATAGGACCTAAGGGCATTGGAATATGCTTCTACTAAGCATACCATTTTTTTAAAAAGTATGATATAATTATAACGAAAAATGGTTCTATTATATTGGAGGTGTAAATATGAGAAAAATTTTAGTAACAGGCGCACTTGGTCAGATTGGCTCAGAGTTAACCATGGGACTGAGAAAGATCTATGGTACTGATAATGTAATAGCTAGTAGTAGAAGGATTAAAGAGGGCCATGAAGACTTAATCGAATCAGGAGTATTTGAAATCGTCGATGTAACCGATGGAAAACGATTGGCTGAGGTAGTCAAAAAATACAAGGTAAACACCATAATCAATTTGGCTGCAGTTTTATCTGCAGTAGGGGAACAAAATCCAGCTTTAGCTTGGGACGTAAATATGAATGGTCTTTACAATATATTAGAGGTGGCTAGGGAAGAGAACTGCGCTGTATTTACACCAAGTTCAATAGCAGTTTTTGGAAATTCAACACCAAAGGACAATACACCTCAGGATACTATTCAAAGACCAAGCACCATGTATGGAGTAACCAAGGTTGCTGGAGAGCTGTTATGCGATTATTACTATCATAAATATGGAGTAGACACTAGAGGAGTGCGTTTCCCTGGTTTAATTTCTTATGAAACTTTACCAGGTGGAGGTACTACAGATTATGCAGTACATATCTACTATGACGCACTCAAGCATAAAAAATATACTAGCTTCATAGCTAAAGGCACAAAGATGGATATGATGTATATGCCAGATGCTCTAGATGCTATTGTTCAGTTACTAGAGGCAGATCCATCTAAATTGATCCACAGAAATGCTTTCAACGTTACTGCAATGAGCTTTGATCCTGAGGAAATTGCAGCTGCAATAAGAAAGCACATACCGGAATTTGAATTGGATTATGATGTAGACCCAGTAAGGCAGGCTATAGCAGAGTCTTGGCCAAATTCCCTAGATGATACAGCAGCAAGGGAAGAGTGGGGTTGGAATCCAAAATACGATTTAGATTCTATGACAGAGGATATGCTAGAAAAATTAAAAATAAAGTTAGGACTTTAATATCTATTGAGGCAAGATTAAATCTTGCCTCAATTTGTCTCATATTATAAGCTTTTTTTAAATAAATATAATATTATATAATTGGGATTTTAAAGGGGGATTTAAATTGAAAGGCTTGATTTTATGTGGAGGAAAAGGTACAAGGCTTAATCCCATTACCTATTCAATTCCGAAACAGCTAATTCCAATCGGAAATAAGCCTTTAATAGCATATACTATAGAGCTTCTCTTACAATCTGGAATAGAAGAAATAGGTATTTTGGTAAATGATTATAATAAAGCAGTATTTCAGCAGGTATTAGATACATACTTTGACAAAAAGTTTCATTATCTTGTACAAGAGGAACCTAAGGGAATAGCCCATGGATTGCTGTTTGCAGAAGAGTTTATAAATGGGGAAAGGTTTATTATGGTTTTAGGGGATAACTCCTTCGATTTTGACTTGAAGGGCTTTGTCCAAGATTTTAAAACTAGCGAAAAGAATGCAAAAATCCTACTAAAGGAAGTGGAAAATCCAGAGAGGTTTGGCGTTGCTTACATAGGGGATAACAGGATAATAGATCTAGAAGAAAAACCTAAAACAGCCTTTAGCAATTGGGCTATTACCGGCTTATATGGTTTCGACAAAAATATATTTAAAGCATCTAAAGAGATACAACCTTCTAAACGTGGTGAATATGAAATAACTGATGCTATTAAATGGCTGTTACAGAATGGATATGATATAGGCTACGAAAAATTATCAGGAAAATGGAGGGATGTTGGGGAACCTAATGATGTTATAGAAGAAAACATCGACAAACTGTCAAATATAGAAGACCATATAGAGGGAGAAGTTGTTAACTCCAATATTTCAGGTAGGATGATTCTTAAAGAAGGTTCTGCAATATACAATAGCATCATTAGGGGGCCAGTAGTAATCGGAGAAAATACCATTATTAAAAATTCTTATATAGGTCCTTATACCTCCATAGGAAATAGAGTCAAGATAGAAATGTCAAATTTGGAAAACTCCATTATTTTAGGCAGCTGTAATATATGGGGAGTTGAGCATCCAATCGATTCTTCTATCATAGGTGAAGGCTCGGTAATTAGAGGTAACAAGGGGATGAAAAAGACCCATAGACTGGTAGTAGGGAGAAATAGTAGGGTTTATTTATAAATTACTCTTATAAGCTAAAGCTTAACCAATATACAAAACTGCCATAATAACATCTTTTATTGAATATGCTGCAAAAATTGGACTTAGAAAAGTAACCAATCCTATGGCAACTCAATATAATGGTAATGGAAAGACATAATTATATTTTAAAAGGAAGGGGATGTTATTATGGCAGTTTATTACCAGCCAGGCTATAAGCCGATAAAATGCAAATGTGGGAAGCATGACTGTAATTGCCATTTAGAGATAGATTGTAGACCTGATAAAGTAATCTCCGGTTGTAATAATCTGACTGGGGCAAGTGGAGTAGCTGTAGTTGCTGTAGGTGAGACTGTAACTCCAAGAAATATTGGAAGCCTATCCTTATCAGGCCTAAGATGTCTTAAGAGACCAAGCATTAAACTTGATTTAACTGCAATAGTTACAGTAAATGCAGCCCTTGCAGTAGATACAGTTATAACTTTCAGGATATTTAAGCGTTGTGGAAATGAAGTTGAAAGAGAAATTCAATCCTTCGATGTATCCTTTGGTTTAGCCTTAATAGCTGGAGCATCAATACCAGTGGCCTTTAGCATATGCGATCATGAAGATTGCGAATCTAACTGCTGCACTTACAGGGTAACTGTGGAGGCTACTGCTACAGAAGCTGTAGCATCTGCTATAAACATTAACCAAGGAACTATATCTGCAATAGCTACAGATCTTTGCTAATTATGTAATAGAAAAATAGGATGGTTTTAGCCTTAGCTTAATCAATTAAGTAAGTATGTCTGAATTTAATACTTGGAATTCTCCTTTCTAGTGAGCTTGTTTTAGGCAGCCTAGAAAGGAGAATTATTTATTTTTTTATCTTTAAAAAGCCCATTCTATTTTTAGTCCTTTCTTCAATATTTTGTAGCTTATCTTTGATTAGTTTTATGTCCTTTTTTATCAGCTTTACTTGATCTTTAAGCTCCACTAAATCCTTCTTTAGTTTTTCCAATTCATCTTTAGGAGCTTGTGATTTAGCTTTATTTTCCTTCTCTTCTAAATTAATACTATCTTTAATATCATCTTTAACACTATCCTTTTCCCCCTTAAGGCTGGCAGCCTTAAATTCGTTGAACTCCTTTAAGTCCTCATGGAAATCATCGCAGTAAAAAGAAATACTAGCCTTATCTATACTTCCATAATAATGATTTATCTTATGGCGGAGCCTATTCAAAGATAGGTTATAGTATTGGACTAAATAAAGGGGATGGTTGACTATGGAGGTCTTATCCTCTAAAATCCAACTATTGCCATGGTCGTTGGAAACCAGATTATAAATCTCATTTCTTTCGGCATATAATATATTCAATCTATTATATTTTTCTAACATAAGGGCATGGGAATTGCTGCCTGTAATTTTTGGTAGTTTAATCTCTCTCCAATGGAATTTATCTTCTCCAATCGATGAAAATCGCTTATACTTGAGTAGATATTCTCCATTATTTGAACAATACCATAATATATGTACATTATTTTGAGTATCTACGAAGATGTAAGGGAGAATATTATCGACAAAGGATGATGATATTTTAGTAGGATTGGGGGCCCATTTCTTATTAAAGGTATTAAAGAATAAATAGTAAACATTATAGTGGACAGATTCCTTTCCGCTGTAAACCAAGTATATATTTCCAAATTCATCCTGGTCAATGTAGAAGGGGTCAAGTGTTTTATCAGAGAATATATTGGTCACCACGTGTTTTTGCCAATTATCTATATTTTTTACGATGTGTTCAATTGTCCAAAGATTTAAGTTTATTATATTAGCGGTAGCATAAAAGATATTTATGGTGTTTTTATGTATTAAGAGGGTTAAATATTTATACATATTGGATTGTATATCAAGCCTGCCTATTAAATTTTTGTGCCATGCATTTTCAGAGTATGTACAATATATAAGCTCACCGCTTTTATTGAGATAGAGTAAGTGTAACCTATTATTTTCATCGATAGTAGCTGAAAAGTCCATTATATCTTTATCAATTATCATTGAGCTATTATCAATGTTGATTTTGTTAAATAATAAGTTTTCGTTATTGTCTTTAAACAGCATAAAGGAATTGTTTAATGAATCTTTTATGAAGACACTCTCCCTGATACTATAATTTTTTTTCATTTATATCCTCCTTAGCCTAAACAAAAAATCACAATTCTACCTATACTTCATAATATGAAAGTAGGAATAGTTTTATTAAATAAAAGGAGTGAAAAATATGACTAAAAATAAAAATCTTCATGACTTTGACGGAAAAATTGAATTCGATTTAAATAATATAAGGGAAGTAGATTGCGTCATAGTAGATAAAGTATATGCTCAGTGTCAAAGTAGGGAGTGCTTCCCATCAGTTGAAGTGGATACCGGGGAAGGCACTTTCAGTTCAATAAAATTTAAGCAGGGATTTATTTTACCTGACACATTGAGGATAGATAATATACCTAATAGGCCAAACTTCAAAAGAGTCCGGTTTACTTTAAGAATCCCTTACAAGATAACTCTAACAAATGGAGAAACTATGGAAAATAATTTGCCAGATATAGAGAAGGACATTGTTCTGTTTATCCCTGAAGCTAGGGATGAGTTTCAATTTAATATTGTAGCAGAAACCAGTTCAAAAGTACTGGGTCAACCAGTAGTTACTGATGGTAATGTGGTCTTTGCAGTTGGAGTATTTATAATTATAAAAGTAGTAGGCAGAGTACAACTTCTAATACCTACATTTGGATTCTGTCCTGAACCACCACCATGCCAAGAATTTGCACCAGAAGATGTTTGTGATGATTTTGATAACCATCCATTCCCACTATTTTTCCCACTTCAATATGGAGACTTATTCGGAAATGATTAATATGAGGGGCTTAGGCTCCTTTTTATTTTATAGAAGAAGGTAATGCCTTAAGTGGTGATTAAATAGCATGCCTTAAATGAATTTGAATGTTGACAAAAATACTAGGGTATAATATACTTATTAAGGAAAACCAAGCGATTTACTTGGAATTAAAAGAGGTGGTTTGATGCGATTATCGACAAGGGGAAGATATGGATTAAAAGCTATGTTTCAGTTGGCAATCCATTACGGCGAAGGGCCGATTCCCTTAAATAGTATTGCAAGTGCACAGAACATTTCGGAAAACTATTTGGAGCAGTTGGTTTCAACCCTAAGAAAGGAAGGCCTATTAAATAGCGTTAGAGGAGCCCAAGGAGGCTATATGCTAGCTAAAGCACCAAGTGAAATTACCGTGGGTAATATCCTTAGGGCTTTGGAAGGAGATATGGCTCCAGCAGATTGCGTTGTAGAGGATTTTAGTGGTTGTGAAAGGGAGGAAAATTGCGTTACAAAAGTAGTTTGGAAGCGGATGAAGGACAGCATCAATCAAGTAATTGATTCAATATCATTACAGGATATGCTTAATGAAAAGGCTAAAATGGAATTGGAAAAAAGAGAAGCTTAGGAGGAATCTTTATGGAAAAGTATGTTTATATGGATAACTCGGCTACAACTCCTGTCAAGGAGGAAGTGCTTAAGGAGATGTTGCCCTATTTTACCAGTAAATATGGCAACCCTTCAAGCGTTTATTCCTTAGGGAATGAATCTAAAAATGCAATCGAGATTGCTAGAGAAAAGGTAGCAAAAGCCCTTAATGCAAAGCCTAATGAGATATTCTTTACTGCTGGTGGTTCTGAGGCAGATAATTGGGCAATTAAAGGTGTAGCTTATGCAAATAAGGGTAAAGGAAACCATATTATAACTTCCAAAATTGAACACCATGGAATTCTTCACACCTGTAAGTACTTAGAAAAACATGGTTTTAATGTAACCTATTTGGATGTAGATGAGTATGGCTTGGTGGATTTGCAGCAATTAGAGGAAGCTATTACTGATGATACTATCTTAATAACTATTATGTTTGCCAATAATGAGATAGGGACGATACAGCCTATAAAGGAAATTGGTAAAATTGCAAAAGATAAAGGAGTACTGTTCCATACAGATGCTGTTCAGGCTGTAGGCCATGTAAAAATAGATGTTGATGATTTAAATATCGACTTATTATCCTTGTCTGCCCACAAGTTTTATGGACCGAAAGGCGTTGGAGCCCTATATGTAAGAAGGGGTGTTAAGATAGATCCTTTAATTTCTGGAGGAGGGCAGGAAGGAAATCGTAGGGCAGGGACTGAAAATGTTCCTGGAATAGTAGGCATGGGAAAAGCTATTGAGCTGGCTTATGAAGATTTGGAAGAGAAAAATGCAAGACTAATCAAGTTAAGGGACAGCCTAATCCAAAAGATATTTGATAATATCGACTATGTTAGATTAAATGGTCATCCAACAAAGAGACTACCCGGCAATGTTAATGTTTGCTTTGAATTTATAGAAGGTGAATCTTTATTGCTTAGTTTAGATATGGAAGGCATAGCAGCTTCAAGCGGTTCGGCTTGCACATCTGGGACATTAGAACCATCCCATGTTCTTCTAGCAATAGGTTTGCCCCATGAGATAGCCCATGGTTCTTTAAGACTTTCATTAGGGGACTTTAATACTGAAGAAGAAGTGGATTATGTAGTTGAAAAATTAGTAGAAATTGTAGCCAGACTTAGAGCTATGTCACCTTTATATGAAGATGTTAAGGAGGTAAAGTAAATGTATTCTGAAAAGGTTATGGATCACTTTAGAAATCCAAGGAATGTGGGAGAAATAGAAAATGCGGATGGAGTTGGAGAAGTAGGCAATCCACGCTGTGGCGATATAATGAAGATGTATTTAAAGATAGAAGATGGTATTATAAAAGATGTTAAGTTTAAGACCTTTGGATGTGGTTCTGCTATAGCTTCATCAAGTATGGCTACCGAATTGATAAAGGGTAAAACAATAGAAGAGGCTATGAAGGTTACCAATAAAAAAGTGGCAGAAGCTCTAGATGGATTGCCACCCATAAAGATGCATTGTTCCGTTTTAGCAGAACAAGCAATTAAAGCTGCATTACTAGATTACTCAAAGAAGAACAATGTCCATATAGAAGGTTTGGAAGACTTCAATCCCGATGAAGATCCTCATGGCCATTAATAAATGGTGCCCTTTTCAATATAAAATAATTTGGCTATAACTTCAAAAATATTTTATTGAAATTTTGGCACAATAAATAAAGAAATTATATTGAAAAGGGGTATATAATTGATTAGACATAAGCAGTTAATCACCTTAGATTTAATCGAAAAGGAAAGCGGTAAGTCCATAGGAAAGATAGAAGATGTAGTTTATTCTAAGGATGGCAAAAAAATAGAGTATATAATTGTAAAGAATAATAACTTGTTCAGAAATAAGTTACTCATTCCATACGATAAAATAAGGTTTTTAGACAGATACCAGGTATTATTTTTAGGTGATATCGATTCTTACTTAAATCAGGTCAATATAGATATTAAAAACCATCTTAAACTAATAGATAAGGTAATTAAATTGGAAAATGGTGAATATCTTGGCTATGTAAAGGATATAGTGATTAATAAGAAAGACGGCTCCATTGACGGTTTTATTATAACGGAAGGCCTGTTTGAAGATCTTATAAAGGGTAGAAATTATATTCCTCTCCTTAATAATATGCGGATAGCAGAAGAAGGCCTCTATCTGCCTGATGGTTTCGAAATGTGACTAACAGAAATATGCTTAACTAGTAAAAAATGATTGAATTAAAAATGGTAATGGTGAGAAGATATTATATATAAATACAAAGGAGAGGATATTTATATGAATAACAATAAATTGAAAAGTGGAGCTTTAATAGCTGGTATAGCTGGTGTGGCAGTGGGAATGGTTTATGGATCTAAAATGGGAATGCTCAAAAAAAGAAAGTTCATTAGAACTGCCAAAAGAGCAAAGGCAACTCTATTAAATGGAATGAATTCCTTGTGGGGATAGGCAGCTTTTGGCTGCCTATTAGAATAAAATAGGTGGAGACAAGTATTATGAATATCAATTCATCAGTTTTAATGAGAAATTTAATAGTAATTGTAAGTGTATTACTTGTTTTAGCTATCTATTATTTAATACATATTGGCAATAGATTTGTTGAAAAGGGTAAAGAAATAAAAATAAATAGGAAGAAAATACTTCCAATCATCCTTGGAGTCCTTACTCTATATTTATTCTACCTATTAGCAAAGCAGTATAACATCATAACAGATACAATTTCTACCATAATTATATCCGCTATACTGGCCTATCTATTCAATCCTATAGTAAACTTTTTGGAAAAATACGACATCCCTAGGGGATGGGGAGTAATAATCGTGTACCTTACTATCATTGGACTAATTTTATTGTTGTCTTTCTCGGTCTTTCCTAAGACGGGGAAGGAAATTAAGCGATTTATAACTATTCTTCCGATGTACTTTGAAAAAATAACAAGCTTTATAGATGATATGTATTACAGATATTATACCAATATTGATAATATGCCTCCTATTATAAAGGGAATAGAAGCAGTAATCATAAATAGCTTTAGAAATTTTGAAGACCTTATATTAAGTAGCGTTAGCAGATTTGTAGAAGGAATAATTTCTACTTTTTCAAAGGTTATAAGCTTAATCTTAATACCAATATTAACGTTTTACTTCCTCAAGGATAAGGACTATTTTAAGACCAGTTTATATCTGCTAATACCTAAAAGATTTAGAAAGGAAGTCAAAGAATTATCCATAGAAATAGATAGGGCCTTAAGTCAATTTATTAGGGGAAGATTTATTCTTGCAATATATGTGGGAATTACTACAACCATTTTGTTGTTAATCTTAAGAATCGATTTTGCTGTAGTTATTGGAATTATAACGGGGATTGCAGATATTATTCCTTACTTCGGCCCATTTTTAGGCTTTTTACCAGCGGTTTTCTTCGCCTTTGTATCGAGCCCTGTAAAGGCCTTATGGGTAGCCATATTATTTATTGGTATACAATGGATTGAAAACAACGTACTTGCTCCTAAAATTATCGGCGAGACAACAGGTATGCATCCTATTACCATCTTATTGGCTTTAATAATTGGCGGCGGTATGTTTGGCGTTATGGGAATGGTTTTTTCCGTTCCGGTAGTAGCAGTGTTTAAAATACTATTTAGTTTTTTTGTAGAGAGGGTCAAAATAAGGAATTTATAGGTTTGACAAAATAATAAGATTAATTTATAATCCAATATAGATATAAGCGTGAATTCTCGTCCCTTTGATGAGGGACGAATTTTTTTAAAAATAAAGCGAGGTGTACAGTGAATGAAAAAAATAGGGCTACACGATATAAGGAAAGAATTTATAGATTTTTTTAAGGGAAAAGACCATCTACATTTACCAAGCTTTCCACTAGTACCAAAAAACGATAAAAGTTTGCTACTTATAAATGCAGGTATGGCACCTTTAAAACCTTATTTTACAGGTGAAAAGATACCACCAAAGAAGAGGGTTGTAACCTGTCAAAAATGTATTAGAACAGCAGATATTGATAATGTTGGAAAAACCGATAGACACGCTACATTTTTTGAAATGTTGGGGAATTTTTCCTTTGGCGATTATTTCAAGGAGGAAGCAATCCAATGGGCTTGGGAGTTTTTAACGGAAAGGTTAGAAATTCCTGAGGAAAAATTATGGGCAACCGTCTATTTAGAAGACGATGAGGCTTATGAGCTATGGAATAAGGTTATTGGACTGGATAGTTCTAAAATTGTGCGTTTAGGAAAAGAAGATAACTTTTGGGAACTAGATGTAGGACCATGTGGTCCCTGTTCGGAAATTTATGTAGATAGAGGAGAAAAATATGGCTGTGGAAAGGATAGCTGTAAGCCAGGTTGTGAATGTGATAGATTTATAGAGGTATGGAATTTGGTGTTTACACAGTTTGACAAGGATGAGGCCGGAGAATACCATCCTTTAGAACATCCTAATATTGATACTGGAATGGGATTAGAGAGAATTGCAGCTGTAATGGAAGGGGCAGACAATATATTTGAAGTGGAAGAGATTAAAAAGATAATAAATAGGGTAGAAACAATCTCTGGTATGAAATATAAAGAGGATTCTAAGGTAGATGTATCGATTAGGGTCATAACAGACCATGCCAGGGCCATGACTTTTCTAGTAGGCGATGGGGTATTGCCCAGCAATGAAGGTAGAGGCTATGTTTTAAGAAGGCTTATTAGAAGGGCAGCAAGGCATGGAAAATTATTAGGAATTGAAAAACCCTTTTTAAAGGAAGTTATTGAAGAGGTCGTCGAATCTTGGAAAGTGGAATACAAGGAGATTAAGGATAGGGAAGAACAGATAAAGAAAGTTATACAGGCGGAAGAAGAAAAATTCCAAGAAACTATCCACCAAGGAATCAATATATTGGAAGATTATATAGATGATATATTAAAAAATAAGGAAGAATATCTGGATGGAGAGAAGGCCTTTAAACTATACGATACCTATGGCTTCCCACTGGACCTAACTAAGGAGATATTGGAAGAAAAGGGCTTAAAGGTAAAGGAAGATGAGTTTAATAAGCTAATGGAACAGCAGCGTCAGAGAGCTAGAAAGGCTAGAGAGGAAATTGCTGATTCTGGTTGGAAGAAGGGCAATCCTTTAGAGGATATTACTGGTTATGATGTAGAATTTAAAGGCTATGACACATTAAAGGTAGAGACTGAAGTATTAGATATTTTTATAGATGGAAATAAGGCCGATAATATAGAAGAAGGAGAAGAAGGAATAATAATTTTAAAGGAAACTCCCTTCTATGCTGAGAGTGGAGGTCAGGTAGGAGATATTGGTATTATTGAAAATGATAGCTTTAGGGCAAAGGTAGTAGATACTCAATACACCAAAGATGAATCCATAATACATTTTGCAAAGGTAGAAAAGGGTAGCTTAAAAGCTAAAGATAAGGTCTTGGCAAGGGTTGATGAAGAAAACAGAAGAAACACTATGAGAAACCACTCTGCTACTCATCTACTCCATCAAGCCCTAAGAGAAGTGTTGGGAGAACATGTTAACCAAGCAGGTTCAATAGTGTTGCCAAACAGATTGAGATTCGACTTTACCCATTATGAAAGGGTTAAAGAAGAGGAATTGATGAAAATTGAAAGGATAGTAAACGAAAAAATACTAGATGCCCTAGAGGTAAAAGTTCAGGAAATGCCATTAGAAGAGTCTGAGAAAATGGGCGTCATAGGTCTATTTGAAGACAAATACAAAGACTGGGTTAGAGTAGTCCAAATGGGAGATTACTCTAAGGAGCTATGTGGGGGAACCCATGTAGAAAACACCTCAAATATTGGACTCTTTAAGATTATCAGCGAATCAAGTATTGCATCAGGAGTAAGAAGGATTGAAGCTATTACTGGTAAGGATGTTTATGAGTATTTGCTAGAATTAGAAGAGGATATAGAAAAAATAGGAAGTATCATAAAGGGCAACAGGAAGGAGTTGGTAAAGAGAATCGAAAACATAACGGAGGAGCTAAAAGAAAAGGAAAGGCAGATTGATTCCTTAAAATCTAAGATGGCCCTATCCATAGTCGACGATATAATCGATTCAAAACGGGTAATAAATGGGGTAAATCTTGTAACCTATAATGTAGAGAACATGGATATGAACAGCTTAAGAGATTTAGGAGATAAGATAAGGGATAGATTAGAATCATGTTTGGTAGTTTTAGCGAGTATAAAGGATGGTAAAATCTCTTTTGTTGCAATGGCTACTAAAGATTTAATTGAAAAGGGAATCCATGCTGGAAACATTATAAGGGAGGTAGCTAAAGTTACTGGCGGTGGTGGCGGTGGTCGACCCGATATGGCCCAAGCAGGAGGAAAAGACCCATCTAAAGTTGATGAAGCCTTAAATATAGTTTCTACAATAGTTACATCCCAGATAAAATAAATATTAGCCTGACTATAGGCTAATATTTATTTTCCCACTGTATATTATATATTTGATGTGATATAAATATTATAGGGGGTGTTATAATGAGTAATAATTTTAATGAGACCATGAAATTTGAGGCTCCTAAAGAAGAAAACATGACCGAGGCAAGAGAAATAATTCTAACGGTTTATAGGGCCTTGAAGGAAAAGGGCTATGATCCCATCAATCAATTAATAGGATACATATTATCGGGAGACCCAACCTATATTACTAGCCATAATGATGCCAGAAGTTTGATTAGGAAGATAGAAAGAGATGAACTGTTGGAGGAAATTCTAGGAAGTTATTTAAAAGGAGAATAGAATTAGGAGAGAAATAAAGGTGAAAAGATTTAGAGGATTTGTCACAGGGATTATTGTTCTAATCTTAATCTTTATTCATGTAGAACATAGCTTTAGCCAGGATAATTACGATATAAATAATAGAGTATATATTATAATTGTTAATAAATTAACTCTAACTGATATTGAAAAGATGCCCAATTTAATGGATTTAATTGAAGATGGCAGTATAGGACTGATGAATGTCAGGGGATTAAATGGTTATAGAGGGGCAGAAAGTTTTCTAACTATTAATGCATCCAATAAGGCCTTTGCTAATTATGATAGCAGTCAATTCCACAATGTAAATGATGAAATAAGGGCCTTATATGAAAACAGGGTAGGACCAATGGATGGAGATTATGAAATTGCAAACATTCAGATGGGAAGAATTTACAACCAAAATGAGGATAATAAATATTCTCCTTCTATTGGAGCTTTAGGTAATCTATTGCATCAAGAGGGATTAAAAACTGCAGTATTTGGTAACAGTGATACAGATGAACAGTTAATTAGGACAGCTGCCTTAATTCCAATGGACTCAAAGGGATTAGTAGATTATGGTAATGTAGATGATATTTTAATTGAAGATTCAAATTTTCCTTACGGAATTAGGACAGATTATGATAAAATATTAGATGAAATTAGCAGGGTCGAATCTAAGGCATCTTTAATGGTGGTAGATACAGGGGACTTGAACCGACTTAATAAATATAGCTCTTTCTTATCCCTAGACGAATTTAAGGATAAGAGAGATGATATATTAAATCTTATTGATGATTTCATAGGCAATCTATCTTCTTCATTAGATAAGGAAAATTCTTTGTTGATGGTTCTTAGCCCCAATAGTGGTGAAGAAAAAATAGATGGAAATAGGCTCTCGCCAATAATAATTTGGGGCAGGGATGTCAAAAGGGGAATCTTGATTTCTAATACCACTAGAAGAATGGGCATAATCGCCAATTTAGATATATCACCTACCATTGTTAATTTTTTGGGCATATATCCAAAAAACATGGTAGGTAATCCTATCGAGTACGCAGAAAAAGAAGATGGATTAACTTATATTAAGTCCATTAATGGACCGATTAATTTGATGTCAAAAACAAGGTCCAAGACTTTATCAACCTATGGAACCCTATGTATCATTTTGATTTTATTGGTTGTAGCTTTAATGGTATACAGGCTGGTGCCTAATAAAGGAATTCTTCAAGGGTTACGTATAAGCTTATTGTTGATTTATTCTTTGCCTTTGGTATTTATACTTATTTCATTGTTTAAAATAGATAGTCTGCCTATTTTTATAGTAGGCTTAATCCTTTTATCGGGCCTAGGCCTATATATTTTAACTAGGTTAAAAAGTTTTCAACTAATATCCATTATCAGCTATTTTTATTTTATTTTACTAGTATTGGATATCATATTGAATGGATTTTTTTCTAAGTACTCGGTATTAAGCCATGATCCTATTATCGGAGCTAGATACTTCGGTATAGGAAATGAGATGGTGGGCTTATTTTTAATAGCCTCTACTATTACAGCAGGTTGGATATATGAAAAATTTGATAATAAGATTATCCCCATGATATTGATGCTTGGATCCACCGTACTGGTTGGACATCCTAATTTAGGTGCTAATGTAGGAGGTACCATTGCCTTTTTATCTGCTAGCATATATTTTATCTATGAACTATTAGGAAAGAGATTGAACATTAAAAATATGGTAATCACCTTCTTGTTAATTGGTTTTGCAATCGGTATTTTTGCCTATGTGGATATTAAACTTAGCAACAGTCCAACTCATCTGGGTAGTACCTTATTATCCATAAATGAGAAGGGGATACACTTTATAAGGAATATAATAGATAGAAAACTGTTGATGAATATTAGACTTTTGAGCATATCTTTTTGGACTAGAGTTTTAATGGTGAATATATTTATTCAAACTCTTATGTCCATTTACTATAAAAAGAGGGTTATGGCTTTAATGGAAAGCAGATTAGGGAAAGGCTATCTTTCCTGTATCATGGGTAGTATAGTGGGTTTTCTAGTCAATGATTCGGGATTGATATTATCTGCTATCTCCATTAATATGCTAACAATCTTATTAATATATACTATAATAAGTGATGATAAAGGATTAGAATGGGATGTGGAATTGAATTGGAAAGGATAAAATTAGGAAATACTGGAATAGAGGTTTCAAGATTGTGTTTTGGTTCCTTAACTATGACTCCATTTCAGGCTAACTTAACTACAGAAGAAGGAGCCTACCTTATTGAATATGCTTATTCAAGGGGGATTAATTTTCTAGATACAGCTGAAATATATGATAATTACCATTATATAAGAAGGGCTTTACAAAGGATAGATAGAGAGGATTATGTTATTGCTACCAAGTGTTATGCCTACACCAAGGACTTGGCTGAAAATAGCTTAAATAAAGCCTTGAAGGAATTAGATACAGATTATATTGATATTTTCATGCTCCATGAGCAGGAAAGTATCTATACAATAAAGGGGCATATGGAAGCTATAGAATATTTTTTGGAGGCAAAAAATAAGGGCAAAATAAGGAAAATTGGCATTTCTACCCATAGGGTAGAGGGAGTTTTAGGAGCTATTGAATTTGATGAAATAGAAATAATTCATCCTATAGTAAATAAAGATGGAATAGGGATACAAGATGGGAATATAGATGATATGCTACTGGCTATAGAAAAAGCATATGAGATGGGAAAGGGCATATATGCCATGAAACCCTTAGGTGGTGGGCACTTGATTTCCCAAGCGGAAGAGGCTTTAAATTTCGTAAGAACTATTCCCTATATACACTCTATTGCCATAGGAATGCAATCTAAGGATGAAATAGATTGTAATATAGCTTTTATGGAAACAGGAAAGATACCCCAAAGGCTCAAGGATGATTTAGGCAATAAAAAGAGAAGGCTAATTGTAGCCGATTATTGCATTGGATGCGGCAAGTGTGTTAAAATATGCAAAAATGATGGGATTAATATAATCGACGGAAAGGCTGTTCCAAATGGAAACTGCATACTTTGCAGCTATTGCGCCAGAGGGTGTCCAGAATTTTGTATAAAGGTAGTGTAAGGAGAAAGATATGGAAAGAATAATGGGACTAGATATAGGCGATAAAACTATAGGAGTAGCTATTAGCGATCCTCTATTGATAACAGCCCAGGGTATAACCACCATTAAAAGGGAAAGTAATAAAAAGGATATTGACAGGCTCAAGGACTTGATCGATGAATATAATGTAAATAAAATAGTAATTGGTTTACCAAAAAATATGAATAATACCATTGGGCCACAGGGGGAGAAGGTATTAAAGTTTGTTGATAAATTAAAGGGTAAAATCGATATTAATATCGTATTAGAAGATGAACGACTTACAACTGTTGCGGCAGAGAGAGTTTTATTGGAAGGGGATGTAAGTAGAAAGAACAGGAAAAAGCATATAGACAAGGTAGCAGCTACTTATATTCTTCAAAATTATTTGGATAGAAGTAAGAGGTGAAAAGATGGCGGAGACAATTACATTACTAGATGAAATGGGGAACAAAGTCGAGTTTCAGGTGTTGGCTACCTTTGGAATAGATGATGCAGAATACTTGGCCTTATTACCAGTAGACGATATGAAATCCTTGACCTATTTGTTAAGGATAGATTACGATGAGGATGGGGGAGTCGTTTTAGTAGGAATAGATAACGATGATGAATTTAAAGATGTAATTGAAGTTTACGAGAAGATACAGAAGGAGAAATTACAGTAAATTCTATGCTTGACAAGTTAAGGCTATACTAGTATCCTATAATATAGAATTGTAAGCGGGTGAAAGAATGGATATTAATATTGAAGAAATGAAAGAAAAATTTAAAGAGGAAGGCTATAAGCTAACCACACAAAGGAGGGCTATTTTAGATGCTATTGTTGAAAATCATGAGAAGCATCTAAGCCCTGAAGAAGTATATGATATTGTAAAGGCTAAATATCCGGAGATCGGGATTGCCACAGTTTATAGAACTTTACAACTATTAGAAAAATTAAATATTATTTATAGGGTTAATTTTGATGATGGCTATAACAGATATGAGTTATGTTATGATTCGGAAAGCCATCAACACCATCATTTAATATGCCTAAAATGTGGAAAAGTAATGGAGGTTAAATTAGATCTGTTAGAAAGCTTAGAACATCAGATCGAAAAAGAGAACGAATTTAAAATCATAGATCATAATGTCAAGTTTTTTGGATACTGTTCAGATTGCCAATAATGAGTCCCATTTAGGGATTCATTTTTTTAGGAAAATTTTACAGTAACCAAGGGGTTTACATGCATAAAAATTGGAGAAATTAATATTAAGGAGATGATAGAGTGTCCAGAAGAGCAAACAAACTAAAAATTATTCCATTAGGTGGATTAGGTGAAGTAGGGAAAAATATTACTGTTTTTGAATATAAAGATGATATTGTAGTAGTTGACTGTGGTATGGCTTTTCCGGAAGATGATATGTTGGGTATAGATGCGGTAATACCGGATATTAGCTATATATTAAAGAATAAGGATAAGGTTAAAGGGATATTCTTAACCCATGGACATGAGGACCATATTGGGGGGCTACCATACTTTTTAGGGAAATTGAATGTACCGGTTTATGGAACAAGATTGACCCTAGGTTTAGTGGAAAATAAGTTAAAGGAGCACAGGCTAGATAAGGTTAAGTTAATAGAATTCCAAGCTAACGATAAAATAAAACTAGGTTCATTTACAGTAGAATTCATTAAAACTAGCCACAGTATTCCAGACAGTGTAGCTATAGCTATTCATACTCCTGTAGGAACAGTAGTCCATACAGGCGATTTTAAGATAGATTTCACACCCATAAACGACAATTTAATCGATTTGCATAAGTTTGCTGAATTAGGTCGTAAAGGGGTTTTAGTATTATTGGCAGATAGCACAAATGTTGAACGTCCAGGATATACTATGTCTGAAAAGACTGTGGGTGATACTTTCAATGATATTTTCTTAAAAGCGCCTGCTAGGATTATAGTGGCAACCTTTGCTTCCAATGTTCATAGGGTTCAACAGGTAATAGATGCAGCCGAGTTATATAATCGTAAGGTAGTAGTTTCAGGTAGGAGTATGATAAATACTATAAATGTGGCCTATGAGTTAGGTTATTTAAGGATTAAAGATGGTACCATGATTGATATAAACGATATGCACAAGTATCCAAGTAACGAGATAGTAATACTAACTACAGGCAGTCAAGGGGAGCCTATGTCAGCTTTATCCAGGATGGCCTTTTCAGAGCATAGAAAGATTGAACTGGTTCCCGATGACTTAGTAATAATATCCGCTTCACCAATTCCAGGAAATGAAAAGACTATTTTCAGAGTAATAAACAAGTTAATAGAAAGGGGTACAAAGGTAATATACGAAACTCTAGCGGATGTACACGTTTCTGGCCATGCTTGCCAGGAGGAATTAAAATTAATCCACACCTTAGTTAAGCCTAAGTTCTTCATACCAGTTCATGGAGAATATAGGCATCTAAAAAGGCATGGTGAATTGGCTATGGAATTAGGTATGCCAAAGGAGAATATCTTCATAGCCAATAACGGATCTGTTATAGAGTTTACTAAGAATTCAGGAGCCATAACCCATGAGGTACAATCGGGTAATATATTGGTAGATGGTTTAGGTATTGGAGATGTAGGAAATATTGTTCTAAGGGATAGAAAGCATCTGTCAGAAGATGGGCTTATTGTGGTTGTAGTTACTATAAGTAAACAAGAGGGTAAGGTTATTGCAGGACCAGATATAGTATCTAGAGGATTTGTATACGTTAGGGAATCTGAAGATCTAATGGAGGAAGCAAGAAAAGTAGTAAGGGAAGTATTATTAGAATGTGAGAAGAAGAATATAACCGACTGGGCAACCCTAAAATCTAGTATAAGAGATAGGTTAAGAGCCTTTATATATGAAAAGATCAAGAGAAATCCAATGATCCTTCCGATTATTATGGAAGTTTAGGTAAAAACCTAGTGTATTCGTTGAATATACTAGGTTTTTACTGCTTTACTTGTATCCTTACTTTAAAGGATGATATAATTGTTAATAAAAATAATATAAAATTTTTTGGAGGGGATAATATGAGTAATGTTTATGATTTAGCCCATAGATTAGCAAGAGCCATAAAGGATTCAGATGAATACAAAAATTATTTTGATAAGAAAAAAATCCTAGATTCAGATAAAAAAAACAAGCAGATGGTAGAAGATTTTAAGAAAAAGGCTTTAACAATACAAATGGACAAGATGGCAGGAAAAGATGTTAAGGAGGAGTTGGAAAAGCTAAATAATCTAGAGCAGGTTTTGATGCTAAACCCAACCATAAGTGAATTTTTGCAAGCTGAGTTAAGATTTTCTCAAATGGTACAGGATATAACTAAGATAATTGGAGAAGCAATAGATTTAGAAAAAGATCAGTAACTGGATATGGAGGTAAGAAAGGTGAATACAAAATACTTAACAAAGGCTAGTTTGATAGCTGGTATCTATATATTACTCGTATTAATTCAAATCCCTATGGGAAATCTAGCTTTTGGACCTATTCAACTTAGGATAGCTGAAGGATTGACCCTATTGCCTTTTGTAGAGTCTGCAGCAGTACCAGGGCTATTTGTTGGATGTCTAGTATCCAATTTCCTACTGGCTTCTTATTCTGCCTTTGGCTTGGTAGATATAATTGGTGGTAGCTTGGTTACTCTACTAGCTGCTTACTTAACTAGTAAAATGCCAAACAAGTACTTGGCTGCCCTCCCACCCATATTGTTGAATGGATTTATAGTAGCCACATGGGTGTCGTATTTTACCAATGTACCCTATTGGTTAACAGTTTTAGGAATAAGTATAGGAGAAATACTTTCCGTTGCCATTTTTGGCACAGTAGTATTGACGGTCTACACTAAATATACCAAATACATTGAAAATAATTAAAAATTGTAATGGATTATACTCTAGATGTTGTAATTAAATAATAAAAAATGTATAATAAGGTAGACAAATATCTATTTAAAGGTGGAGATCTTGTGTCAGAAATGGCTAGGAGAAAAAAAGGAAAGGGTATACTTTATAGGGGAATAATTCTTATTCTGATAATAATAATTGCTATATATGCGGCTAGGAAGTACTATCATTATAGTCTTCAAGCAGTTTCTGAAGAAAATCCTATCGATATAGAGATAGATGTAGCTGTAGGAAGCAGCACTAGTAAAATAGCTAGTATACTTAAGAGCAATGGGTTAATTAAAAATGAATTGGTGTTTAAAATAGCCGTAAAGAGAAGTGGATTAGAAGGAAGCTTAAAGGCAGGAAAATATACCCTGAGTACTTCTATGGATGTAAATGAAATAATAGATGAGCTAACTAAGGGTGGAAGAAATGAAAATGTGTTAAGGTTTACCATACAAGAAGGATATGAATTGGAAATGATAGCTGACAAATTAGCAGCTGAGGGAATTGTAGATAAGGATAGATTTTTACAACTGGCATCAGATAAAGCTAATTTCGAGGATAAATTTTCTTTCTTACAGGAATTAGAGGATGGTCAAAGCCTGGAAGGCTTTTTATATCCATCTACTTATGAAATCTATATTGGAGCAAACGAGGAAGAGATAATCCATAAGATGCTTAGTGAATTCATAAGGATTTATGAGAGAGATGTTAAGCCTCATACAGACAAGGTAGATCTAAATTTAAATCAGATAGTAACTCTAGCTTCCATCATAGAAAGGGAAGGAAAGTTAGATGAAGAAAGGGAGTTAATATCAGCTGTATTTCATAATAGATTAGAGGCAAATATGCCTTTACAATCTTGTGCAACTGTCCAGTATGTATTAGGAGAAAGGAAGGAAGTACTTTCAGAAAAAGATACTCAAATAGAATCCGAGTATAATACCTATATACATTTAGGCTTACCTCCGGCTCCAATAGCATCACCAGGAAAAAACTCCTTAATTGCAGCAGTGAAACCTGCAGATGTTGACTATCTATTCTTTAGAACCAAAGAAGATGGAACGGGAGCCCATACCTTTTCTAGAACCTATGAAGAACATTTAAAGGCAGATCCAAAAAAGTAGCAACTAGTATATTGAATTAATACGTGGTTATTGCCACGTATTAATTTATGCTAAGGAGGTAAAATCATTGAGCCAGATAAATGAAGAATATATAGAAGAATATATTAGAAGCATAATACCTGCAAATGAAGGGTATTTAAGAGAAATAGAAGAATATGCCATCAAAAACCATATTCCAATTGTAGAAAAGGAAGTAGCTCAGCTATTAAAAGTGCTGTTAAGGATAATCAATCCTAAGAAAATATTAGAAGTAGGGACGGCTATTGGATATTCAGCCTTAGTTATGGCTAGTTCAACCACTTCCGATTGTCAAATAACGACCATTGAAAGAAGAGAGGATATGGCTGAAAAGGCTAAAATAAATATAAAAAATTCAAGTTTCAGGGATAGGATAAAGGTACTCCAAGGAGATGCAGAAGATATCCTTCCAACTTTAGAGGAAAAGTATGATTTCATATTCTTAGATGCAGCAAAAGGCCAATATTTAAACTTTTTTAATGAATGCACTAGGATATTAAATAAAAGAGGGGTAATAATGTCTGATAATGTGCTTTTTAAAGGCATGGTTGCCTCTGATCGTTTGGTAATAAGGCGTAAAAAAACTATTGTAAAGAGGTTGAGAAAATACCTAGAACATATAAACAATTTAGAAGGTTATGAATCCTGTATTCTCCCTATAGGGGATGGAGTGGCTTTAATAACAGAGAGGAGTGAAGACAATGAATAAACCAGAGTTATTAGCACCAGCTGGTGATTTAGAAAAATTAAAGATGGCAATAATATACGGGGCAGATGCCGTTTACCTAGGCGGCGAACGGTTTGGACTAAGAAAGGGATCAAAAAACTTTACTTTAGAACAAATCGACGAAGGGGTTAAGTTTGCTCATAGCAGAGGAAAAAAGGTATATGTGACCATGAATATTATCCCCCACAATGAAGATTTAATAGGGCTAGAAGACTATGTTAAAGAATTATATGATTTAAATGTAGATGGGGTAATAGTATCCGATCCAGGAGCATTCTCTGTAATCAGAAGAACGGTACCCGATATGCCAATCCATCTAAGCACACAAGCCAGCGTAACAAATTATGAAACCATCATGTTTTGGTACAACCTAGGCATTAGAAGGATTGTATTAGCTAGGGAACTATCTCTAAAGGAAATTAAAGAAATAATACAAAAAGCTCCAAAGGATTTAGAAATTGAAACCTTTGTACATGGTTCCATGTGTATTTCCTATTCAGGTAGGTGCTTACTAAGCAATTATATGACAGGCAGAGATGCTAATAGGGGTGACTGTGCTCAATCCTGCAGATGGAAGTACTATCTAATGGAAGAAAAGCGTCCTGGCGAGTATTTTCCAGTTTTTGAGGATGAAAAGGGTACTTTTATAATGAACTCTAAAGACTTATGTATGATTGAACATATACCAGACTTAGTTGAAGCTGGAATTAAGAGTTTTAAGATAGAAGGAAGGGTTAAAAGCTCATATTATGTAGCAACAGTTGTCCGTTCATATAGGATGGCAATAGATGCATATTTAAATGACCCAAAGGCTTATACTTTTAAAAAGGAATGGCTTGATGAGATAAAAAAAGCTAGCCATAGGGACTTTACAACAGGCTTTTACTTTAATACGCCTACAGCAGAAGATCAGGTTTATACCTCTAGTTCATATATTAGAGGATATGATTACGTAGGCTTAATATTGAATTATGATGAGGAAAGTAAAATTGCTACTGTAGAACAGAGAAATAGGATATTCAAAGGAGATAAAATTGAAGTATTTGGACCTGGAAGGAAGCATTTCACTCAAATCATCGAAAAGATGTGGAATGAAGAAGGTGAAGAGATCGATGTAGCCCCCCATCCTCAGCAGATATTTAAAATCAAGATGGCTGAACCTGTTAAGCCTTGGTTTATGATGAGGAAAAATAGGGAGGATATTAACAATGGCTAAAAAGCTCTTAATCGGCATTGCCGGTGGTACTGGCTCAGGGAAGAGCACAGTAGCTAGGGAAATCTTAAAATCTATCAATGAGAAGAATGTGGCAATAATCGAACAGGATTCCTATTACAAGGATCAAAGTCATCTGTCCTTCGAGGATAGGGTTAATATAAATTACGATCATCCTTTTGCCTTTGATAATGAATTATTGATAAAACATTTAAAGGAGCTGTTAAATGATAAGCCAATAGAAAAGCCTATATATGATTTTGAACAACATACTAGAAAAGAGGAAACTATTACCGTCTATCCTAGAGAAATAATAATTTTGGAGGGTATTTTGATATTAAATGATGAAGAAATTAGGAATTTATGTGATATAAAGGTATTTGTCGACACCGACTCAGATGTTAGGGTAATTAGGAGAATTCAGAGGGACATTAAGGAAAGAGGAAGAAGCCTAGATTCGGTAATAAAGCAATACATGTCTACAGTAAGGCCAGCCCACCTTCAATTTATCGAGCCGACTAAAAAGTATGCAGACATAATCATACCTGAAGGTGGATATAATAAGGTAGCTATAGATATAATAGTTACAAAGATTAATTCAATACTGGATAGAAGTTAGTCATATTCCCCCAATCAATTGGTAATAATATAGATACCAATTGATTGGGGGATTTTTATGGGTCGATATAAGAAAAATGTAATACACAATAGGATATATAAGCTTTTGGCAGTTTTCACTTTTGTTTTTATACTATTACTCCTTAGGTTATATTGGATACAAGTTAAGGACCATGACTTATTATATTTGGAAGCCTTAAAACAAAGAGGAAAGGAAATAGAACTATACCCTGCAAGGGGAGTAATTTATGATAGAAATTTAATACCCCTTACTAACAGAAAAAGGGTCAATATCTTGTTGACATTAAAGGATAATATAATGAAAGATGATAGCTTAAAAAAGTTCTTACTCAACAATACCAGCTTAGATTATCTAGAATTTGAAAAAAGATTAAGAGAAGCTAATGACATAGTTGAAATTCCATTAAAGGACCTAAACTTCATAAAGAATGGCTGGAAAAATGTTTTAATCAATCAAAAGACGTTAAGATATGATGATAACAACATTCTTTCACATGTAATTGGATACATAAATAAATCTGAGAACAGGGGAGAATCGGGGATTGAAAGAGTTTATGATGATGTATTAAGGAATGTCAAAAAAGAAGATGTACTCTTTGTTGAACTGGATGAAAAGAATAATTTATTCCATGATGTAAGTTTTAATGTCAATAAGAGGGAAGCTTCTATGGAACCTAATGGAGTAAAATTAACCATTGATTATCATATTCAAAAAATAGTAGAAGATATTTTAGATAGGAGCAATCTAAATGGAGCAGTTATAGTATCAGAAATAAAAGAAGGAAAAATCAGAGCTTTAGCAAGTAGGCCTAATTTCCAACAAGCGGACATAGACCAATATTTTGATAGGAATGATATGGCCCTTTATAATAAAGGAATTCAAGTGGCATATCCACCAGGTTCACTATTCAAATTAGTCGTGCTGGCAGCAGTTCTAGAAGAAAGTTTGGAAGTTTTGGATAAAATATTTTATTGCAATGGCTATGAAAGGGTGGGTAATATTACTATTAATTGCAACAATAGAGATGGCCATGGTTACATTAATATAAAAGAAGCTTTTTCAAAATCGTGCAATTCTGCCTTTATTCAATTAGGAAGAACATTAGGTGGAGAAAAGATAATCAAGATGGCTAGAAAATTGGGGTTAGGAGATAAAGTTAACATAGGCTTATTAGAAGAGGTGGAAGGGAATCTGCCAGAAGGGGACGAATTACATGGCCCTGCTATTGGAAATATTTCTATCGGCCAGGGCAGTATTGAAGCCACCCCTCTCCAAATAAGCAATATGATGTCTATAGTAGCTAATGGGGGAGTTAGAACTGGATTGACTATAATAGAAGGGATTACAAATCATGATGGATATATGATTAAAGGGAACATGAGGGATGCTCCAAAAAGGGTTTTATCGGAAGAAATTGCAAAACTATTAAAAGAGTTTCTAGTAGAGGTAGTGGAAAATGGAACAGCAAGAAATATGGACTTAGATGAAGTAGGAGGAGCTGGAGGTAAAACGGGCTCAGCCCAGGCTATATTAAATCGGAAAGAGACCATTCATGGATGGTTTTCGGGTTTCTATCCTAAAGATGATCCTAAATATGTGATTACTGTATTAATAGAAGAGGGTTATTCAGGCTCAACAAGTGCTGCTCCAATTTTTGAAGATATAGCCAAGGAAATTGAAAAGATAAATAGATAGGACTGGCACCAGCACTGTCCTCCCCACATATACTTTAATATGGGGAGAGTGGAGGTGCCTTTATGTTTACTCAACTATTTTTTTATTTTGGGGAATTAGTAAAGCCATTGATATTTTTGTCCAGCTATGTTACCAATACTAATTCTTTCCCTAGGCCTCTCACCAAGGAGGAAGAAGAACATTATCTAATTAGATGTGCTGCTGGTGATGAAAAAGCACGCAATATTTTAATAGAAAGGAATTTAAGGCTTGTAGCTCATATTGTAAAAAAATATAATAATTCGGGCAAGGATATGGATGATTTAATCTCTATTGGTACAATTGGACTAATAAAAGCTATTTCAACCTTTGACATCATTAAAGGCACTAGGTTAGCAACTTATGCCGCGCGTTGTATAGAAAATGAAATTTTAATGACAATGAGATCTAGCAAGAAATCAAAGAGAGAGGTATCCTTACAAGAACCTATAGGAGTGGACAAAGAAGGCAATGAAATATCCTTATTAGATATATTGGG
>JAAYEU010000095.1 GCA_012728595.1 Tissierellia bacterium
ATCCAAACCGTATCCCCAATAGAAGATTTTCCAGAAGACAAATGGGACTTTATGATTTCATTAATGTTAACAGCTCCATTTTTACTTACAAAATATGTATGGAGTTCAATGAAGGATCAAGGTTGGGGAAGAATAATTAACCTAAACTCAATTCATGGACTAGTAGCATCAGAGTACAAGGCAGCTTATGTTTCAGCAAAACATGGCTTATCAGGATTAACAAAAACTACTGCCTTAGAAGGTGGCCCTTATGGAATTACTGTAAATTCAATTTGCCCAGCTTATGTTAGAACTCCTTTAGTAGACAATCAAATAGATGATCAAGCTAAGTCTCATGGCATATCTAGAGAAGAAGTTGTAGAAAAAATAATGTTACAAAAGGCTTCAGTTAAAAAATTAATTGAACCTTCAACTATTGCAGATGTGGCTAAATTCTTATGTTCAGATGCAGGGGCTCACATTACAGGCTCAACTTTGACTATAGATGGCGGATGGACCGCTAATTAAAATATCAATTAATATTAAGGGGGATAAAAGATGTTAGGGATTTTTATAGGACTAGTTTTATTGATGTTCTTGGCTTATAGGGGATATTCTATTATTTGGATAGCTCCTCTATGTGCAGCAGTAGTTGCTTTAACAGGTGGACTTGACTTACTTCCAGCATATAGGGAAACTTATATGGCTGGTTTCGTAAGCTTTACACAATCTTGGTTCCCAGTGTTTATGTTAGGCGCAATCTTTGGTACCTTAATGGATTATACTGGAGCAGCTAAGTCAATAGCTAGATGGCTTACAAAGGTATTAGGCCCAAAAAGAGCCATACTTAGTGTAGTTGTAGGATGTGCAGTATTGACTTATGGTGGTATTTCTTTATTCGTAGTTGTATTTGCCATGTATCCTTTAGCATTAGAGTTGTTTAGAGAAGCCAATATTACTAGAAAGCTTATTCCAGGAGCTATAGCCCTAGGTTCTTTTACATTTACAATGACTGCAATGCCAGGAACTCCTCAAATCCAAAACTTAATACCAATGACATACTTTAACACAACACCTACCGCAGCTCCTATTATGGGTATTGTAGGATCTGTAATCCTACTAGGTGGAGGTTATGCTTATCTAGTTTGGAGAGAACACAAATATAGAGCAAAAGGAGAAGGTTTTGTAGAGCCAGAGAAAAAGGCCAGTGAAAGTGAAGTAGCCACAACTGAAGTACTACCAAATCCATTCTTATCATTCCTACCATTAATAACTGTAATAGTTACATTAAATGTTTTTAAGTGGGACATTGTAGTAGCTTTACTTGCAGGTATCGTTATGTCCATGATAACTAACCCTGGCAAATACCAAGGATTTACAAAATCACTTACTAACGGTGCAGTTTCATCAATTACAGCTAATATCAACACTTCTGCTGCTGTTGGATTTGGTACTATAGTAAGAGCTGTACCAGGCTTCCAAAGCTTAACAAATTTACTTTTAGGTATTAAGGGATCACCTTTAATTTCCGAAGCCGTTGCTGTAAACCTATTAGCTGGTGCAACAGGTTCTGCTTCAGGTGGTATGGGTATAGCATTAGAAGCTCTAGGTGCTAAATATTATCAATTAGCATTAGAAACAGGAATTAGTCCAGCTGCATTCCATAGAATAGCCTCCCTTTCATCAGGTGGATTAGACACATTACCACATAACGGTGCAGTATTAACTTTACTTGCTGTTACAGGATTAACTCACAAGGACTCATATATAGATATATTTATTACATCAGTGGCTTTACCTGTAGTGGCAACTATAGCAGCCATAATTTTATCAAGTTTAGGAATATATTAATCTTAATAAATTGCTCCCTATTTAGTATAATTAAATGGGGAGCAAAAATATGGGGGGATGAGAATGAAATTAGAAGATATTAAAAAAATAGGAATTGCAGGAGCTGGTACCATGGGTTCAGGTATAGCCCAGATATTTGCACGAAAGGGATATGAGGTAGTAGTTACAGATATTAAAGAAGAATTTTTACAAAACTCCAAGCGACTAGTCAATATATTTAATAGCAGTTTAATTGAAGAAGGGCTTATGGAAGTAGGAGAAGTTGAAAACATAGAAAAAAATATAAAATATTCCCTAGATAAAAAAGTTTTCTCAGATTGTGATCTAATAATCGAAGCAATTATTGAAAAGATGGATATTAAACAGGATTTTTGGAAGGAAGTTGAAGAAATAGCAAAATCAGATGCTATTTTTGCAACAAATACTTCTGGCCTTAGCATCAATGGAATATCTGAAAAATTAAAGGATAAAACTAGATTTATAGGTATGCATTTTTGGAATCCACCACATATAATACC
>JAAYEU010000015.1 GCA_012728595.1 Tissierellia bacterium
CTAATATCAGGTACCATAGCAATAAACACAATGAAATCTTTGAGTAAAGCAGCTTAACAAACTATATAAATATACTAAGAATTGAGGATTTTACTGTCGAAAATATTAATAATAATTTCAAAATCTCATTAATTAATGAGTTAATGCTTTATACTCTTTTCTTAACCTTGATTAAAAAAGTTAATTATGCAATTTCCTCATTTAATAAAGAATTGATGATATAATACTTTTAAGCATCATATATGGGGAGGGATGTATAGTGGCTGGTAAGGGTTTTGATTTGCTGGAGATGATAAAACCAAAGGGATTAAGGCTAGGAGATACTATAGGGGTGGTGGCGCCAGCTAGCCCTACATCCAAGGAAAGGGTGGAACTAGCCTATAACAAACTAATGGAACTAGGTTTTAATGTAGTTATGGGTGAAAGCTGTTATCAAAACTATGGATATTTGGCTGGGTGTGATGACTTGAGGGCTGGAGACTTAAATAAGATGTTTAGGGATGAAAAAATAGACGGAATCATCTGTTTAAGGGGAGGCTACGGAACGCCACGGATTTTAGATTTACTGGATTATGAAATGGTTAGGAAAAACCCAAAAGCCTTCATAGGTTATAGCGATATAACTGCTATACATATTGCTTTCAACCAGTTATCAAACTTGGTAACCTTCCATGGGCCTATGGCGGCTTCCGACATGGTGGAAGACTTTGGGGACTTTTCCAAGGGGAGCTTATTAAACTCTATATTGGAAGGAGACTTTAATCCC
The DNA here is from genome assembly GCA_012728595.1 of Tissierellia bacterium. Lineage (GTDB taxonomy): Bacteria > Bacillota > Clostridia > Tissierellales > Tepidimicrobiaceae > Tepidimicrobium. The sequence goes on from JAAYEU010000015.1 coordinate 767, forward strand.
CATATAGAGAATCCATCTAAGGAAATTAAGACCATCAATGGGGGAGTGGCAGAAGGGCAGATTATAGGAGGAAACTTATCTCTAATAGCAGCAACCATAGGTACCCCCTATGAGATAGACACAAAAGGAAAGATATTATTTATTGAAGAAATAGGGGAGGAACCCTATAGGATAGATAGGATGCTTACTCAGTTAAGGCTTTCCAAAAAATTAGAGGAAGCAGAAGGCTTCATCCTAGGGGACTTTAACAACTGTGAGGCTAAAAGCTCCGAATACCATGACTCCCTAACCCTAGAGGAGGTAATAAATGATATAATAAAGCCCTTAAATAAACCTACCATAGCCAATCTAGAAGCAGGCCATTGTGAGCCAAGCATAACCATCCCCTTAGGGATAATGGCAAGGTTAGATGCAGATAAAAAGGAGCTTAAGCTTTTGGAAAGGCCTGTAATTTAGTTAGTTAAAATATCGGATAATGGTTAGATAGTAATGCCTTATCCGATATTTTATTTTGTAGAAAAGGGAGGAAAAAAGGATTCCATGTCTAATATATTATTAAAAGGAAAAGAGGTGGGGCTATGTTAAGGGGAAGCTATAGCAATAGAATATTAATTCTGATAGCCTTAATTCTAGTAAACAGCATTTTCATTTCTGCTGAAAGGGCAGCAGAGGATGATTCCATAGAGGAAATTGAGGAGAAGATATTCCATATCTCCGAAGAAGAAAGGGAGATTCTGGAACTGCTCTTTGACCAGATGCAGGAGATTGAAAGGCTGGAAAGGGAGAAGGAAAAAATCCTAGTGGAGATAGATGAGAAGAAGGATGAAATAGAGGGTTTGGAGGAAAGGATAGAAAGGGAGACTAAAAACTATGAGGACAAGCTGGATATTCTAAAGGAGGTATTAAGGTCTTACCAAAGGATGGGGCCTATTTCTTATATCCAGATAATATTGGATGCGGAAAATATTACAAGCCTTTTAAGAAGGGTTAATACCCTTAGGGATTTAACCAAAAACACTGGAGAACTTCTAGACTCCATCCATAAGCTTAGAGATGAATTGATTGGGCAAAAAATGAATCTGGATGAAAAGCTTAGCCTTTTAGAGGAGAGGGAAAGGGACTTAATAAAGACCATAGAGGAGGCGGAGATTAGGGTAGGTGAGTTGGAGGCCCATCTAGCCTCTTTACAGGAGGATAGGGAATATTATGAAGAAAGGTTAAACACCATCATGGAAATGCTAGATGATGTGGCAATCCTCATCCAAGATGCGACAAAGGAATTTACCCACATTATAAGGGAGGGGGATTTTAAGGAGGAAGAATTGGATTTAACAATTACCAGCCAAGGGATTAAGGCCCTGATACATGAGGATACCTTTAATAGAATAATTCAATCCAATGAGAACCTACCTCCTATGACAATCCACTTCCATCCCCAATTTATAGAGATGGAATTTCCAGAGGAAAACTTAAGTCTTAGAGGGAGTTTCATAATTTTAGACGAACAGACTCTTCAGATTCAAATAGAAGAAGGAAGTTTTTATGGCTTTATACTTAGAGAGGGAACTATCGACAAGTTCTTTGAGGAAGGCCATTTCATATTGGATATCAGGCCCATAATAGGGAAGAATGCAGTTAAATCCATAGAGCTTAAGGAAGGTTATGTGGAATTAAGGGTTGAAATCCATCTATTTTAAATTGGACTGGAGGTTTCTATATGATAGTGGCGAAGGATGTAAGCTTAACCTATCAAGACGGTACCCAAGCTTTAAAGGATGTGAATTTACGTATAAAGGCAGGAGAAATAATCTATATTACCGGCCCTAGCGGTTCAGGAAAGACCAGCTTATTGAAGCTGATATTGGGGATGGAATACCCCACTGAAGGCCATTTAAGGGTAATGGGTCAATCCATGGTAAAGGATGAAGAGGACAATATAAGAAAACTTAGAAGGAAAATTGGGCCAGTTTTTCAGGAATTTAAGCTGATAAGGGGAAGGACGGCCTTTGAAAATATAGTATTGGGCATGAGATTTTTAGACTTTACCCCTAAGGAGATTATAGAAAATAGCTACATGGCCTTGGAGAGGGTAGGCTTGAAGCATAAGAGGGATTCCTTGGTAGACAAGCTTTCCTGGGGAGAAAGCCAAAGGGTGGCCATAGCCAGGGCCATTGCCAGAAAGCCTAGCTTGATTTTGGCCGATGAGCCCACTGGAAATCTAGACCTGGATAATGCCTTAAATATAATGGATATATTAACCTCCCTTAGGGATGAGAACACCACCGTCATAATCACCACCCATGCCACCCACCTAATAGAGGATAAGGAGGAAGGAACCTTTATCCGAATCCAGGAAGGAAGGCTTAAAATGGAGAGACGGGGGGTAGAGGCATATGAATAAAAGGGCTTATAATCTTGCCTATTTTTTGAAGGAATCGAAGACCCTGTTTAAAATAGATTTTCTATCCAACATATTTTCCATAATAAGCATAGGGCTGATACTTTTCATTCTATCCCTAGTACTTCTAGGCTGGAGGGTTAGCAGCTATGTCATCCAAATAGTGGAAAGGGAAGGGGAGATAAATGTCTATTATGACCTAAGCCTACAGGAGAAGGATATAAATTATTTAATGGAGGATATTGAAAAGATCGAAGGAGTAAGCAGCACAAGCTTAGTAAGCCAGGATGAAGCTTATAATAGGATGGCAGAAATTCTCGGAAAGGAAGCTGGGATTTTAGAATTATTCGATGAAAACCCCTTTACCCCTTTTATTGAGGTAAAAATCCATATTGAAGAGGTGGATTCCATATTAGATGAACTGGAAAGCATGTTGGGCATAGACTATATCAGGGACAATAAGAATATAATAGATAGACTGCAAAATATATTGATCATATTGAAAGTTTTAGGAGTTTTAGCCCTGGTAGCCATCGGGGTTTCCACCTTAATAGTGGTATCCCATATTATTAGGCAGGGGATTTACAACAATAGGGACCAAATTAACACCTTAGAACTATTGGGGGCACCAGATATCTTTATTGGATTCCCCTTTATATTGGAAGGAGTCTTTTTGACCCTGTTAGGGGGAGTAATTGCCTTCATACTCTTGAAGCTGGTTCTAGGCTTAGGATATTCAAAATTTTTTACAGCTCTACCCTTCTTACCCTTACCGGCAGAGGAAAGCCTGCTAATCCCCATAGGGATTTTTATCCTGCTTTTAAGCGGGTTATTAGGCATAATAGGAAGCTTATTTGGATTAGCAAAAGATAATGAAAAAGCTTAATATGGACTAGTAAGAATAATTAGGCTGGATATTTTTGTGGTATAATATTATAGACGGGCTATTTTAATAATATAAGGGGGCCGGAAAATGCGTTTAGAGATATTCGATTTTATTGATGATGCCGTTAGCTTGGTAGAGGGGATGAGGGAGGTATTTGAAGAAGCAAATTGGGAATTGGAGTACTTCTTCAAGGAAAAGTTCTTGCTCTTAGACAACATTTTAAATGTCAGTTCAAGGGTCAAATCCTCCATGAGCTTGAAGGAAAAGATATTTAGGAACAATTTCTATTTGAAATACCAATCACCAGAAGAACTAGTAGAAAACTTGACGGATTTAATAGGAATAAGGATTGAGTGCAGATTTATAGAAGATGAGGAGCAAGTTTATAATAAACTGTTTGAAGTGTTTGATAAACCAAAGGAAGAAGGCTATTATTGTAACGAGGAAAATCCAAATATAATGCTCAGACTAGGTGGCAAACAACCCCAGCTGCAAAAAAACGGTTTTGGTATATATAAGATCGATGGACAGTATATTAAGGAGGAGCAGGTAATAAAGTTCGAGTTGCAGATCAAATCCCTGGTAAACGTCTTCTGGGGAGAAGTGGAACATAAGGTATTGTATAAGAACTATAAGTATCTAGTTACAGAGGAGTTATTTAAGGATATAATGTATTCCTTGAAGGAAAATCTAAGCATGATAGATAGGCAGCTAATGATTCTATACAATCATTTGAAGGATATAGATGAATCCAGCATAGACAAGAGAAGGGAACAGCTGGAGTCCATCCTTTCTAAGATAATATATGAAATCTATTCGGAAAAAACCAAAGAGGAATTTGGGTTTGTGGTAGATTATAGGAAGTCCTGCGATGTAATAGTGTCCTATGTCCTAAGGAAGAACGGATTTAAGGAGGCCCCAAATAAGAGCTACGATGAAGAATTCATAAAGGTATTAGAAAGGGTTTCTAGTTTAAAGGAAAATGAAATCTATATAGATAGGCTGATAGAATTTGAAAGGGAAATTAGATATGAGGATAGCTTCTGTAAAAAGATTGGAGAAGCTATTTTAGAGATAATAAATAAGGACTTTAAGTGGAATCTATTCTTCAAGATAATATTCCAATTGGGAGTGGGGAATAAGGCGGAGGAATTTGAAGGATTTCTGATATTTTTAAGAAATCGTTTTTATAGGAATCTAAGAGATAACAGAGGATTAAACTCCAGGTTTTCACCAGAGGAAAGGGAAGAGATAATAGCTTATATCATGGATTTGATAGCAGATAGCTTCATAAATAATAGGGAAATAGATTTTATCAACGACGATAACATAGACTGTATGAATGAAAAGATAAATATAACTTTAAACAAGGTTATGAACTATGAAACCTGGAAGGAGAATATTAAA
>JAAYEU010000096.1 GCA_012728595.1 Tissierellia bacterium
ATTCTCCGAATATAAACCATACTATATTATTGATAACATGGTGGAGTCCAAAGGGTATTAAGAGCCTGTTTAAGAAGCCAAAAGCGAATACTCCAATTGCTCCTGCCCCAATCATCCAATTAGCTGCTGCATCTATTCCACTTTGGATTGGTGGCCAAATAAATCCAAATATAAGGGCTAATATAATACATGTAAAACCTGTAACAATTGGAACAAATCTTTTGCCTCCAAAGAAACCAAGCCAGTCAGGTAGTTTTATATCATGAAATTTATTATATAAGTTCCCCGCAACTACCCCTGCAATAATTCCTCCAAGTACACCCATATTTATGGTTTCATTAATGACGCTAGCCCCTGTAGTAAGAACGAAATATCCTACCGCACCTGCCAGGCCAGCTGCTCCCCCATTATCAAAAGCAAGACCAACTGCCACACCAATGGCAAATATTAAAGCTAGATTTCCTATGATTGAATCCCCTGCTGCTGAAATAAATGGAATATTCAAAACATCATCTTGACCCAGCCTTAATAGGATACCAGCAATGGGTAACACTGCTACTGGTAACATCAAAGCTTTGCCCAGTTTTTGAAGTTTACCAAAGAAATTTCTCATCAACAATACCTCCTTTTGTAAATAATTATTAAACTCTACCCTCCTTTCCTTTAATAATCCAGAAAGCTCTAAAACTAAAATGTTTTAGCAGCTTTATGCCTGGTAATCTTGTAAGATTATTGTCAGTATTTCTATTGGACTTGAAGCTATGTTTTGATTATATTATGATGAATCTTTGCTCTAAATACTAAATTAATATTACCCATAAATGTTAAAATTAAACATAACTTAGTACTAAATTGAGATGGATCCCCGGCACCACCAAAAGATAGAGGAAAGAATCATAAACAAAAAAGCTAAGTAATTTTCTTACTTAGCTTAAAAAATTTACTATTTTTCACCCTCAACAATATGAACGGAGGCGCTAGCTCCAATTCTGGATGCACCTGCTTCTATCATAGCCATGGCCTTTTGGTAATCTCTAATGCCTCCTGAAGCCTTAATTTCCATTTTGTCCCCTACTACTGACTTCATTAATTTTACATCCTCTACAGTAGCGCCGCCTGTAGAAAAACCTGTAGAAGTTTTCACAAAATGGGCCCCAGCTTCCATGGCCAGTTCACAGGCTTTAACCTTTTCTTCATCTGTTAATAAGCAGGTTTCTATTATTACCTTTACTATGGCCTCCTTCCCCGCTGCATCAACAACAGCCTCTATGTCCTCTTTTACCTTGGAAAAGTCTTTGCTCTTCAGAGCCCCTATATTTATAACCATGTCTATTTCATGGGCCCCATCTTCAATAGCCTTACGAGTTTCATAGGCCTTAACTTCCTTGGTATTTGCACCTAATGGGAAGCCTACTACAGTTGCAATTTTAACATCTGAATCCCCCAGTATCTCACTAGCTAAGGAAACATAATTAGGATTGACACAAACAGAATAAAAACCATATTCCTCTGCCTCTTTACAGAGCTTTATTATCATTTCCTCTGTAGTTTCTGGTTTTAAAAGGGTATGGTCTATTACAGAAGCTATATTATCCATTAAATCACCTCTATTCCTTAATTAATTCAACCAAGTCCCCATTTTTAACGCCAGCGGCATTCCCCTCTTCGATGTCAACATGCATCTCTAAGGCAAAATTATCCTTTACCCTTACCAATACGTTTTCAAATACCACTGACCTGATGCCTTCTGTCTTTATCTTTACTATGTCCCCATCTTTAACACCAAATTTTTCTCCATCGGAGGTATGCATATGGATATGCCTTGCTGCTACTATTACACCCTTCTCTAATTCCACTTCCCCTTTAGGACCGATGATTTTAACTCCTGGTGTTCCATCTATATCCCCTGAATTTCTAATCACTGGCTCTACACCAAGTTTAAAAGCATCGGATATGGAAATTTCTAATTGGGTTTCACCCCTTACAGGTCCTAAAACCCTAACTCCTTTAATGACTCCTTTTGGTCCTTCAATGTCAACCTTCTCATCACAAGCAAATTGGCCTGGTTGTGATAAATCCTTGATTTTGGTCAACTCATAGCCTTCTCCAAACAAAGTATGCAAGTCTTCTTGGCTCAAATGAATATGTCTATTGGATAATGCAATTGGTAATTTAAAAGTCATTCCTATTCCTCCTCTAAATATAACTTCTTCCTTAACTAATTATATTAGTTTAAAAATAAAAAATCAAATAGCTAATCTAGTAGTTTGAAAAGGGTGTCATAAAAGTTGGGATATGAAATGTTTACGCATTCATGATCCACTATTTTAGATTCCCCATTGGCAAGAAGAGCTGCAATAGATAAAGCCATGGCAATCCTATGGTCTTTATAGGAGTTTAAACTGGCAGCTTCTAATTCATTGCCCCCCTCTATAATCAAGCCATCGGCTAACAAGTCTACTCTTGCTCCCATCTTCTTTAATTCTTCAGATATAGCTGCCAGCCTATTGCTTTCCTTATATTTTAGTTCCTCTGCCCCCTTAATAAGGGTCTTACCTTCAGCAAAAGCAGCAGCTACAGCTATAATTGGTATCTCATCTATTAATGTACCCATTATCTTGCCATCTATTGATATGCCCTTTAATTTAGAAGCAATTATTTGAATGTCCCCCACAGGTTCATTATTGACCATTCTCCTGTTTAAAATTTTTATATGGGCCCTCATTTTATCTAGGACTTTCAATATACCAGTTCTAGTTGGATTAAGGCCTACACCCCTTATTATTATATTGGAATCATTAATAAGACTAGCCGCAACTATAAAATAAGCTGCAGAGGATATATCGCCGGGTATTGTGATTTCCTGGCCAGTTAAACTTTGATTTGACTCCATATAAATTTGCCCCTTTTCACTTACAAGCTCACATCCAAAATGTTTTAACATCCTTTCAGTATGGTCCCTGGTTATCTTGCCCTCTATAATTCTAGTGGCTCCTTTAGAATACAAGGTGGCCAAGAGTATGGCAGATTTTACCTGGGCACTGGCTACCGGAAGCTCATATTCTATGCCCTTTAATTGACCTTGACTTGGCCTTATTTCTAGGGGAGGATATTTATCCTCCTTTCCAGCTATCTTTCCGTCCATCTTTCTTAAGGGTTTTATTATCCTGTCCATGGGCCTATTGGATAGGGACTCATCCCCTGTTAAAGTGGATGAGAAATCTTGCCCTACCAATATGCCTGCTAACAGCCTGATGGTGGTTCCAGAGTTTCCACAGTAGATTGGACCAGCTGCCCTTTTAAGGCCCTTTAATCCAACCCCTTCTATCAATATCCTGTCGCCATACTCCAAAATACTTACTCCCATGGATTTAAAGGCCTCAATGGTCCTTTTGACATCTTCCGATTTTAAAATTCCATAAATATCGGATTTACCTTCTGCTATGGAGCTTATCATTATGCTCCTATGGGATATGGATTTGTCCCCTGGTACCCTTATCTCCCCTTTAAACTTATTTGCCTTTCCTCTTATTATCAAAACCACTCACCCTTTAAGCTTTTTATGATTAAATCGGTATCGATATTGTCAAACACTCCCACCTGTCCTTTTCCAGTAGGAAGGATAAAGATAAACTTATTATCTAAATTCTTCTTGTCATTTCTCATCAAATCCAGCAGGCTTTTAATTTCATCCTCTTTAAACCTTATGGGCTTTATAAGTTCTATTAAAGAATTATAAATTTCAATAAAATAGCTACTATCTATTAAGCCCATCTCCATTCCAATATAGGATTCATATATCATTCCTAAAATGACAGCCTCACCATGATTATACTTATTAAAATCATAAAGGCTTTCTATGCCATGCCCAATGGTGTGGCCGAAGTTTAAAATTCTCCTTTCCCCCTTATCCAGCTTGTCCCTTTTTACTATTTCCTGCTTAATGCAAACAGAGCTATTTACCAGCTCTAATAGTAGGTCTTCGTTCTTATTAAATACCTTATCAAAATTTGAACAGGCATATTTAAACAGATGGTAATCGGCAATCAAGCCATATTTTAATATTTCAGCTAAGCCACAGATTACATCCCTATAGGATAGGGTTTTTAGTAAAGAAACATCGATAAATACTAATTGGGGGAAGTAAAAGGAGCCTATAATATTTTTAAGCCCACCATAATCTATACCCACCTTACCACCTATACTGCTGTCCACTTGGGCTAATAGGCTTGTGGGAATTTGGATATAAGCTATCCCCCTTTTAAAGGTAGAAGCAATAAAACCTGCTAAATCTCCTACCACCCCTCCACCAAAGGCAATGATTAAGCTGCCTCTATCGATCTTTTTATCAATTAAATCGTCATATATGGCTAAGACCATGTCTACGGATTTACTCTTTTCGCCTGGGGGAATAGAATAAAAAGCATGGTCGTAATCCTTTAAACTATCACTTAAGTATTGGCCGTAAAGGCCTTTTACATTATGATCGGTTATGATATATAGCTTGCTATAAGCCATTTCCCTTAAATGGTAGTTTAATTTCTCCAATACCTTCTTGCCTATTATAACTTCCATCCTATCACCTATTTTCTAAAATCTCCTTATAGTTTTTGAAATTTTCCTTCATCTCTTCCAAGCTATCCCCACCAAATTTTAAAACCATTTCATTGGCCAATATATAAGCCAATATGTTCTCTGCCACTATGCTGGCAGCAGGGACAGCGCAAACATCGGAACGTTCAAATTGAGCAACCACGCCTTCCTTAGTCCTAATATCCACAGTCCTTAGGGCTTTTCTCAGTGTAGGAATGGGTTTCATTACTGCCCTAAATACAATATCCTCCCCATTAGTGACCCCTGCTTCCATGCCTCCCGCATTATTGGTCTTTCTATAAAATCTATTGCCATCATGGTAGATTTCATCATGAACTTGGGAGCCAGGTCTACTTGCAGTTTCAAATCCTAATCCAAATTCTATGCCCTTTACACCTGGAATACTCATTATTCCATAGGCTATCTTACCATCTATCTTCCTATCCCAGTTGGCGTAACTTCCCAAGCCGATAGGTATGTTTTTCCCAATTACCTCCAGTATTCCTCCCAAGGTGTCCCCTTTTTCTTTAGCCTTATCGATGGCTGATAAGATTTCCCCTTCCCTATCCTTGTCCAACACCCTTACAGGCGATTCATCAGCCCTTAGCAGGTCTTCCTCCTTAATATTTAAATAAACTTCATCAGAAACCTTAATTTCACCAATCTGCACTATATGGCTATAGATTTTTATGTGGAATTCCTTTAATAACAATTTACAGATGGCCCCTAGGGCCACCCTCATGGCTGTCTCCCTAGCACTGGCCCTTTCTAATACATTTCTACCGCCTTCAAGATTATATTTTAAAGTACCGGCTAAGTCCCCATGACCTGGCCTAGGCCTTGTAACTTCTATTAAATCCACATTTTTTCCCCTGTTTTTAATCATGATGGCAATTGGGTTGCCAGTGGTAAGATTCTTGTTTACTCCAGATAAAAGCTTAATCTCATCCCTTTCAATGGCCATCCTATTGCTCCTGCCATAACCCATTTGCCGCCTTCCAAGTTCTTGGTTGATAAAATCTATATCGAAAAAAAGGTTAGAAGGCAAGCCTTCTATTATTCCAATTAATGCATCTCCGTGGGATTCACCAGCCGTTAAAAATCTAATCACTCTTCCCACCTCCAATAAAAATAACTACTTAAGATTTATATATCAATCCTTCTTTGCTGTAAAAATCCTACTAGATTATATATAGCTATTATTATTCCAAATCCCATACATATAAAGGCCATTAGCCTATAATATAGGGGATAGGACACGAAGGGAGAAATTATATAGAATATAAAACCTAATATGATAAACTTATATATTTTATCCTTCTTATAAAAGCTTAGACTCTTCTTAATCTTTTCTCTTCTACTCCTATGCCTGTTTATTATAAGCTCTTCTATTTCCTCCTTGTTAGGATAAGTACCGATTGCCTTTAACATCTTTTTTATCCCATCAAAATCTATTAAAAGATAATCTACTTCCTTCCTAACCTCTTCTGAAAAATAGGAATTGGTAACAATGATGCCATACTCTAAATTATAGTTTTCCACCTCATCCATAAAATGCCTTAACTCCTTTAAGCCTACCCTATCCTCCATGGAACTTTTGACACACTTAATCCCATAAAGTTCCCCATTTATTTCACCAAAGAAGTTTATATGGCCTGTGTTTTCGAATATTTCAATATCATAGTATTTCTCTATTAACTCCTTCACGTATGTTAAAAAATCCCTGTTCCCGTATTTAGTAATCTCCTTTAAAACTTGCTTACTGGCTAAATCCTCATTTATTTCCTTAATCTTTACAAGTCTATTTTTCTTTTTCCAAACTATTAAAAATACCAAGTATATACCTACTATTATCATGGTCAATATAATTGTCAGTACTGCATTTTTAGTGGAATTGTAAATGGTTATTAGGAAGAAGAGGACTATAATAAGGGTCAAAAATATCCAATCGATTAATGATGCTTGAATGCTCTTACCGTCCTTCATTTTGCTAGTATAATAGTTGTTGAGTATGAATTGCCTTCTAATTCGCTTAAAATAGTCTTTGAAATCAAATAAATCTCCTATCATAATCATTCCCTTTCTTCATAAGTATGTAACCGATTATCTGTATTATTGACAATAAGAGTAAAAATAATAATACTATACGGC
>JAAYEU010000097.1 GCA_012728595.1 Tissierellia bacterium
CCTATATTTAAATAGCATAAGTTAAAACAGGGAATTATATTCCCTGCTTTAACTAAAAGATCCATATTTACATTTTTGGTAGGTGGATAGCCTCCCCTAAGCAATCGGCACAAGCTTCAACCAAGGCCTCTGAATAGGTTGGATGTCCATGAATTATTTGGCCTACTTCATGAACTGTAATTTCCATTTCCATTAAAGCAACCGCTTCATTTATCATCTCTGCAGCCCCTGGGCCCGCTATATGAACCCCTAATATTTCACCATACCTTTTATCGCTAATTACTTTCACAAATCCTTTGGTGCTTCCAGACGCCAAAGCCCTGCCATTACCAACAAAATTAAATCTACCAACATTTATATCATATTTTAGTCTAGCCTCCTCTTCTGTAAGGCCTACGCTAGCAGCTTCAGGTATAGTATATATAGCTTGCGGAACATTCTTTAGATTAGCTTTAACCTTTTGCCCCATAGCATTTAAGGCTGCTACCTCTCCCATTTTAGCTGCTGCATGGGCTAGCATCTTCATACCGTTAATATCTCCTGGTGCATATATGCCTTCAATGCTGGTTTCCATATAATCATCTACCTTAACCCTTCCTCTTTCCATTTCAAAATTTAGTTCTCCCAGGGCTTCTATATCCGGAACCCTTCCAATGGACAAGAGGGCCTTATCTGCCAATATATCTTCTTTGCCTTCAACCTTTAAAATCAACTGATTGTTTTTTTCCTTAATCTCCATCAATTCTGCCGATGTCAATACTCTTATACCCTTTTCCTCCATCAATTCTTCAATAAATGTTGAAATATCCTCATCCATATTGGGAACAAGCCTGTCCATCTTTTCTATAATAGTTACTTCAGAACCAAAACTTCTAAAAGCTAGTCCTAATTCCACTCCAATTACTCCACCGCCTATTATTGCTAAGCTACTTGGCAGCTCAGTTAGGTTGAATATTTCATCACTAGTTAAAACTAAAGGGCTTTCTATTCCTGCTATATTAATTTTAGCAACCTTTGATCCTGCAGCTATTATTATTTTCTTACCCTCTAATATCTCCTTATAATCTACTAACACTTTTTTATCTTTTGAAACACGGCCTGTGCCTTTATATATATCAATTTCATGACTCTTTAATAATCCTACAACTCCATTTACAAGGGTCATTATTACCTCATTTTTATATTGAATTAATTTTTGCAAATCTATTTTAACACCATTTTCTACTACTATTCCCCTTCTCTGGCTATTCTTTAACTCTTGGATAATCTCTGCATTCTTTAAATAGGTCTTGGTTGGGATGCAACCCTTGTTTAAACAAACTCCTCCAAAAGCGCCCTTCTCAACCAAAGCTACTTTTCCACCTAGTTGAGCTGCCTTTATAGCTGCAACATAACCGGCTGGTCCTCCCCCGATGACTATTACATCATAGCTTTTATCATAAGATTTAATTGTTTTCCTCTCTTCTTTTAGGGTTATTTCTTCTTTAACCTGGCTTGATTGTTCTGGAATCTTCTCTCCCTTTTCACCTATATAGGCTATTGGGGTTATCACGGGTACTTTTGCTCCCTCTTCATACAGTATTTTTAATAGATAGCCTGAGGTTTCCGCTTCTACCTCCATATTCACCTTATCCGTCATTATCTCTAAAAGGACCTCTCCTGCCTCAACATAGTCTCCTTCCTTTTTCTTCCATTTGATTATTTGGCCTTCCTTCATGTCCATGCCTGCTTTAGGCATTATTACTTCCGTAGCCATATAACATCGCTCCTCTATAGTAAACTTAAATTAGCATTGACAGTGGATTTTCCAATAGATGCTTTAAGTCTTGTAAGAACTTAGCACCGGTAACCCCGTCAACTACCCTATGGTCTAAGGTTAAGCTTAGATTCATAACTGGTATGGTGGTTATTTCTTCATCTTTTTTGACTAATTTATCTACTATTGCGCTAACCCCTAGTATGGCTGTGTTAGGCTGATTGATAATAGGATTGAAATAGGTTATACCATACATACCTAAATTACTTACAGTAAAAGTAGAGCCTTGCAATTCATCTGGGGATAATTTCTTCTTCATAGCCCTTTCCTGTAAGTCCTTTGCAGCCACAACTATCTCAGACAAGCTCATTTCATGAGCATCTTTTATGACTGGAGTTATTAATCCATCTTCCATTCCAATGGCAAAGGCTAAATTGACATACTTATGAAGTATTATGTTATCATCAGAAAGCCTGCTATTAACGAAAGGATGTTTCATCAAGGCCCTACTGGTAGCAAGCAATATGATGTCATTTATAGTTAGCTTTTTACCTGTTTCCTTAAGAATTATATCCTTTACATCTTGGCGCAACTTAATAGCATTTCTCATATCTACTTCCGTGTTCAATGTAAAGGTTGGTGCTGAGAAATAACTTTCCGTCATCCTTTCAGCTATAATCTTTCTTACATTAGACATTGGAATAACTTCCGTTCTTTCATCTAAGGCATCATAATCAGCAATTCCTTTGCTTCTTAAAGCACCTACTACATCTTCTTTTAGAATTTTACCCTCATGGCCGCTACCCTTAATTTCTTCTAAATCTAGCCCTTCCATTTTTGCAATTCTCCTAGCTAAAGGTGTTACCTTTATTGAGTCCCTATAGTTTTCCACATCGGCTTTTTGTATCCTTCCCTTTGGTCCAGTACCTTTAACTTTGGTTAGGTCTATATTTCTTTCCCTTGCAATCCTTCTTGCTGCTGGTGTGGCCCTTACCTTGCCAGCAATATCCATAACATTAGTAGCTACTTGGATATCTTCTTGAACAATTTCTTTTTCAACAGCCTCTTCTATTTCCTCCGTCACTTTCGCCTTATCCTCTATTTCAGGAATTTTTTCTCCCCTTTCCCCTATATAGGCTATTGGGGTTATTACAGGCACTTTTGCCCCCTCTTCATACAATATTTTTAATAGATAGCCTGAGGTTTCCGCTTCTACCTCCATATTCACCTTATCCGTCATTATTTCTAAAAGGACTTCTCCTGCCTCAATATAATCCCCTTCTTTTTTCTTCCACTTTATTATTTGGCCTTCCTTCATGTCCATGCCTGCTTTAGGCATTATTACTTCCGTAGCCATATAATTCACCACCCTTTACCTGTTCATTACCTTCATTATTCCTGCCCTAATCTGCTCTTCACTTGGTACTGCTGCTGCCTCTAACCTTGGATTATATGGTATTGGTATATCCAATCCGGCTAATCTAACAATAGGTGCATCTAGATAATCAAAGGCTTCACTCTCGGCAATGATGGCTGCTATTTCCCCAATAAACCCTCCAGTTTTGCAGGCTTCATTTACTAGAACCACTCTGCCTGTTTTAATAACGGAATTTATAATCAATTCCTTGTCTAAAGGAACCAAGGTTCTAGGATCGACCACTTCCACGCTAATTCCTTCCTTTTCTAGCTCTTCTGCTACCCTTAAGACCCTTGGCAACATCCTGCCATAAGTTACTACGGTTACATCGCTACCTTCCTTTTTAATTTCTCCCTTACCCAAGGGTATAATGAAGTCTTCATCTAACGGAACCATTCCCTTTTCCTTATAGAGGGTTTTTTGTTCAACAAATACCACTGGATTATCATCTCGAATGGCTGCTTTCAATAGTCCTTTTGCATCTGCAGGTGTACCCGGTACTACTACTTTTAATCCTGGGACATGGCAGAACCAAGCTTCAAGGCTCTGGGAGTGTTGCGCTGCAGCCCCTGTTCCCGATCCACCTGGACATCTTAAGGTCATTGGTACCTTTGCCTTTCCTCCAAACATATACCTCATTTTAGCCGCTTGATTAACTAAGGCATCCATGGCAATGGTGGTAAAATCCATAAACATTATTTCCACTATAGGCCTCATGCCTGTAACTGCAGCTCCTGCTGCTGCCCCGGTTATAGCAGCTTCTGAAATAGGAGTGTCTCTAACCCTTTCTTCTCCGAACTCTTCTATCATACCAACGGATACCCCAAAAGCTCCTCCATAAAGCCCAACGTCTTCTCCCATTAAGAATACATTTTCATCCCTTCTCATCTCTTCACACATGGCAAGTTTTACAGCATCCTTATATGTCATTTCCTTCATATCCTTCATAAAATCCCCTCCCTTAAGCATATACATCTTCAGTTAAAGTTTCCAACGGTGGTTCCGGACTTTGGTTTGCAAACTCTACAGCCTTTTCAATATCCTCTACAGCCTTCTTTTCAATCTTGTCCAACTCTTCTTGGCTTGCAAAGTTATTTTCCAGCATATAATTTCTTAGCCTTTTTATAGGACATTTAGCCTTCCATTCTTCGACCTCTTCCTTAGTCCTATATACTTGGGCATCAGATTTTGAATGGCCTAGCCACCTATAGGTTCTACTCTCTATTAAAACTGGTCCATTTCCATTTCGCACATACTCAGCTACTTCCTTTACCGTTTTGTATACTTCTATAGCATCGTTTCCGTCTATAATATATCCTGGTATGCCATAAGCCTTAGCCCTATCTGCTATATTTTCTATATTCATAGATTTGCTTTGAGGCATGCTCATTCCGTATAGGTTGTTTTCACAGAAAAATATTACCGGCAACTTCCAAATAGAAGCTAAATTCACCGATTCATGAAAGCTACCTTCATTAGTAGCACCATCACCGAAAAAACATAGAACTATTCTTCCAGTTTTCTTCATCTGCTGTGTTAAAGCTGCCCCTACAGCTATTGGGATACCTCCACCTACTACTCCATTTGCCCCAAGGTTACCTGCTTCCACATCGGCTATGTGCATTGAGCCCCCTTTTCCTTTACAATAGCCCGTATATTTTCCTAATAGCTCTGCCATCATCCTATTTAAGTCTATGCCTTTGCCAATTACCTGGCTATGTCCCCTATGGGTTGAGGTAATATAATCATCTTCCCTAAGGGCCATACAGGAAGCTACACCTGAAGCCTCTTGTCCAATTGAAAGATGGGTTGTACCATGAACCATACCTCGGGCAAAAAAGTAACTTACCTTGTTTTCAAAAGCCCTTGCTTCATTCATGCGCTTATAGATTTCAAGTAATATTTCTCTACTTATGTCCGTCATCCTTATCCCTCCTATTTTTTACAAGTATTATTCATAATTTTTCAAAATTCCCTTAGCCACCTCTTCATCAGTAATTAATACATCCATCAATTTCCCCTTTAAAGCTGCATGGATAGCTTCTGTCTTTTCTAATCCCCCTGCAACAGCAATTATTTTTGGAATCTTTTTTAGTTCATCTATGGTTAAAGCTATAGTCCTTTCAGATAAGTGGGATTCAACTACCCTGCCATCCCTATCGATGAAGAAGGTGTTTACATCGCCTATAGCTCCTAATTCCAGTAACTTAGACACATCTTCTTCACTAAGGGTTCCAATTTCCCTCATTACTGATGATAGTATGTTTCCAATACTAACTATGGCTATATCTGAATTTCTGCTAGTTTCTATAACCTTATTTATGCTCTTGTCCTTGAAAATAACATCCTTTACTTCCTTGTTTGATACAAAAACTGGAGCATATAAGCCTAAAGAATTTCCTCCCAAATTGTTAGCCATTATATCGCATATAACATTTGAATGATACATATTCATTTCATTGCCAATACCTCCAACCAATGGAGATATGGTTAAATTACTCTTGCCTTTCGACCTTATCCTGTTGGCAATCTGATATAAGGTTCTACCCCAGGAAACGGCTATTGTCATATTGTCTTCTATGACTTGATTTAAATAGTCTATACAACCATCGGCCAATTGATATAACAAATTGCTTTCCTGTTTTGATAACCTGGGAACTATTATTACCTTTTTAATCCCAAAGATTTTCTCCATCTTTTTCTGTAAATCGAAGCAGTACAAATCTGCATCCTCAATTTGTATCTTTACTATGCCTTTTGCTCTAGCTTCAGAAAGCATAGTAGACACCATGGATCTTGAGATAGAGTATTCTCTAGCTATCTCGTTCTGACTCATCCCATCAATGTAGTACATGTATGCTATCTCAGCTAACCGTCTTTTCTTGTTATCCTCCATCGTCTTCACTCGCTTTTCATATATTGGTATATTTGATTTAATTTAATTATATACATAATATTGACACATGTCAATAGCGTTGACATATGTCAATAGTTTGTTGTTTTTTAAAAATAACAAATAAGGAACCCTTTTTAGTACAGTATTATCCTACTAAAAAGAGTTCCTATACATTACTTTCCATTACTTAAATTTGTATAAACGATTATATTTCCATTTTACTACTTTGTTTAAGAATTCTTTTTCTATTATACAAAGCCAATCCTAATGAAATAGCTCCCATTATAACTAATCCTACTATCTCAAAAGCCCCTGTCCTTGCAAATAACCAGCTCAATGGATTAGCACCATCGCAAATACTAGATATTAAAGATGCACCTTCGGGCATAGCAAAATTTGCATCAATTGCCATTTGGGTATGCAATGGTGCAAGATTGGTAGCAATTAATAATCCAAAAGAAATAATAAGTAAGCCTACAATAACTGTTCTAAATACATTACCTTTAGTTACAGGTACAATCATTACTAAAGCAAATGGGATAACTGCTAAGTCTGCAAAAGGCAATACCTTATTCCCAGGTATTATTGCTGCTAGAACCACCGTCAACGGTACTAGTATTAATGAAACAGCTAATGTAACAGGATGTCCAACCCCAATAGCAGAATCTAGGCCAATGTATATTTTCCCGCCTTTAGAAGTTCTTTTTTGAATAAATTGCTGAGCAGATTCTGAAATGGGTAATAAACCTTCCATCAACATTTTTGCCATTCTAGGAATTAAAACCAATACTGCCCCTAATGTAACTCCCATTTGCAATACTTCTCCAATTGGATACCCTGCTGCTACTCCTACTAAAATTCCTAATATTGTACCTACTAATATAGGTTCTCCAAAAACACCTAATTTTTTCTCCATTCCCTCTGCACTTATATCTATTTTATTTATACCTGGTATCATATCTATTAGCTTGTTAACCACTATGGCTATTGGTACATAAGCGGCTGAAAAACCATGGGGAAGAGAAATCCCTGGCATTCCTAAGTTTTCTTCAATCATTGGAGCCGTTAAATCTGCAAGAACCATAATTATGATCATATTGAAAGCAGCAGCTATTAATCCATAAGTAATTCTACCTGTAACTCCAGCAACTAGAGCACCAGTAAAAGCAAAATGCCAATAATTCCATATGTCAATATTCACAGTTTCAGTAGTCTTAGTAAAAAGCATTAAAAGGTTCACTGCAAGTCCTAATGGGATAATTAAAGCTCCAACTTTTGAGGCAAAAGCAATAGCTGAAGCCGCTGGCCAACCAACATCAATTATTGTCAGTTCCAAACCTAGCCTATGCACCATAGCTTGAGCAGCAGGTCCTAAAGTGTCTCCTAATAATCCAATTACTAGATTTAAACCTATAAATCCTACTGCTACTGTTAAACCTGACCTCAATGCCTTACCAAACTTAATCCCAAAAGCTAACCCCATAATTGTAAAAATTATGGGCATTACCACCGTAGGGCCTAAATTCACAAACCTATCCAATAATTCCACACAAATCCCTCCTATGATTATAATTTTAATAATATTTATGATTTTAATTTTTCAATTATCTCATCAATAACCTTATCTGATCCCACCCCAGTTAAGAAGGGCAAACCCGATATTACAGGTATCTGAACTTCTGATGGCACTTGGGTGGTTGAAACTATTAAGTCAAAATTCCTCCACATCGAGGAGACTTCTGCTACTTTACACTGCTCTATAACTACATCTATAGCTTCACCTCTATTTGCTAGCTCACTTTGAATCTTATTTGCTACCATCGTAGAAGTAGCAATGCCCGTACCACAGGCCACCAATATACGTTTTTTCATATTTTTTACCTCCCTTTCAAAAATAAATACATATTTGTTTTATAATTTAAGTACTTTAAGCTTATATTACATTATCAAATATATTAGCTACCTCCTCTAATTTCCTTGCATTTTTTAATTTGGTTAATAAATCATGTTGCTGGAATATATTCATAAGTGTTTTTAACATTTCTAAATGTTTATTAGGATCATCTATAGCCATCATAAAAACCAGACTTACATATACGCTTTTTTCAGGCATTCCCATCATCTGAAATTTAACGGGTTCTTTCAAAATTCCTATAGCTAATGCAGCTTTATTTACCTGGGTTGCATCTGTATGAGGAATAGCAACTCCCATATCCCCAGAGGATAACCCTGTCGGATAATTAGCTTCCCGT
The DNA here is from genome assembly GCA_012728595.1 of Tissierellia bacterium. Lineage (GTDB taxonomy): Bacteria > Bacillota > Clostridia > Tissierellales > Tepidimicrobiaceae > Tepidimicrobium. Next base: position 8,322 of record JAAYEU010000097.1, read on the forward strand.
TCTATAATTGCTTCTATAAAAGATTCTTTTACATAACCTGCCTTAAATAACCTATTAGCTAGTTGTCTAATAGCATCCTTATCGTCTTTAGCTTCCAAATTTAGTACTATTAATTCTTCATTAAATAATCCCTTGATGTCACTCATTTCACTACCTCCTAAATAAAACTTCAATATCCTTAAAATCTTTTGTTTTTATTATTTTATTGTAGTTTTCATCATTTTCAAAAAATCTCTTTAGTTCTAAGATTAGTTCCATACACTCATCATTAATAGCTAGTAAAAGTACAAGATTAACTTTATACCCACTCCAATCAATAGGATTTTTCAATAATCCTATTGCTATATGAGGTTCAACGACAAAGCTTGGATCTGCATGGGGAAGGGCTACACCTTCACTTAAAAAAGATGGCCCTAACTGTTCTCTATTAAGAGCTGCATCTATAAAACCTTCTAACACATATCCTTCTTTGTATAATAGATGACCTAATTCCTTTATGGTATCCTCCTTGCTCATAGCATCCATATCAAATATAGTAGTATTTCTATGGAACATATTTATGATTTTATTTTTTTGTGCTTTCTTGAATCCCACTTCCTTTACCATTATGTTTTTTAATTTGGTATCTGCACTTCCATTCACAATATCTTCTATAGATATATAGGGAACATCTTTTACCATTGGGTTTATAGTCCCCACAACTGCAATTATCTCATTATCCCTTTGAATTTCTTCTATGATATTATTAATATTCTCATCCAAAACTCCTATTGGAATTACGGTAACATCTTCTTTATATTCTCCAATAATGCCTATAACCATTTCTTGAATTCTCTTAGCTGAACCCTGTCCTGTTATGCAAACAGTCAATATGATCTTAGGCTTTGGCAAACTCTGCTTACCACCCATTTTCTTTTCATATTTAGGTTCTCCTACTAGCGATTCTACTATTTCATCCAAGTTGGCATTAGGTAATATGCATCGTCTTACCGCATCGACGACCATTAAGGTATCAGTTCTTGAAATAGTTCTAGTTTTGATTCCTGTGGTCTTAGTAATTATATCACCAAAAGTAACCAATGACCCCATATCTACCATAAGAAGGACTCCTTTTCCTTCGTCAACTCTTTTTACTAAATCTATAGCTCTCTTTAAAGCTTGTTCTGGATTTTCATCTAAGGACATTTCTATGGCCTTAGCATGGTTTACTCCCAATAACCTATTTGCTACTTCTGCCATACCAGCAGCTACATTGCCATGAGATATTAATACAACACCTACCCGTCCTTCCATTGAATTATCTTGAGATGTAGTCATACGTAAATACATGGTAATAAAACCTATTTCATCTTCGGTAAATTTTATATTTAATTCTTGCTCTATTATATTTACCATCTCTTTTGCAACTTCAAATTCCCTACTATATTCTTTTTTTATCTTACTTAATTGAGGATTTTTAATAAATATTCCTTTTTTAGCCCTATCCACTGCAGCTCTTAAGTGAGTTGCTAAACAAAAATATAAACTATCCTCTTTTACTCCTAACTTCCACTTGGCTATTTTGATTATCTTTTCGACTACATTAACTATTTCAGTTCCTACAATATTAGACAAATCTTTCTTGTCAATAGGATTTACAATATTTTTCACCTTGTTCATTAGTCTTTCAAGTTTTTCTTCCATTTCGCTACCTATAATATAATTTATCAGTTCTTCATTTATACTCTGCTTCTGAAGTTCTTTATATCTCCTTTCAATATAGCTATAAGTTTCATTAGGAAGTGCATAAAGATTTTCTTTAATAGTCTCTTCAATTATTTCATCATCTGCATATACTGTTAAATCTTCGGTTCCCACCAGCTTGTCAATTTCCATACGATAATTAGGAATCTTTAATAAACCTTTCTTGGCAGTTATAGTCAATTCATTAATGGTCACTTCCATAGTTTTAGTTTGATTAACAACATGATTCAGAAAACTCCTAGCACAGGATACTTGTATATCGCTCCTTAATTGACCTACATTTCCAGGGCAGTCATATAAGAGCAATGCCTTTAATGCGTCATTAGAAATTTTTATGGAGCTTTTGGTTCTATTTGCTTCTCTCTTCATAAATCCTACTATCATTTCTAATCTTTCATTTAATGGTCTTAAACTTAAAGGAGGTAATTCTATAGTCATCGGTATTCTTCTTCTAAAGCTATCTAATAATATTGAATCTGGATTTTCAGTAGTAGCAGCGATAATCATTAAATTTGCTTGTCTGTTATTGTCTGTTTCACCTAACCTTCTAAATCTCCCTTTATCGATTAAATAAAATAGTAATTCTTGACCTTCTGGTGGCAATCTATGGACTTCATCCAAAAATAGCACTCCACCATTAGCCTTTTCTACTAAGCCTTCTTTATCTTCATGGGCACCCGTATAAGCTCCCTTTACATACCCAAACAACTGTGATATTAATAGTTGAGGATTGTCTGCATAGTCGGCACAATTAAAAATTATAAACTCAGAGTTACAATCATCCTTATTGACTTCTAGTTTGAAATTGTACATGGCTTGGGCTAATTCACTCTTACCCACCCCAGTAGGTCCTAATAGTAGGGTATGAAGACCATTAGGAGGATACATCACAGCTGCTTTAGCTTGTTCTATAACAGGCTTCAAACTACCATCAAAACCAATAATATTTTCAAAGGCCAAGGGTTTCTTACAAGTTTTTTTCAAGTCTTCTTTATCCCCAGTTGCGATTTTAAATTTGATATCCATTTCTATAATTTCTTGTTTCAATGTCCTTGCTGTATGCCTAGAAATATTGAACCCATATTCATTTATTTTTTTAGTTAATTCTCGCTCTGAAATATCTCTATTTTCCTTAAGAATATCCTTCATTAAATCCACTAATGCTTTCTTTCTTCTTTCCATAGAATTAGGGATATTGAGCCTGTTACGCAAATATGTAATAGTTTCTCTTTTTGTATTAAGTAGTTTAGCAAGTTGGTAGTCGGTGTAGGGGTTTTTCTTATCCTCCTTTTCAATAATATTTAATAATTCTTCTCTCATCACTATCCTCCTCACTAAATTTACATAGCAATAATCATGCCAACATTTTGACAAAATTCAAAGCTGTTAATCCTCTTGTTTTTGTATCCTTATTTACATAAAAAACCGCTTTCAAAAACTTTCTGCCCTATTTCAATCACATTTTGTGCCAAATTTCTCCCCCAAAATACCAAATACATCTTTCCTTTTTCTTCTGTATCATTAAGTTTATTAGTTTAATTCAAATCAATTTTCACCGCTAATCCACTCAAGTAACCAATATAATAAAATAATCTGGCCTAGCAGACCAGATTATTTTATTATTTCTTCTTGTAGTTGTCTAAGCTTATATATCAAAGTATTTGTATCCAACTCAACCATATCGTAAGTCAAATATTCACCCTTTTTAATGTCCCTTTTTACTATTGTATTCTTATTAACTAATCCTATTGGAAGAAGTCTTTCTTCTTTAGCTTTCTTGTAAGTCTCTATACTGCCGTATACCGTAAATCCACCAATACCGTCTAGCCTTTCTCCAGCCTTTAAATCCCTCTTAGCAACTGTTATGGTTTCAGCAACGGGTTCTCCATCTAATGGTACTATAGTTGGTTCGTTATAAATAGCTGCCCTTGCAACAGTTAAAGGGGTTTCCAAACTAGTTAAATGATATGGTCTATATAATACATAGTTAGGACCAGGTCCCATACTTAAATACTGCATCTCATGATGGACTTGTGGTAATTTACTAGTAACTATGATAAATACTCCTGGAGCAACCCCATTCACATAATCAACTATCTTATATTGATTCAATATACCGCCGTCTTCTTTTAATCTATAGATGCCGGGTAGTTCATTTACTGTTGCACTTACCCCATGTCCACCTCTTACATCTGGAATAAATCCTGTAGCATTAGCCATAGCAGTCATTTCAACCATGGTCTTTGTACCATCTTTAAAGGAAGTCAACATCTTTGGACTTACTCCAGATTTCAAGGCTTGTTCTCTAACATTATCAGGATTAGCTTCTAAATTAACTGGATTATTTTTCCCCTTCCCTATAGCGACAATATCAAATCCCAAAGCATCCGCAAAATCATAAAGTTCTTTAACAGCCCCTGGTTCATCACCAGCAGTTCCAGTATATACAACGCCAGCATTTTTAGCTAATTTATTCAATATATGTCCAATTACCACATCTGTTTCTACATTTAACATAACAATATGTTTTTTATTGAATATGGTATCCATTGCTACCTTAGCACCAACTTCAGGCACTCCAGTAGCATCTACTACAACATCTACCAGATTTGCTTTAGAAGCGAACTCAGCATTTTCACTAACAACATACTTATTCTTTTCTATAGCTACATTTATTTCTTCCAAAGTATTGGCTATTACTATATCTTCTTTAGGTATTCCTGCTAGAGTAAAGGACTGAATAGCATTTTCCAAATTGATGTCTATTACTAGAGAAGGGATCATACCATTCATGAGCATAATCTGACTTATCATACCTTTGCCCATTTGACCAGCACCAACTAAAGCAACCCTTATATGGGCATTATTTGCTTCCAATTCCCTTAATTTTTCATTTAATCCTAACATAAAATTCCTCCCGTTTGAAATTTATTTCACTATTTAATATTTATTTCACGTTCATTATATACCACTATATAAAAATAATCAATATATTAAAATAAATCTAATAATTAGTAGAAATTTTTGTTCCATTATTATACAATATAAAAGGAGAAAATCCTTCTCCAAAGGAGAGAGGATTTTCAGCCAATTGTTTCTTAGGGAGATATTATCCATATGTTAATATATGGATATAATATCTCCTTTTTTTATCTTAGGTATTTGTCCCTTTAGACTGATATCTCCCGGTAATTCCGTTTTACTTAATCCGTTAAATTTAAGAGTGCAATGACCTAACTCTCTTAATGTTCTATTCGCCTCACTGCCTACACCAGTGACGATATACTCTACATCACCAATTTTAATTTTGTCACCGGGTTTAACATCTTCTACTAAGTCGTTTCCAGTATGCAAAACTGAAATCTCTGCCAACTCCTCTGGTGCATCAGCATTAAACAATATTAATATTTTTTCTCCTAATAATTCTTCAACCAATTCTCCAATCTTTATAACTTCCACTCTGTATTTCATTTAATCAGCCCTCCAATTTAGTCGAACAATCCAAAGCTAAATAAGTATGCTATAATTACTGCAAGAGGTCCAGTGATCAACCTAGAGAATAATATGGCTGGTACACCTACCTCAACGGTTTCAGGTTCAGCTTCTCCCAAGCTTAACCCTACTGGTATAAAGTCTGCACCTACCTGAGGGTTAATAGCAAACAAGGCAGGTAGAGCATAATGAGGAGGGATATTTCCCTTTCCTATTTCAACACCTATTAATACACCAACAACTTGAGCTATTACCGCTCCTGGTCCAAGCAAAGGAGACAATACGGGTAAAGCTGCAATTACTGATATCAGTAGTAGGCCAGGTAGGGTTCCAGAAAAGGGTGCTACACTTTTAGCAATAATATCTCCAATACCTGATTTAAGTATTATACCTATTAACATTGAAACAAAAGCCATAAAGGGTAGTATATTTTTAATTACTGAGTCTATTGTTTCCCTACCAGAGGCATAGAAAATACCTACTACTTTTCCAGCCCCTTTACCTATTCTTTCTACTATGCTGCCTTTAGACTCTTCAGTCCTTTCTGCTGATTGATTATAATCAGTTTGCTTTTCTTCCACTACTATTTTTTCTTCTGTTTCATCCATCAATAGGCTTTCATCTTCCACATAAGTTACATCTTCTTTTCTTACCCCAGAAACATAGATATCTTCTGTGATAAACTTAGCCAAAGGCCCTGACTGCCCTACAGGCGTTAAATTTACAGTATAAATACGCTTCTTAGGATAAACACCACACCTTGCAGTACCTGCACAGTCTACCACTGCTAATATAACTTTTTCATCTGGCACAGAAGTCTTAAATCCATCAACAACCTCAGCCCCTGTCATATCCGCAATATGCTTTGCTATAGGATTTATTCCTCCGCCAGTAACTGATAAGATTATGTTCCTCTCTTCAGTAGGCTTTATTATAAGAGGTCCTCCAAAGCCTCCTGGCCCTTTAGTTATCTTTACAGCCTTATACATTATACCCCTCCTTCTTCAGAAGTTTCTAATTGGTAACGTTTTTTCATCATTCTAGCAGTGATCATTTCTGTAACTATTCCCCTTATGAATATTACTATTAATCCAACTATGAAATACCTTATCGCTATACCTCCTAAAGGCAACCCTAGCTGTCTTAAACCTTCAGTTATTCCTAGATAAACAAATAGTTCTGCAGGGTTAGCATGAGGGAACAAGCCTGTTATAGGGTGTACAAAAGATACAGCTGCATCATAAAAAGCTGGTTTGTACTTTTCATCTAAAAACTTCCCAAAAGTATAGCACATAGGATTGGTTAAGAAGAATACTGCTAATACAGGCAATATTATATATCTAGAAAATATGTTTCCCGTTGCTTTTTCTGCTAATCTTTGTACTTTTTCCTCACCAATCAATTTTACAATAGAGTTTACAAAGGTGATTAAAACTATCAGAGTAGGTAGTATTCCTGTTACCTGCCCAACAAAGGTTTGTCCACCTTCCTGGAATAAACCAATAAACCATTCGGCAGCTCTTGCCAAAGTATCCATTAATATTCCCCCTTTACTTATAGATATTTAAAAATAAACCCTACCCTCCTTTCTATATAACTTTTATTCAAAACCCTCTAAAGCTTTTTTAATTGCTCTGGTGGTTATGGTATCCTTCTTTAGCTGGCTTAACTCCTTAGATAGCTCTTCTATAGTCTTGCCGATATAAGTACTCTTTTTTCTAAACCTATCAAATACGCTTATGCCCTTCATTTCCTCCATGTCTATTATTATCTCATTATCATCTATAACTAATAGGATTATACTACCCGGCTTAAGCTTCCCCTTTTCATGCCCAATTAATACCCTTCCTTTGCTTTTCAATCTTGATAAGGTTTTCCTATAATGGGAAATTTGAATATAAGATAATGCTCCCTGTAAAACCCATAATCCAAAGATGAACAATAAAGCCTTATGAACCACTAATAATCCCTCTTTTCTGAAAAATAGTGGATACTTAATTCTCATTTAGTATACTTCTTGCTGCCCCTTCATCTACTATTAATACCTTGATATACTTTCCTCTTATTGCTGCTAGTATTGCATCCTTTTTTTCAACTGCACCCGCAATTCCAATGGTCAATGGAATTTTCTTGATCCTTTCTAAATCTATTCCTATTACCCTTTTATTAAATTCAAATTTATCTCCATTTCCATCTTTATCGATGAACAAGGAACTAATATCAGCTACTGCCCCCTGCTGAACTAACATTTTTATATCCTCCATAGTATAATAACCACTTTCCACTAAGGTGGAGGTGTTAAGTAAGGGAGAACCAATTCCCATCAAGGCTACATCTATACTGTCAAAGAGCTTGAAAAATTCACAAATATTCTTGTCAGTAATCAAACTCTCTTTTCTATGCATGCTATCTACCTGATAAGGTGCATGCAACAATTTGCTGTCAGCATTAAACCTTTTTGCTAATTCCAAGGCTATCTGATTGGGGTGAATATCTGCCTCTACTTCCCCAATGCCGCCTAACATCGGAATAAAAGTTACCTTCCTTTTCCTATCGTTTTCAACGAACTGTGGAATTTCTCTTAAAGTAGTTCCCCAAGTAACTCCGATTATCTGACCATCTTTAATAATTCTTTGAATATATTCAGCAGCTGCTCTACCTAGATTTCTTTTGGTTTCCTTCACATCACTGCCACTATCAACAATTATCACTTCTTTTAAACCAAATTTATTTTCCATTTCCCTTTCCAACTGTATGTAATCATCTTTCAATGGATTATCAACAATAATCTTTACAATCCCTTCCTTTCTAGCGGCTGCTAGTATCCTGGAAACGGTGGACTTGGAGATTTGTAAATTTTCTGATATTTCATCTTGATTCATGTCGTCCTCGTAATACATCTTAGCGCATCTTACCATTAACCTAGTACTATACTTCATTCTCGTCACATATACTGCCCCTCTCATGAATTATATTTCAATATATAATATTAATTTCATTTTACATAGTTTGATTTAATAAGTCAACAATTGTTAATTTTTTGACATCTTTGGATATTTTGAATCTAAAAGGCTGAGAACCAATTAAAGTTCTCAGCCTTTTATACATCAATAATCTTTTCTTGTAGCTTTCTTAATCTATATATTTCCGTACTAGTATTCAATTCTATCATATCGTATGTTATAGCCTGGCCTTTTTTAATAGCCTTTAGAGCCTTAGCCTTTTCATCTATCAACCCTATAGGAACTAGATTTTCTTCCTTTGCAACCTTATATTTTTCAATACTACCATAAACCGTAAAGCCACCGATGCCATCTAATCTTTCTCCTGCCTTCAAATCCTTTTTAGCTATAGCAATGGTATCTGCTACAAGCCCTTTAGTTGGGGCTATTGTTGGCTTGTGATTAAGGCAGGCCTCAAATATGGAATTGGGAGTTTCTAAGCTGGTAAGATGATAAGGCCTGTAGAGTACATAATTAGGCCCTTCTCCCATATTTAAATACCTTAATTGGTCATGGATATCCTCCAAATCAGTTGTAAAGATTAAAAATACTCCAGGGGCAATTCCCCTGACATAATCTACTACTTGATAGCTATTTAAAATTCCTCCCTCTTCCTTCAATTTAAAAAAGTCCACTAAATCCTCTATATTGCTATCAATACCATGACCACCTCTTATGTCGGGAATAAATCCGGTAGCATTTGCTATGCAAGTCATTTCTATCATGGTATTGGTTCCGTCTATAAACCCAGTTAGCATACGGGGATTTAAAGCCTTTTTAAAGGCATCTTCCTGCACGCTATCGGGATTAGCTTCTACATCTAATGGATTGTTTTTTCCCTTACCCATAGCCAATACCTCAAATCCTAATCTCTTTGCAAAATCATATAACTCCATTACGGCACCAGGTTCATCTCCAGCTGTTCCCGTATATATTACACCAGCCTCTTTTGCATACTTATAGAGGATTGGGCCTATTACAGAATCGGCTTCAACATTCAACATGATTATATGTTTTCTATTTTCAATAGCAACCAAGGCAAGTTTAGCCCCTACTTCAGGAACTCCAGTTGCATCTACTATAGCATGTATAGTATTTGCCTTAGCTGCTAAGTCCATATCTTCACTTACTACAAATTTTCCCTTTTCAAGGGCGGAATTAAGCTTAGTTAGGGAATTGGTTACTACTATCTCATCTTTTCTTACACCTGCTTTTAAAAGGGAATTTAGGGCTTTTTCACCATTTCGATTGATAACTAGTTGAGGTAACATGCCCTTTATCCTTGACAGCTGAATTACTAAACCTCTTCCCATTTTTCCTGTGCCAACAATGGCTACTTTGATAGCTTTTTCCTGCTTGGCTAGTCCAATTAGTTCTCTATTCATTAGTATCAATTCATTCCTTTCCCTATTAAAATGGCTATAGTTAATTAAATATTCCAGACTTTTTTAATCACATGGCTAACTCCATCCTCATCATTGGATAAGGTTATATAATCGGCTCTATTTTTAACAGTGCTTAAGGCATTCTCCATAGCCACTCCCACACCAGCATATTCAATCATGGAAATATCATTTTCACCATCTCCAATAACAACCATCTCTTCTCCCTTAATATCTAACATTTCTCCTATTTTGGCTAAAGCCCTACCCTTACTTACATCTTTGTTAAACAATTCTAAGAAAATAGGTAGGGAAAACTCCATAGATAAATTTCCGTTGGTTAAATCATTTAATTTTTCTCTATGTTTTAATAGGTTTTGGTTTTCTCCAGCCAATAAAATCTTATTTATTTTACCCCACAGGTTATTTTCTCCAATGTATTTGAAAATGTTTTTAATGGGCTTAATGTCAGCCAATATATAGTCTTTTGCCCTTTCTAGTTCTTCGGCTTCACCGCCATGGAATAAGACCATATTACCAATAAATATAAAGCTAACTACATTTTCATTACAAACGTAATTAACCATCTTCTTAGCCAATTCTTCATCTATACATTTTTGATACAATACCTTCTCTCCAGTATGATCGGTAATAATTCCACCATTTAAACCTGACAAGGGTTCCTTAATTCCCAACTCCTCAGCAAAGGCTTTAAGGGAACTAGGTTCTCTACCAGATAATAATATAACTTTTACACCCTTTGCATATAGCAATCTTATTTTTTCCTTATTGGTATCAGATATTTCATGTTGACTATTTAATAAGGTTCCATCTAAATCCAATCCTAATAATTTATACATTCTATACCTCCTATTAATAAGCAGAATTTTCCCCTGCTATATAGCCTGATGACCAGGCCCATTGAAGATTAAATCCTCCACAATCCCCATCTATATCTACAATTTCCCCTGCAAAGTATAAACCCTTTACCAACTTTGATTCCATGGTGGAACTATTGATTTCATCAGTATCGATCCCACCTGCCGTAACTTGAGCATCTTTAAAGGATTTACTTCCAGTTATTTTAAATCTCCAATCGGTAAGGATCTTGGCTAATCTACCTACTTCATCTTTGCTCAAGTGGGCAATCTTTTTATTCTTATCGATTTTTACTTCCTTTAATATTGGAAGTATCAATCTCTTATTTATTAAGCCAATTAGTCCCCTTTCTATAGTCTTCTTGGCCATAAATCCAAATCTGAATACTAGATAGTCATAAAGCTCCCCTTCTGTCCTATCATGGATTATAGATACCTTAAGCTCAATATCCTTACCATCCTTTAAGTATTTTAATGCCGTTCTACTCAGTTGAAGAATAGGAGGACCAGATATGCCATAATTGGTAAACAATATATCTCCCCTATCCTGCTTAATCAATCTATCTTCCAAGTAAAGGCCTGCTACTCCTGGAAATTTTACTCCACTTACCTGCTTGAATATATCCCCTTCCAATTTAAGCTGTACTAATCCAGGGAAAATATCCACTATGCTGTGGCCAAGCCTTTCAGCTAATTTATAACCGTTGCCATCAGAACCCGTATTTGGGGCTGCCTTGCCTCCAGTGGCTATAATAACCCTATCTCCATAAATTTGTCTCCCATCTTCCAACATCAATTTAAATTTTTTATTCTTCCTTATATCTGTAACAAAGGCATCGGTTAGAAGTTCTATACCTAATTCTTCCAATTCGAATCTAAGTACATCTAATACACTGGAACTCTGTAAAGATAGTGGAAATACCCTACCATCATCCTCTATAGTTGGAGTGATCCCTAGCCTTTCAAAGAATTCTAATGTCTTTTCTACTCCAAACTGCGACAAACAACTATAAGCAAATTTAGGATTATTACCATGATAATTCTCTATTGTAAGGTTCACATTGGTATAATTACACCTGCCATTGCCTGTAGCTAATATTTTTTTTCCTACCCTATTATTCCTTTCAATTAAAGTCACATCTGCACCATGATTTTTTGCAGAAATAGCAGCCATCATTCCAGCTGCTCCCCCACCTACTATCACTACCTTAGGCATGATAAAACTTCCTCTCTTTAATTCTTTTTCCTTGTCCCCTTACATTTTATACATTATTTACGATTTTGTCCATGCAATAAAAAAAGGTTATAGATACTTCCACCTATGGAAAATCCATAACCTTGAGATTCCCAACCCACTTATTTATGTTGAAGACTCTAGTTTAAATTTTTGCCAGGGCCTTATGTGGTCTAGTAGAAAAACTTCTTCATCTACTACTCTTCCCACAACACTTGTTCTACCACTGTTTTTCATTTCTTTTAAGGCTATTTGCAATTCTCCAGCATAATGCCCATATAGAGAACTATCTATTAATATATCTCCTTTTTTAATATCCCGAGGATTCATCAACTTAAAATGATAATCTCTATATTTAACCCTACTCTGGGTAGATCTGATTAGGTATTCCGATACATCTCCTCTATTTACGTGGACTTCTTCCAAGATAATCTTTCTTTCTAGCTGCGGTAATTCTTCAATCAAATCTACTTCTAATGTAAGAATATCCTTATCCATACCTCCTAAAGCCCTTAATTCCTCTTCAGATGCATAACAGTTGGCTATTATAACGTCATCTATAAGATCTGTGTTAAAAAGATCTTTGGCTTGAGTTTCTATGGGAAGGTTTCTATGCTCTTCTAATGTAGGCAATCCTTCATTGATTGGCCAAGGTCCAAAAGTTGCACTGGGTGAAGAAATAAAAGCCGCAGTTCTTAGTCCATATTTTTTAAACTCCCTTGAGGTCTTAATAAAATGCTTCCTAGATAAGCCAGTATATCTATGGGGATAGAAATTATGACAGCCAATAATATTATCCTTATTTGGTACATAGGCCATAATATTTTCTAAATGCTTAATATTGCTACTCATATTAATCTCTATCTTTATACCATAAGGATTAAATGACATTATGCTTTCTTCATTTCCAGTAAAGCCTAAATCCAGTCTAATCCCTGTTAAGTTCATATCCTTAAAGAACTTTAAATCTGAATAGTGGATCCCTAAGGATTTGAATACTTCTGGAGATACATCTGCTATAACCTCCATACCGAGACTTCGCCCATAGTTTATTATTTCTTTGAATTTTGCTAGGCTGTTCTCATCAATTGAAATCAAATTAGTAAATATCCTTTTAAATCCATATTTAGCTGCCAGGCTTAGGTATCTTATATCTTCCTCTAAAGACGATTTATTAGGATAAATAGATACACCCAATCTACGCATTGGCCCTATCACCCTTTACCATTGAGCTATTATATACTAGCTCGTATAAATCTATAAACTCCAAGGCCATATCTCGGGTGGTTATTGCATTCATCAAATGATCTTGAGCATGGATTAATAGTAGGGATAAATCTTGTTTCTCCCCTTGAGCTTCTAGCTGTATCAATTTAGTCTGGCTTTTATGTGCACACCCAATCTTTTCATTGGCCTTGTCAATATTGATTCTTGCTGCATCTATATCTCCCTTCTTTGCATGGGATATTCCCTCCATACACAGGCTCCTAGCTTCACCACTATAGTTTATAATGTTCATTATTATCATTTCTAACTCCATATTGCTCTCTCCTTTAAAGTTATATCGCTTACTGTAACAGCCCATATGTCCTCCTTTAATTATATATTATATTTATTTATTAAAGAAGTTTGGAAGATAGGCCTTATGTGCCTGTAACAATTCGTTTAACATAATACGTCCCTCTTTATCGTTGGCAACTAGAGGATTGGTTACCATTGCTAGGAGGGCCTTTTCATAGTTTCCTTCTACTGCAGCTTCCGCTCCCAATATTTCAAAAGCCTTTATTTGGTGAATAAGTCCCCTTATAGGGATTGGAAAACGTTGGATGAATTTGTGAGGAATAGGGCCATCTTTTGTTATCTTACAGGTAATTTCAATTGCATTATTTTCATCCAAATCCTTAATAGTATCTCCATTTAGGGTGTTTACCACCTGTAAATCCCCCTTATCATTATATATGGAGCTTATAAGATTGCAGGCTGCATCGGAATAATAAGCTCCTCCCCTTTTTTCCAATTCCCTAGGCTTATGTTTTAGTGCCTTATCCTTGTAAAGCTCAAACAATGCCTTTTCTACTTCCTTCACTTCTTCAGCCCTATTCAACCCTTCTTCGAACTTTTTTAAATCATTTCTAAGCATGTCCTTAGTTTTATAGTAATATTTGTGGTAGGGACAAGGTATTAATCTAAGAGCCTTAATAAATTCTCCATCCCATTCCATAGGATCTATATTTTTCATATTTACGGAAGCAGAATTTCTTGCAAATATATTTAATACCTCGTCAGTCCTATTCTGGCCATCTATATATACATTAAAGCCATAAACCATATGATTTAATCCAGCAAAATCTATCCTAACCCTTTCCCCTTCTATTCCTAATATTTCTGCTATGCCCCTTTCAACTCCAATAGGAACATTGCAAAGGCCTATAAACTTTTTGTGCTTTGAATATTTGGAAAAGGCTTCAGTCACCATACCTACTGGATTGGTAAAGTTTATCAGCCAGGCATCAGGACACAAACTTACCATATCTTCAGCAATTTCTAATAGAACTGGTATGGTTCTTAAGCCCTTAAAAAGTCCACCTGCACCATTTGTTTCTTGACCTATAAAACCATGGGATAAGGGAATCCTTTCATCTTTATTCCTAGCTTCAAGCATTCCCACCCTTAACTGGGTTGTAACAAAGCTGGCGCCATACAAGGCCTTCTGCCTATCCAAGCTTAAAAAGACATCCATCGGTAGATTGGCCTCTTTTACCATACGTTTGGCTAAATCGCCAACTATAGCTAGCTTTTCCTTCCCCTCCTCCACATCTACCAACCAAAGTTCATCTACTGGTAGTTCATCATATCTTTTGATGATTCCCTCTACAAATTCGGGGGTATAAGATGAACCACCACCAATTACTGCTATTTTTAATTTCTCGGTCAAATTAACCACCTCACCCTTTGTTAGAATAAAGATTGCAAGAAGTAGAGAAGGTTCTCTACTTCTTTTATTTGGAAGTCTCCTTTTTCCTAGACCTGTCAGCTAATTTTATAAATGGTAGGTATATAATCACTGAAACCACTAGGTTTATAGCTGCTAATACTGCCGCTCTCCAACTTGCTGCCGTTGCACCTGTTGCTAAAAAGGCTCCAACTATAGGTGGACTAGTCCAGGGTATGGCTACATAGGTTGGAGGTGCAAAACCTATAGCAGTCCCAATATAAGCTATAAGGGTTAAAATTCCTGGTGTTATTATAAATGGAATAAATAAAATGGGATTTAGCACTATAGGAAGTCCGAACATAATAGGCTCATTTATTTGGAAAATACCCGATGGTGTTGATAATTTTGCCACTTCCCTGTATTCCTTTCTCCTCTTTGAAGCTATAAAAATAGCAATAATCAGTCCTAATGTGGCCCCTGAACCACCTAAGTGTACATATGTGTCAAAGAAAACTCTAGTTATAACATTTGGAGCTTGCATTCCAGCATCTATATAAGCTGCATTTTCCGTTAGGGCTGGTAAATATAAGGCATTCATTATAGGATCCAAAATGTTTGCACCATGAAGTCCAAAGAACCAGAACAAGTTTATTAGCATAGCCATTACCATAGCAGAACCTACTCCCTGACTAAAGCCCTGTAGGGGTTTTTGTATTCCTTCATATATAACATCGTATAGGCTTATTCCTCCTAATTTATCTATAATCAAAAAGACTATTCCAAAAGTAAATATGGTAATCATACCAGGTATTACTGCTGCAAAAGCTCTACCTACTGCTGGGGGCACTTCCTCTGGCATCTTTATTGTTAAATCTCTTTTAGTCAATCTTACAAATATTTCAGTAGCTATTATTGCCACAATTAAGCCTGTAAAAAGGCCCGTAGCCTGTAAATATCCCCAGTGAATATATCCCCAACCTGCATCTCCATGAGATTGAGGTAAAGTAGCAAAATAAGAACCTACTGCAATTAGACCTGATGCAAGTGCGTTAGCATCATAAGACCTTGCTAAGCTATAAGCTGTTGAAAAAACAACCAATAAAGTCATTATAGCTAAAGAACCCCACCATACTTGGTCACATATGGGAATCAATACTTCTAATGGTGCTATCCAGCTAAATATAGTGTTTTTTAACAATACCGCTGTAGAACCTGCAAGTATTAAAGGCATAATGGCAACAAATCCATCACGGATAGCAACTAAATGTCTTTGTCCCCCAATTTTAGCAGCAACAGGTACAAACTTCCTTTCCATAAAATCCATAAACCTATCCATTTTAATCCCCCTTTGAAACTAACTTTATTTATCCTTTACCATACTTAAAGCCTGTTCTAAAACCTTTTCCCCATCCATAGTTCCATAGCTTACAGTATCTACTATATCAACGGGTACCCCTTTTACTTCCATCATCTCCCTCATCTTTGGCAATAGATATCTTACTTGAGGTCCAAGCAACATAACATCTACCTTATCCATATTGTTCTTTACATCTGCTTCTGCTATAGCAATTACATTTACATCCAGACCTTTTTCCTTAGCTACCTTATTCATCTTGCTAACCAATAAACTAGTCGACATACCTGCTGAGCAAACAAGCACAATATTTAGCATATGAATCAGTCCTTTCAGTAAATTTCATAATCAGTTCTAAAAACCACTCACCTCCAAAAATTTATTTTTATGTAAGCTATCTCTTTGTACTCTTCTGTTATTGCAAATACTTTGCCAACACTCATAATAAATGGATTTTTAAAATATATGAGAGGACAATAGCTCCCATCAGGCTTTGTTATGTTTTTTCTTTAATATTCCTTAATCCAAACCTACAAAGGAGCGTGTAAAGTAGATAATATAAAATGAAAACAGTGTGTAAGAGTTTACACACTGTTACACAAGCTTTTGGTTCAATAAAAACAATTTTAAAATATATGCCAATTCGTCATCTTCCACTGAAATCCCATATTTCTTCTCCATCAGCAAAATACATCTTCTAATAATGCCCATCTCCTTTGCGTATAAGTTGCTATAAGCTTCTAAGTTATCAAACCTTCTTGGTAGCACACCATTTAGAAGATTGTCTATTAAAAAAGCAATATGGAGCACTATTCCTATTTTAGCATCTGAGACTACTTCTAGACCTAAACCTTTTTCGATACTCCTAATCAAATATTTAATATCCCTTGTTATTTCTTTCCCATCTAAATTTGTAATATGTTCTTGTAAAGATTCTCCTATCTTTGAGTATATGTTTTCCTGTTCTATAATTTTTTTCAACTTTTCTATTCCATCGCCCTGTAATATATCCATTGCAGTTACAAAAGGTATATAATCTATATCTATATCCACAGTTGCTACAATAGCCATAACATTATATTTGTTAGCTAATCTATCTATCCTCTTCTCTAACCTTTCTTCATCTATGATATTAATGGGTACTATTTCCAGATTTTCACCATCAAGATTTGACCTTATTATTGATTCGAGTTTTTTGGAAGCACCATCCCCTGTAAAACAAGCAGTAATAATTACATTTTCATCCCTCATTGGCTTGGACACTTCATCTTTAATAGAAACCTTTCCCACAAAGGAATTAACAACTTCATCCAGTTCATAACCTAATATAACCTTTCTTAATACTTCAATTACCATTGGAGTGCTCACTTTTTCTATAGTCCTTACCTCTATTCCAGTCTCTTCCCATATCATATCTCCGAAGTTTGTCAACGAACCCATATCTACCATCATGATTACGCCTTTTCCTTCATCAATTTCTAAAACCTTATTTTTTGTTAACTCATACATATTCTTTGGCTTCATAGAAAGTGGCATATCCAGGGCAACTGCATGTTCTACACCTATTAGACTATTAGCCACCTCCACCATGCTGCTGGCTGTTGACCTACCATGCATGGCTACTATTACTCCCACCTTTGGTTTTCTCTCTATGAATTTATTATTTGAATCCGTTGTAAAGAACATGGCCAAATAGCCAATTTCATCTACAGGAGTTTCTATGTTAAACTTATTATCTAGAAGCTTAGCTATTTTTACTGCAAACAAAAATTCTTCTTCATAATTAATCCTTATGAAATTCAGCTTAGGATTATATATCTTCTCCCCTCTTCTTATCCTTTCAATACTCCTTTCCAAATGGAAAGATAGCCCAAAATATATTTTTTCATCAAATTCCTTTCCTAAATGTTTTTGAGCTAGTAATAGGATTTCTTCAGCTACTTGGAGTATGTCTTCATTCACTACATTTGAAATTCCCCTTCTATCAAACCGCCTATATATATGCCCTATATACTTCCTAAAATGAGATTCAATATCGATATTCATTATCTCATTAATAGCCTGTTCATCCATGCCAGCTTCCTTCAAAGATTCTAGTCTTTCCTCAATCGCAGTATAAAAATCACCTGATATATTCTCATCTTCTTTTAATGATAAAGGCGGTCTTTCATGCTGATCAAATTTAAAAACATCATAAGTGGAATTTAACAATTCTTCGATTTCTTTTCTATACTGATTGATATTCAATATTCCTTTTCTTACATGGTTGGGTAAATCCCCTTGGTTAATAACTAAATAATCATCTTGTTCAGATTTATATCTTAAAAAAGCTTTAGCACAGGCTAGCTGTATATCCGATTTGAGCTGCCCTATATTGTTAGGACAATCATATAGTAGGTAGGAAATAATGGAATTTTTGTTTATATATATACTCATACCTAGTCTATGGGATTCTTCTCTAATAAAGGTCTCAATTAGTGAATATCTTTCAGATAAGCTTCTGTCTCTTATAGGAGGTAATGTTATTATCATGGGTATTCTACGGGTAAAGGTTTTCAAAAGGTGGGATTTGGGATCTTCTGTAGTTGCAGCTATTATCCTAACATCTACCCGGATTAGATTTTCAGCATCTCCTAGAGGTCTAAAAAATCCATTATCAATATAGGTAAATAACATTTCCTGCCCTTGAGGTGGTAGCCTATGGATTTCATCTAAAAATATAAATCCCTTATCCGCCTTTTTAAGCAGTCCATCCCTATCTCTATCTGCACCAGTATAAGCACCTTTTTTTACTCCAAATATCTGCGCCGTTAATAGGTTTGGATTATCCACATAGTCAGCACAATTAAATCGTATAAATGGGGCATTTTCTACCACCACTTTAGATTCTATGGCAAATTGGTACATTAGCTTAGCAAACATGGACTTTCCTACACCTGTTTCCCCTAAAAGTAAAGTATGCAATCCCTTGGGAGGGTATAAGATTGCAGCCTTTGCTTTTTGTATAGGAATAGCCAGACTCTGTCTTGCGCCCACTAATTTATCCAAACTGTTATTAAAACCTATGTATGGGTCTTCTTCATCACAGACTGAACTAATATAACCCTTAATAGATTTATATAATACTGGCCTTCCATTCACTTTTTCTACTTTTCCCTTTTTATATAGAATATTTAAATACCTGCTAACATTGGATCTGTCTATACCCAATATAAAAGCTATGTCAGCAGCAGAAACTCCTTCTTGCTTTTCCTTTTCCAATTGAGTTAAAAGCTCCAGCACCTCATCTATTCGACCCATATTTACCACCTTTTCAGTATAATATTGATCTATACCAAATATTAGCGGACAAACTTAATTCATTTATAATTATTATATCAAACATAATAAAGCCTGTCTTTCTATTCAGACAGGCTTTTAAATCTATATCTATCTATTTAAAATTGTATTCAACAGTATTCCTACTATTGCAGCAAAGCTTAGCCCAGATATTTTTACTACTTCAGTTACTGGAATACCTATGGTAATACCAAATTTGCTTTCAATTATTCCACTACCTAGCCCCAGTACTAAAATACTAGCCATAACCAAGATATTCTTCCAGTTAAACTCCACTTTATTATTTCTTATGGTCTTTACCCCAATTAAAGCTATCATACTAAACAGCATGAGGCTTATTCCACCCATAACTGCTGTTGGTATTGAGTTTAACATGGCCCCAATTTTAGAAACAAAGCCTAGTATCATGGCAAAGACTGCCGCAAGCCTCAATATTGATGGGTCATAATTTTTAGTTATGGCTAATACTCCAGTGTTTTCGCCATAGGTTGTATTGGCAGGTCCCCCTAAAGACGCTGCAACAACCGTTGCTATTCCATCTCCTAAAAGGGTCCTATTTAAGCCCGGATTCTCTATAAAGTTTTTACCTACAACTTCTCCGTTGGTAGTTATATCCCCTAAATGCTCCATAAAGACTGCCAATACCACCGGTGCAATTATCATTATTGCACCCATGTCAAATTTTGGCAAGCTAAAGGATGGTATTCCAAATAATGATGCTTCTTTGATTATTGTCGTATCTACAATTCCCATTCCTAAAGCCACTGCATAGCCTGTAACAACTCCTAATAGAATTGACAGCTGGCTTATAAAACCCTTGCCTTTAATATTAATTAATAAGGCTGTTCCCAAAGTTATAGAAGCCACAATCAGGTTTTCCCTTGCCATTCCAAAGGCTGTTGGTACCAGATTCATTCCTATTACTATTATAATAGGGCCAACTACCTGAGGGGCAAGATACCTTTTAATTCTTTCTACCCCTATTCTTTTAATAAGGAAGGCGAAAACAATATATATTAGCCCTGCCACTACCATTCCACCTTGAGCATAAGCTAAATCTCCGTTATATAGCTCTTTAACTGCTAGTATCAGGGGTATAAAGGCAAAAGATGAACCTAAAAAGACTGGTACCATTCCCTTAGTACAAAGGTGAAATATCAAGGTTCCAAGGCCTGCAGTGAATAAGGCCACAGTTGGGTCAAGCCCCGTTAATATTGGCACTAGTACTGTAGCTCCAAACATAGCAATTAAGTGTTGGAAAGCTAAAATAACCTTTTTGGATTTCTGCCATAGATTGACCTTTGCTTTTTCAGCTTGTCTTACCATTATGTTTTCTGACATAAAAAAACCTCCTTTTTTGAATTTAAAGGAGAGTTTTCTCTCCTTTTCAGCCTCTCTGGACTGATTTAAAGGACTGTAAGATTGTAATCCATTCCATAAAAAAAGCCTTGCTTACAGCAAGACCTAATAATAGGCATAACTATCCTATAATTACAATCTTGCCAGCCTCTCTGGACTGATTTAAAGATTCAATTTATTCTTTTTTTCTTTTAGTATTATAACACCGTATAGTTATTAATGCAAGATAAAAATATAGGAAAAATTATCCTATAGTCTTCTATATAATTCCTTATCCTCTAAGGCATCGATTTTTAAGCCTTCCTCAATCTGTTTAAGTATCAATTCCTTATCCTCTATGAGGGTTCCTCTTAAGGCTACATAATTGGACGCATGATTACTCCTAAAAATACAATTATCTATCAGAAGATTTTCCACTAAAATCTTAGTTTCCTCTAAAACTTCCTTAGGTGATAATAGCTTAAACCTTCCTGCCTGTACATCATCATATAGCTCTGTTCCTTCTTCTAGAAGTAAAGTCAATAAACCAACATAATGGGGTTTCATTTGGTTTAACACCCTGGCAGACTCTACTGCATGAAGGATTGAGTCTGCCTTTCCACCAATTCCTGATATTAAGGTTACTGAAAGTTGTATTCCTGCATCTACTATTTTTCTTCCTGCTTCTATCATCTGATAAGAGTCTACACCCTTTTTAATTTTCTTTAATATCTTATCGCTTCCAGATTCTACACCTAAATAAACAATACCAAGTCCTAAGTCCCTTAGCTCTAGCAGTTCCTTGCAGGATTTATTTAAAATTGATTTTGGAGAACCATATATACCTACCCTCTCACATTCGGGAAAGAGCAGTCTTATCTTTTCCAATATCTTAATCAATTCTTCAGTCTTAATTATTAAAGCATCCCCATCAGCTAAAAAAATACGCCTAACTTTTTTATAATATTGCCTTCCTAAAGTCAAATCCTCTATTATCTCTTCCGTAGGCCTTATTCTAAACTTATCATCCTTATACATGGAACAAAAGGTGCATTTATTATGGGAACAACCTATTGTAGCCTGCACTATCAAGCTATAGGCTTCGCTAGGTGGCCTATAAAGGGCTCCTTCATATCGCATTTGTATCTTCTCCTTTTAATTTCTAATACTTATCTTATTTGGCTTTTCTATTACCTTATCAATCTAATTATAATATATCTGAAAGATAGGTACAATAAAAACCCCCTACTTCGACCTACAAAGTAGAGGGTTTAATATGTATTATAAATTATAAATCTGGCAGCGTCCTACTCTCCCAGGGCGTCTCCACCCAAGTACCATCGGCGCTGAGAGGCTTAACTTC